>NZ_JAVCWM010000007.1:0-328726 GCF_030846495.1 Massilia scottii | reverse complement strand
CGTTAACTATGGCTACAACGGTAAAGGCCAGGTCACCAGCATCACGCTGAACCCGGTGCTAGCCAACGGTACCGGCACGGGCACCGAAAACATTGTTTTGCTGAACAATATCACCTACGCACCGTTTGGCGGCACCACCGGCTGGACATGGGGCAATAGCGTTTCAGCAAACGAGTACGCGCATGTGCGCAGCTACGATCTCGATGGCCGGATCAGCAGCTATACCTTGGGAAGCCCTTCGGCGAACGGCATTGTACGCACGCTCAATTACGATGCTGCCAGCCGTATCAAGGGATACACCCATACCGGCACAGGAACGGCGCCCAGCCCTGCCAGCCTGAACCAGACCTTTGGGTACGACGAGTTGAATCGCCTGACCAGCTACAACGGCAACGGCACCAGCCAGACCTACGCCTACGATGCCAGCGGTAACCGCATCAAGGCTGGGTTCGGAGCGAACAGCTATACGAACACCATCGACCCGCTCAGCAACAAGCTGAGTGCGACCACCGGCCCGGGGCCGGCCAAGGCAAATCTCTATAACGGCGCGGGTGATCTGATGACGGATGGCACGCACGTCGTCACTTATAGCGGCCGGGGCCGCCCGTACAGGAACCAGAATGGTGCCGTCACCACCCACCAGCTGTTCAACGGCCTGGATCAGCGTGTATTTCAGACTTACGGTGGTGGTATATTCGTCTATGACGAACAAGGACAGTTGGTAGGTGAGTACAGCTATCTCAACGGCAAGGTAACGCGCGATACGGTGTACCTGGGCAACCTTCCGGTGGCTGTGCTGACGCAGACAGTGACGGGTACGGCACCCGCCCAAAACACGGCGATTAACGTGTTCCATATTCATCCCGATCATCTGGGAACTCCCCGGATGATTACGCGCACGCTCGACAACAAGATTGTCTGGCGCTGGGACAATGGTGATCCGTTCGGGCTGACACCGCCGACCGAATCTTTCAGCGGATCAGGCACCTTTACGTTCAATTTGCGGATGCCTGGCCAGTACTACGACCGGAGTACGAATTTGTTTCACAACTATCATCGGGATTACGATCCGCAGACTGGACGTTATATCCAGTCGGACCCCATTGGGCTGGGTGGTGGCGTCAATACCTATGCCTATGTCGAAGGAAA
Organism: Massilia scottii; assembly: GCF_030846495.1. NCBI lineage: Bacteria > Pseudomonadati > Pseudomonadota > Betaproteobacteria > Burkholderiales > Oxalobacteraceae > Massilia > Massilia scottii. The sequence continues at coordinate 327,577 of NZ_JAVCWM010000007.1, read as the reverse complement.
CCCGTTGTTCTATTCTGATCCCTACGGTCTCAATTCTTCGCAAACCTTCAACTGGGGGCCTGGATACGAATCAAGAATCTACAAGGACTACAAATTACTGGTAGGTGAAGAAACATACAAAAATAAAGATGGAAAAGCAGAATGTGTCGAACTCGTTAAGCAAACAGTAGGTGGTGGCCGATCAAGCCAAGAGTGGCGACAGGGACCAATTGTCGATAAGAATACCCCCCCTGGAACTGCCGTAGGCAACTTCAACAAAGCAGGGAAATTTGACACGAATGACACTGGACAGCACGGTGCATTGCTCTATACCGCAAAAGATAAGAATGGAGGAATAATTATTGTTGAGCAGTATAAAACTGTGCCAGATGATCAGATTCGGGCTCGCCATTTAATTCCTGTAAACGCTACCAATCCGACGCCTAGCAACAACGCCAAGGACTATAACGTCATACTTTTTCCAAAGAAGAAAAAATGAAAAATATTTCATTTATTATGATTAATGTTTTGTTTTTTTGTCGTATCGGGTTGGCGCAAACGTGTCCGGCCAACATAACAACGAGTCCAGAGCTTAGTGCCTTATTGCCTGATTGGATAATTTTATCAAAAACGCAAACACATGATTTGACAGGATTGGATATCATTACTGGCCAACTTGGTCCAAACAGTAGTGGTTTTGAACAAACTCTACTGCCCATGAATAAGGATGACGTCGCGTTTTGGAAGTTGTCAGATATGGAAAATGGTAAAGTTTGGATGCGTTGCCATTACCGCAATACATCGTTGAAAATTGCCAAGCGCTTAAACACTAATATTGTCGAATGTTTTCAACGGAATGAACGAAATGCCCCAGACCCTAAAAAGCAAAAAATTATTGCGATGTGTGTTGACTCTACCCACAAAAATACTTACTGACTATTTTCGGAAGTAAAAGGGCTGGAGTTGGCGCAGAGCGTATACGTAGGATCAATAGAGCTTCTGCTAAGTAGTCTGCCTATTTTTGCTGTCAAAGTCGAATTGGCAATGCAGCAGGAGTTGAGCGATGAAACATCTGGAGCTCTCCGAGGACGAGCGGCGCACGCTGCGTGAGATGGGAATGATCTTGCCCCGCATGAGCAATCACGACGACACATGACTGACCATTTCAATGAAAGTAAATTCAATGATTAAATCTGCTCTTCTTGCCTGGATTCTGACATTCTCCTGTGCTGCTCAGGCGTGCACATGTGCGTTTGCGCCACTTGATACAGAGTCGGCGCGCAACGCGAAAGACGTATTTATCTTTCGCTTGACCCAAGCTAAGGTAAAGCTCAACAGTGACGATGAGCGCACTGGGACGGAAATAATAGGTCAGATAAAAACCATCGAGCGCCTGCGCGGAGCTAAAAAACTTCCTGAAAAGATCAAGTTTGCTACTGGCGCTTGCTGTGGGACGCGCCTCGATGTGGGTGAATATTTTGTAGCGTTTGTATCGGACGTTGGATCTCAATTCGTTGCGAATAGCGGCAACGTAATGGAAGTAGGAGGAAAATATAGATTGTCAGACACCCGTGAACGGATACTTGCTGTCCTGGATGGTAAAGAACGATTGGAAGACGTTTTTTCCAGGGCGGATCGAGATCGCACGGAGCAGTCCCCAGTACTGCCACCCTGCCCTAGGAAAGCGCTGATTAATTCTCCCAACCCGGCTCCGAGCCCTTCCCATACTGGGGCATGAACTTGTTCACGTGGGCGAGTATCGAAAACGAATGACATTATTCCCTTACGGTTGGAAACTGCTTGTAATGGGTACGAAAAAACAAATACGAAAAACCGGCCTATAAGATGACAGATCGAATTAAGGCGAAATTATCGACGAGTGGAGGTAGCCCATGCCCTTGCAAAGGATGGCAAAAAAAACTAAAACAGGATCAATAATTCTATTGGCCTTAACTCAACTAAATTGCACGTCCACTGCCTCAATCGAAGGGCATTGCGCAAGCGTTGGTTACAAATTTTTCCATGATATAACTCGGGCGGAACAGGAATTCGTAAAATTTTCTTTGGAAAAGAAGTATGATGTACTCATCTGCGCTAGTCAGGGTACACATCCACCTCGATTGGAATTTGCCTCATTATTCGCATCCGAGGGGGCGTATGGAGTAGCTCTATTGAAAAAGAAACTATCAAAGACTACAGATGATTTAACTGTTCGCGATATCAGCTATGCCCTGCACGAAATGCAACAGCTCGACACATATGACGTAGCTGTGGACAATGAGCTTATGGCGATACTGGAGCTGCGTATAAAGGAAATGAAAGATGAAGATTGGCGTGAGACGGCATTGCGTAATCTGAAGCGAATACGCGACAAAGAACGTAATCAAGCCTAATAACGGACAGTGGCTGACCCTTAGATAAAATAGACCATTCTAAAGTCTTTTTCTTGCCATATAAGAAAGATGTACGCGTGCCACCAATTCGTCCATCGGGCCAGGCATGAAAACTGACATAATGCCAGGCGCAACCCAGTCGGGCCGCCTTAGATATGCCGGCCTATCTGCGGATCAAAATCTCTATGAAAGTTTCTATCAAGCGGACTTGACGCGCATGCTTGCGCGCCGATCTCGACGAGAATTCCGTTACGATCGGCAATGCAATTAATTTTCCATCATCCGGGTACCACTCTGATTTTTCAAATTGAAGTTCAATAGCGCGAGTATGGCTTGCTCATGAAGTCGGCCATGTATATCAACATTAAAATGACCCAACGTGTAGCTGGATGAAAGCTGCAACAGAAGGAATGCGTAGTGATACCTACATATATAAACTTGATCCAGACAAATCTTTTGATGCTTATCGCTACGGACAACAAGCCAAACTTTTATCAGACTACTTTCCAGCTTTACAGGGAATGCCTGGAAGAATTGCGAACTTTTAAAATATTTCAAACGAAAAGAATTTTGGAAAGTGCAATAAATAAGATTTATAGCATATTGGAGGCGGCGATGGAAAAAGCTCCTCGAATTTTAATTTGTTTAATTATTGCATTTTCCGTTGCAGGCTTTTCATTCCAATTTGAAGTTTATGTCAATCACTTAAAAAACAACGAAATTTCCTTCAAATTTCTGCGAAAAAATCCGTTATTTGGAACCGAAAGCAGCGTTAAGCTCAATGATTTTTTTGTTGTGGAAAAGAAGAATGGTCAGTGGGATTACAAGAATCCGCTCTGGGCATTCACACTGGAGCCCGGGAGTGCTTTAGAAGTTAAACAGGTTAGCTATGGCATAACGCCAAGTGATTTTTCGGAGACAACAAAAGCGAAACCCTTGATTCCGGGAGCCTCGTATTTAGCACTTGCTTCTGGCCCAGGTTCAGGGGGCTCTAAAGAATTTACAATACAGGAACCCTAAATCCGGACACGGGATTATAAAACTCTACGCATACGCAAGGAAACGGGGTCAGGTTCGACAAACGGGCACGGGCTCATGCTTATCTGGATCATTCGTTTCCCAGCGCTTCTCTATTAAACAAAAAAGCCGTCCCCAACCCGCTGCTGCTTCGCGCGGGTTCCGGTGCGGCTTTTTTTTTAGCGGCTAAAGACATCCGCAATCATCCTGCTACGCGCTTCGATACAGGTTTCTGCGGATGCAATCCGGCTGGCTACAGCCGGTGAACAGGCCCACAGGGATCGACGGGCTGTCGCCCCATGTTCAGCAAACACTAGCCAATGTAATTAAACAGCGATAACCCCGACATGATCTTGAACGATTTCTGCGCCGCTTCAAGCGAAGTCTGCTGCTGCGCGAACTGCGACAGGGCTTTGACCATGTCCAGGTCCTGCAGGTTCGACATGGCGGTCTGGTACTGGATGTCGCGGTCCGAGCCGGCGCTGTCGAGGTAATCGAGTTCCTGCATGCGCGAGCCAAACGAGGCGCGCACCGACAGGATGTTGTCGAGCGAGGAGCCGAGGTTGGCATTGGCCACGCTCAGGCTGTTGGCCAGCTGGGCCTTGCCGCCGGCGCCGATGGTCGGCTGGCGCAGCGCCGCCACCAGATCGGTGATGGTGGTAAACACCGACTGGTTCACGCTCGGTTCGGTGGTAAAGCTGTCGCCATTGGCCGGTTCGCCCTTGACGTCGAGCGCCATGCCATCGAACGCGATCTGCTGCCCGGACTTGTACGGCTGCGGCGTGGCCACCGCCGGCGGGCGCGGAATCGATTCGTTGGTGGTGGTATCGGTCACCATGTAGGTCGTCACCGGCGGCGTGGTCGCCGTCACCGCGAAGGTCACGCTGTAATTGTGGCCGGTCAGGGCCGCCTTGTCGGTCACCGTGCCCGGCGAAATCAGGCCCGAACCGGTGTTGCCAGGCGCGGCGCGCGTCTGGAAGTCGCCGTTGCCGGTCATGTTGCGCTCAAAGATGACATTGCCGGTTTCGCTCACCGGCATCGTGCGCGACGAGCCGACCTGCAACTGGCGCTGGCCCTGGTCGCCGTTGTACTGGGCGCCGGCGGCGGTCTGGGTGAACGGCTGGGTGTTGGCGCGGTGGCCGGCAAACAGGTAGCCGCCCACACCATCTTCGGTGTTGGCCACGGCCAGCAAATCCTGCATGCGCGATTCGAGGTCGATCGCGATCGCTTCGCGGTCGGGCGGCGTCAGCGAGCCATTGCCGGCGTACACCGAGAGGCGCTGGATTTCCTGCATCAGCGTGGTGGCGCTGGTGAGCGCGCCTTCGACCTGTCCCAGCGAACTGTTGGCGTTCATGCGGTTGACCTTGAACTGTTCGTTGACCGAGGCCGACTGCGTCAGTTCGAGCACGCGCGCGGCCGCGACCGGATCGTCGGCGGCCGTCACGAGGCGGCGGTTGGTCGACAGCTGCATCTGGGTCTTGGCCAGCTGGCTCTGCAAACTGCCGAGCTGTCCGATGCCGTTGGCGTAGATGGTGTTTGTGCTGATGCGCATGCTGTTTCCCTCGACTGAACTGCTCAATTACATTGACATTGATTAACGACTGATCGACAGAACCGTATCGAACAAGGTACTGGCCATCTGCATCACCTTGCCGGCCGCCTGGTAGGCTTGCTGGTACTTGAGCAGGTTGGTCGCTTCTTCGTCCAGGTTCACGCCCGAGACATCCTGCTGGGCCGCCGTGACCTGCTTGAGCAGGGTATCGCCAGCCTGGCCGTTGACCTGCACTTCGCGCGTCTTGTTGCCGACAAAGCTGACCAGCTCGGCGTAGGCCGACTGGTAGGTGGCCTTGCCGCCATCCAGGATCGGTTTGGTCTGCAGGTTGCCCAGCAGGCGCGCGTTGCGGTTGTCGGCCGTGCCATTCGTATTCGGGCTGACCGTGAAGGTGTCGCCCGCGACCGGGGTGCCGGCAAACTTCAGGTTGACGCCGCCGAAGTTGTAGTTGGCGCCCGCCGTGAAGGGAATCGAGGGGGTGCCGGCCGGATAGGTGGTCGCCACGCCATTCGTGGTGACGGTCACGGCCTGAGTCGCAGGAAAACCCGACAGGCCGGCCGGAGTGCCGCCCACGGTCAGGTTGACCGGCGCCGTCAGCGCATTGCCGGGCGTCAGGTACGCCGCGTCGACATTGCCTTCGCTGATGGTAACCGTGCCCTTGTTGCTGAGCGGCAGGCTGGTGCTGATCGGGGCCGCCGCGGCAATCGCGTTGCGCTCGTTGACCATCATCGCAAAGTCCGAAGCGCCGTTGATGGTCGGACGCACCAGGAAGCTGTCGCCCGCCACCGCGCTGCCGGTGACGGTGAAGGCCACGCCATCGATGGTTTGCGGGCCGGTCTGCGGAAACGGGGTGACCGGGAACGGTTTGTTATCCGACAGGCGGGTCACCATGTAATTGGTGCCGTCGTAGCTGACCTTGTAGTCGCTCTGGGTCAGCGCGCTCGGGTCGACGATGGCGGCCTGCACATCGGTGGTGCTGCCGACCGCATTGTTGATATTGCGCCCCACCACGGGCACGCCGACCTTGAAGAAGTCGCCGCCCGGATTGCCGGCCCCATCGATGCCGAGGCGGTGCTGCGCGTTAAACGTTTGCGCCAGGGTGATGGCCACGCGGCCGAGCGAATTCTGGGTGCGGTCGAGGGTGCCGGAACGAAATTCCATCAGGCCACCCAGTTCGCCACCTGAGAGCGCACTGTCGGCCAGCACAGTGACTTTGCTGCCGGTCACCAGGCCGACCTGGACCCGGCTCAGATCGGTCGGCGAGGTGGTGGCCGCCAGCTGGAAGGCTTTGTTGCCCACCACCAGCGGCTGGCCGCTGCCGATCGAGACCGTCAGGCTATTGTTGTTGCCGCGCGTGACAGTGGTTTTGACTTCCTTGTTCAGGTCGGCGATGAGCTGGTCGCGCGCATCCATCAAGTCGTTCGGCTCGTTGCCGGTACCGGTGCTGAGCTGGGCGATCTTGTCGTTGAGCTGGCCGATTTGCTGGGCGTAGGAATTGATGACGCCGACCTTGGCCGTGATTTCACTGTTGACGCCCTGGCGGATCTCGGTCAGGCGGTCGTTGATGCCCTGGAAACGCGACACCAGCGATTCGCCGTTCGACAGCACCGCCTGGCGCGACGCGGCCGAGGACGGGTTCGAGGCCATGTCCTGCACGCCCTTGAAGAAATCCTGCAGCGCTGGCGAGAGGCCCGACGTGGTGTCGGACAACAGGTTGTCTACCTGGCTGATCTGGGCATAAAAGGCGTTGAACGAGCTGACCTGGGTCTGGGCGGAACGCACCTGGCCATTCAGGAAACTGTCCGAATAGCGCTTGATCTGCTCCACTTCGGTGCCGCTGCCCATGAAACCATAGCCATAGCCCTGGGCGATGCCGGTTGCCTGGACCACCGTCTGGCGGCTGTAGCCAGCCACATTGGCGTTGGCGATATTGTGTCCGGTCGTGGACAAACCCACTTGCGCTGCGAACAGACCGGTCTTGCCGATGTTGAGGAGATTTCCAGACATGATGTGGTTTCTTTCCTTGAATAACTCTATCTACGGCAGATTCTGGAGAAACTTGAGCCAGCCGGGCCAGGCCGAGCCGGGCCAGGCCCGGCCGCCCAGGCCCGGTCAGGCCAGATTGCGCTGGATAATCTTGGTCAGCTTGGCCGCGTACAGGGGATCGGTGGCGTAGCCGGCCTTTTGCAGGCCTTGGGCGAATCCGGCCGCATCCTGGGCATTGGCCAGCACTTTCTCGTAGCGCGGGTTATTCGTGATCAGCTTGGCGTAATCCTTGAAACTGTCGGCATACGAATCGTAGGCGCGGAATTTCTCGACCCGGGTCTGCGGCTTGCCGTTGACATACTCGGTCGTGACCGCCGTGGCAACCTTGCCAGTCCAGCCAGGGCCGGCCTTGATGCCGAACAGGTTGTGGCTGGTGCCGCCGTCGGCATTGCGGATCTCGCGCTTGCCCCAGCCCGATTCGAGCGCGGCCTGGCCCAGCATGAACTTGGCCGGAATGCCGGTGGCGCGCGAGGCTTCGTCGGCATGGGCGCCGAGTTTTTCCTGGAAGGCGCGCACGTGCGGCGACTGCGGCCGCCCGCTCGCGCTCACGCCCGGCACCGATGGCGTCGATGGCATCGATGGCGCCGCCGGCGTGAGCAGCGCGCCGGGGGACTTGACCATTTCGCCGGCATCGCGCCCCGGCGGCATGGCGATGCGCCTGGCGGGCTGGTCGCCGGCAATCGGAATCGGCTGGGCCGGCTGGGCCAGCACATCGCCGTTGATCGCCAGCGCCTGCGCATTGGCGGTCTGGGTAGTCAGCTGGCGGATCAGCACATCGGCCAGGCCGACCCCGCGCTTGGCCAGGTTTTGGCTCATCTGCTGGTCGAGCATGGTGGTGAAGGTCTTGGTTTGCTGGCTGTCGAGCATGCCTTCGCCCTGGGGCGTGGCGTCGCGCATGCTTTTCATCATCATGTTGATGAACATCGCCTCGAACTGGGTCGAGGCCGTTTTCAGCGCCTCCGGGGAGCCGGCCTTGGCCGACTGCTTGAGCCCGCCCAGGGCATTGGTGTCGAGGGCAAGCTTGCTACTCAGGTCGTTCGATGGGCCGATCATGATGGCGTCCTCAGATGATTTCGAGTTCGGCGCGCAGCGATCCGGCCGCTTTCAGCGCCTGCAGGATCGAGAGCAAGTCTTGCGGCGAGGCCCCGATGGCATTCATGGCCTTGACCACTTCGGCCAGCGACGCGCCGCCCTTGACCATGACCACCTTGCCCGGGTCTTTCTTGACTTCGACCTGGGTGTTCTGGGTGACCACGGTCTGGCCACCCGAGAACGGCCCCGGCTGGCTCACTTGCGGATCGGAACTGATCGTCACAGACAGGTTGCCGTGCGAAATCGCGCAAGTGTCCAGGGTCACGGTCTGGTTCATCACCACCGAGCCGGTACGGGCGTTCATGATGACCTTGGCGGCCAGCTTGGACGGGTTCACTTCCAGCCCTTCCAGGATGCCGATGAAGGCGACCCGCTGGTCGCTCGACGACGGCGAGCGCACGCGAATCACGCGCCCGTCGAGCGCGGTGGCGATATCCGGGCCGAAATGATTGTTGATCGCTTCGACCACCCGGGCCACGGTGGAAAAGTCGGTAGTGTTCAGTTCCAGTCGGATCTGGTTATTCTCGCCCAGGTTCGAGGCGACGGCGCGCTCGACCGTGGCACCGCCCGAAATCTTGCCCACCGACAGATGGTTGACCTGGACCTGCGCGCCGCCAGCCTGGGCGCCGACGCCGCCGACCAGCACATTGCCCTGCGCCATGGCGTACACCTGGTTATCGGCGCCTTGCAGCGGCGTCATGATCAGGGTGCCGCCGCGCAAGCTCTTGGCGTTACCGATGGACGAGACCGTGATATCGATGGTCTGGCCGGGCTGGGCAAACGCCGGCAGCGAGGCGGTGACCATGACCGCGGCCACGTTCTTGAGCTGCAGGCTGGTGCCGGGCGGCATGTTCACGCCCTTGGCCTGCAGCATCGAGACGATCGACTGCACCGTGAACGGGGTCTGGGTGGTCTGGTCGCCGCTGCCATCGAGGCCGACGACGATGCCGTAGCCGCTCAGCTGATTCTGGCGCACGCCGGCGATCGTGGTCAGGTCCTTCAGGCGTTCGGCCTGGACGGCCTGCGGCAGCAGGGTCAGCGACAAAGCCAGGGCAGCGGTTTTCAGGAATGCACGCATGAATATTCCGATCAGAATGGCAGCAGGGACTGGAAGAAACGCGACACCATCGCCGTCACTTCGGCGCGGTCGATCTGGCTGTTGGTGCGGTATTCGACGCGCGCATCGGCCACCTGGGTCGACGAGACGGTGTTGCCGGTGCCGATGTTGTCGGGGCTGATCATGCCGGAGAAGCGAATGAACTCGACGCCCTTGTTCATGGCAACCTGCTTCTCGCCGGCCACGATCAGGTTACCGTTCGGCAGCACTTCGGTGACGGTCACGCCAATGGTGCCGGTGAAGGTGTTGCTGGCGCTCTGGTTGTCCGAATCGGAAAACTTGTTGGCGCCCTCGACTCCGACGCTGGCCCCGAACACGCCCTTGATCACGCCGGGCGCGGCGAAGCTGGCCGAGCCGGACTTGTTGCCCGAGCTGGCGCCGGCTTTCACGGCCGAGGTTTTCTCGATGATGTTAATGGTCAGCATGTCGCCGATGTGGCGCGCGCGGCGGTCCTCGAACAGCGGACGGTACTGGGAACTCTGGTAGATGGCGCCGTTGGCGGGCGCGCTCTGCTCGGCCATGAGGGGACGCGCGCTGGTGGGCCGCTGCACGATCGAGCTTGGGGTGGCGGCGCAACCGGCCAGCGCCAGCAGGGAAACGATGAGGAAAGGCTTCATGAATAATCTCCTGGGGGCTTACAGCTGCGACAGTTTTTGCAGCATCTGGTCGGACGTGGTGATCGCCTTGCTGTTGATCTCGTAGGCGCGCTGGGTCTGGATCATGTTGACCATTTCCTCGACCACGTTCACGTTCGAGGTTTCCACGTAACCTTGCAGCAGCACGCCGGCGCCGTTGGTGCCCGGGGTATTGGTGTTGGCGTTGCCCGAGGCACCGGTTTCCACGTACAGGTTTTCGCCTTTCGATTCCAGCCCGGCCGGGTTGACGAAGGTGGTCAGTTGCAGGCTGCCGATCTGGGAGGGCGCGTTGGTGCCCGGCAGGGTCACCGAGACGGTGCCGTCGCGCCCGACGGTGAGCGACTGGGCATTGGCCGGCACCGTGATGGCCGGCTGGACCACGAAGCCGGACGAAGTGACCAGCTGGCCGTTGGAGTCGCTCTGGAAGGAGCCGTCGCGGGTGTAGGCGGCGGTACCGTCGGGCATGAGCACCGAAAAGAAGCCGGCGCCGTTGACCATCACGTCTTTCGAGTTGCCGGTCTGCTGGGGATTGCCCTGGGTATGGATGCGTTCGACCGCGACGGCGCGCACGCCGGTACCGATCTGCTGGCCCGAAGGCAGCTGGGTTTGTTGCGAGGATTGGGCGCCTGGCTGGCGGACATTCTGGTACAGCAAGTCTTCGAACACGGCGCGGCTGCGTTTGAAGCCGTTGGTGCTGACGTTGGCCAGGTTATTGGTGATGACGTCCAGGTTGGTCTGCTGCGCTTCCAGGCCGGTCTTGGCGATAAAAAGGGAACGAATCATGGTCTTCTCCAGTAACGGCGGCCGGCGAACATCGCCACGCACCGATCAATGAAGAGATTATGCGCGCCCTTGTGTTATCCCAAAGCGAGGATCTGGGTGGCTTTCGCCGCGTTGTTCTCGGCATTCTTCATCAGGCTCATTTGCAGTTCGAACGAGCGGGCCAGGGAAATCATGGTCACCATGGCATCGACCGGGCTGACGTTGGAGCCTTCCAGGGCGCCGCCGGCCACTGCCACTTGCGGGTCGGCCGGGGCGGCGCTGCCGTCCTTGAGGCGGAACAGGCCGTCGTCGCCGCGCACCAGGTCCTGCTCGGGCGGGTTGACCAGTTTCAGGCGGCCCAGCACGGTGGGCGCACCCGGCTTGGTGGTGGTGGCGATGGTGGAAATGGTGCCGTCGCCGCCGATGGCCACGGACACTTCGGGCGGTACGGTGATGGGGCCGCCGTCGCCCTGGATGGTAAAGCCGGCGGTGTTGGTGAGGAGTCCATTCTCATTCATCTGCAGTGCGCCGTTACGGGTGTAGGCCTCGGTGCCGTCGGGCATTTGCACGGCGAGGAAACCTTTGCCCTTGAGGGCGACGTCGAGGTCGCGCCCGGTCAATTGCAGGGGGCCGGAGGAAAAATCGGAGCTGACCGTGGCGTTGACCACGAACGCGCGCGTGGGCAGGGGCAGGTTTTCACCCACGATCGGCACGGCGCGGAAGGCATCGATCTGGGCACGGAAACCGGTCGTGGTGACGTTGGCCAGGTTGTGCGAGGTGGTGGCCTGCTGCTCCAGGATGTGCTTGGCGCCGCTGGCGGCTGTGTAGATGAGTCTATCCATGATTTTTCCTTAAAGCGTGCCCTACTGACGTTCCCGCCGAGTGCCGCCTTGGCGCGGGAAGTCGTTTCTGGCAATGCCAGGAACGACGAGCTAGCTATTAACGCAGATTGACCAGCGTCTGCAGCACAGAATCCTGCGTCTTGATGGTCTGCGCATTAGCCTGATAAACCCGCTGCGCCGTGATCATATTGACCAGTTCCGCCGTCAGGTCCACGTTCGAATTCTCCACCGCCGACGCTTGCAAATTGCCGAAACTGCCAGAATTCGGCGTACCGATCAGCGGCGAGCCCGAGGTCGGCGTTTGCGCCCACGCATTGTTACCCAATGGTTGCAGCCCGTTCGGATTGGAAAAATTGGCCAGCACGACCTGTCCCAGCGGACGCGATTCGCCATTGCTGTACTGTCCCAGGATGGTGCCGTCGGGACCGGCCGAGAAACGCTGCAGGCTGCCGGCCGTATAACCGTCCTGGCTCGACAGCTTCTCTTCCGTGGCGTCGCCGTACTGGGTCGAGCCGGCGAAATGCAGGTCGAATTCGATGGTCGGCTTGGCACCGGTCAGCGGGAATACCGGCAACTCGATCTTCAGCGGCAGGGTCTGCGGCGCCATGGCGGCATTGCTCAGCACGCCATTGGTGTCGAAATTGAGGTGACCGACGCTCACACCAGGCACCTTGACGGCGGCGGCGATCAGCTTGTCGATCTCGGCCGGCGTGGTGCCGGGGATGCCGCCGGCGCTGGTGGCGGCGGTGGTAATGGCGGTCTGCTGGGCCGGCGTGGCGCCGGCGGTGCCGGCGGCAGCGGCCACGGCGGCGCCGGCGGCGGTGGCGTAGGCGGCGGCTGCGGCGGCCATGTTACCCGGCGGCACGCTGGTGGCGGCGGTCTGGAAGGCGTCGCGCGCGGTACCGGCGGCAGCATCGGTCTGCGCGGCGGCGGCCACGGCCTGGTTGGTCATTTCGACCCCGTCCGAGCCGACGTACACATCCCACGAGCCGGGACCGGTCTTGACGTAGTAGGTCGACATCACGTGCGAATTGCCCAGGCTGTCGAACACGTCGATCGAGGTCTGCTTGTTGTACGTTTCCGGATCGGTCGCATCGAAGGGCACGGTTTTCGGCAGCGGGCTGCGCGAATCGAGGTTGAGCTTGGTATCGACGCGCGACGTTTCCAGCGGATTCATGTCGCTGTTGTCGATCTTGAGGGGAATCGGCGAACCGGTCAGGATGTTGCCGGCCTCGCTGACGCCATAGCCGGTCAGCTTGGCGCCCTGGGCATTGACCACGAAACCGTTCTTGTCGAGCGAGAACTGGCCGTTGCGCGAATACTGGACGTCGCCGTTGACATCGGTGCGGAAAAAGCCGGCGCCGTTGATGGCGATGTCGAGCGGGTTGTTCGAGCTTTCGATATTGCCCTGGGTGAACTGCTGGGCGATCTGCGCCACTTTCACGCCGATCCCGGCCTGGTTGCCGCCGGCGCCATTGAGCGAATTGGCGTACACGTCGGCAAACTGCGCCTGCGACCCCTTGAAACCGACGGTGCTGGCGTTGGCGATGTTATTGCCGATAACGTCGAGCGATTTGGCTGCGCCATTCAAGCCGCTAAGTCCTTGTTGAAACGACATGGTGTTTCTCCTAAAAAGTATAAGTAGTAGCGGCTTGGTTACAGAATTTGCTTGACGTCGGTCATTGCCACGACGCCCCGCGAAGGCAGATTCAGTTTGACGCCATCCTTGGCGCTGGTGGTCACGCTGGCGACCGTGTCGAACGACAGGGCCTTGGCATCTTTTAAGACTTCGCCGCCGCGCTCGGCGACGACACGAATCAGGTAATTGCCATCCTTGAGGGCGATCGGTTTGCCGGCCGCATCGAGTTTGGTCGGGTCGACCACGCCATCCCAGGCGATCGGCACGGTGCCGGCCGGCTGCTGGCCGAGGTCGATGGTCTGGATATCCTTGCCGGTCTTCGGGTCGGTGATGATCATCTGCACCTTGTCGGCCGCGCTGTCCAGGTGGACGCCCATGATGCCCTTGCCGCCGGCCAGGGTCACGCCATTGCCGCCCACCAGCACGCCGTGGCCGATCAGGTTAGCCGCCTGCAAGCCTTCGGAAGCCTGGTAGCTCGACTTGAGCGACTCCATGGTCGTGTTCAGCTTGTTGACGCCGGTCACCGTCGACAGCTGGGCCAGCTGGCTGGTGATCTGGGCATTGTCGAGCGGATTCATCGGATCCTGGTTCTTGAGCTGGGTGACCAGCAGGGTCATGAACTTGTTGGTGTCCGCCTCGACGCTGCCTTCGACCGCCTTGGGCTTCTTGGGATTGACGGAATTGAGCAAGTCTTGCGACATCACGGGTGCATTGGAATTCACGGTTGCCATGGCGGTTTCTCAGTTGATTACTCAGGTTATTGACCGATGGTCAACGTTTTCATCAACAGCGACTTGGCCGCGTTCATGGTTTCGACATTGGTCTGGTAAGAACGCGAGGCCGACAGCATGTTGACCATCTCGTCGACGACGTTTACGTTCGGCATGGCCACATAACCCTTGTCGTCGGCCATCGGATGCTTGGGGTCGTACACCTGCTTGAGCGGGGAAGGATCTTCGATCACTTCGCGCACTTTCACGCCGGTGCCGCCGCCTTCGGTCGGAACCGCCTCGAACACGACCTGCTTGGCGCGGTAAGCCTCGCCGCTGGCGCTGGTGGCGCTGTCGGCATTGGCCAGGTTGCTGGCGGTGGTGTTCAAACGCTGGGCCTGGGCGCTCATGGCCGAGCCGGATACGTTAAAGATATTAAATAGCGACATGATTACTGGCCTCCCTGGATCGCCGTGCTCATGCCGCGGATTTGCATGTTGATGAAGGTCACCGCCGCTTCGTAGCGCAGGGCGTTGTCGGCGAACTGGTTGCGCTCGACATCCATGTCGACCGTGTTGCCGTCGACCGCGCCCTGGGCCGGGGTGCGGTACAGCAGCGGGGTGCCGTTGGCCAGCACGTCGCCCTTGAGGGCGCCGGTCGGCATGTGGGCCGGGGCGGTTTGCTTGAGCACGCCGGCCGGCGGGGTGGTCTTGGCCATCACCCCTTGCAGGGCGCTGGCGAAGTCGATATCGCGCGCCTTGTAGTTAGGCGTATCCGCATTCGCGATGTTTGACGCCAGCAATTCCTGGCGTTGCGAGCGCAGGCTCAGGGCCGTCTCGTTAAAGCGCATGTAATCGTCGAGTTTGCCAATCATGTCGTGCTCCGCATCTGTCGACTGCCTCCGGGTTGGCGGCAATGTACTTGTGATGACAGGAAGAATCATACGGGCCGTGCTGCCGGCCCAATCGAACGATAAGGAACACCAAAACACGGCTATTCGGAAGTTCGGCAATGTCGCGTGAAGTCTATGATGCTCTCATTCCTGAAAGCAATCCATATGAAAATCGCCCTGATTACTGCCTTCTTGCTTGCCTCCCAATGTTGCTTTGCGCCACCGGCCGCCGCCCAGGCAGCGGCCACCCCGGCGCTGGCCCTGCAGGACCCGGCCGCCTTAAAGCGCGTGGCCGAAGCGTTTCTGCAAGCCCAGAGCGCGGCGCTGGCGGGGGAAGTGACCGTCACGGTCGGTCCCGTCAACCAGCGCATGAGCCTGGCTTCTTGCCCCGCACCCCAGGCATTCCAGCAGCCGGGCGCGCGCACCTGGGGAAAAACCACGGTCGGCGTGCGCTGTACTGCGCCGGTCGCGTGGACGGTGTATATTCAGGCCCAAGTGAGTGTGGTAACGGACTATGTGGCCACCGCGGTGCCGCTGGCACAGGGCCAAACGATTGAGCAATCGCAATTAGTGTTGCTTAGAGGTGACATTTCGGCGATGCCCAACGGGATCGTCACCGACATGGCGCAGGCTGTCGGACGGACCAGCACGGTATCGCTGGCCTCGGGTGCGCCCTTGCGCCTCGACGCCCTGCGCGGCAAGCCGGTGGTGCAGCAGGGACAGCTGGTCAGGGTGGTATCGAGCGGCAACGGGTTCCGGGTTTCGGCCGAAGCGCGCGCGATCGGCAACGCCAGCGATGGCCAGGTGGTGCAGGTCAGGACCCCGGCCGGCGCCATCCTCAGCGGCGTGGCCAAGGCCGGCGGGCTGGTCGAAGTAGTGTTTTAGGCAAGGGGTGCAATCTCCCGCCGGAAAGCGCTAAAGTTTACGACGCGAGCGCCGTTACTTACGCAGACCCTGGAGGTTTTACCGCTCCGCCCAGAGAAGGATGATGCTGTGAAAATTAACGATACCCTGAAGAGTAACCCCGGCCTGCCGGCGGCCAGTACGCCCGCGGCCAATGCCAAGAGCACCGAAAAAGCCAGCAGCAGCGCGCCCGCGAGCACGGACAGCGTCAAGCTGTCGTCGCAGGGCCAGGCCATGGCCAGCGCGGTGGGCAACAACAATGGCGTGTTCGACACCAAGAAAGTCGAGCGCATCAAGCTGGCGATTGCCGACGGCCAGTTCCAGGTCAATTCCGAGAAGGTGGCGGATGGCTTGCTGGACACCGTGCGCGATCTGCTGCACTCCCGAAATCGCTAACGGCGCCGGTTTTCCGGCGATACCACGACCATGTCCACAGCCAGCCCGAGCACAACCCTGCCGCAGGAACTTGCCTTGATCACTTCCGCGCTGGAATTGATGACGCAGGAACAGCAACTGCTGGTCAACGCCGACACGGCCGGCCTCGATGAGCTGACCCCGCGCAAGGCGCAGGTGGTGGCCGGGATGGCAGCGCTGGCGCGGCAACGGCACCAGAGCCTGGCCGCGGCCGGTTTTGCGGCCGACGACAGCGGCATGCAGGCGTGGGTGGAAGCCAGCGGCGCGGCGGATGCCTTATCAGGCTGGCAAGCATTGCTGGGCAAGACGCGCGAAGCCAAGGAATTGAACCGTATTAACGGCATGCTGATCAACAAGCAACTGTCGCACACCCAGGGCCTGATCAATGCGATGCGCACCCCGACCAGCGGTAGCGAAGCGGCCGTGTACGGCCCGCGCGGCCAGGCGGCGCCGGGCGGACCATCGAAGCGCTACGTGGTGGGCTGAACGCCCTGCCCTTGTCTGTCGTGCTCACTGAACGGTCGCCTGGTGCGGCCGTTTTGCATTGCATACGCGGCCTGATGCGGCGATTTCTTGAGCAATCTCTCCTGGCCCAGCCAGCGTTGCTACGGGCATGGCTATGGAAAGCCCGGGCTTTGGTGGACAACCTTGCCGCCGACAAGCGTCTGCAGCACCTTGATGTCGGCGATTTCCTCGTCCGGAATCTGGAAGAAATTACGGTCCAGCACGATCAGATCGGCCAGCTTGCCCACTTCCAGCGAGCCCACCAGCCCCTCCTGGCGCAAGGTATAGGCGGCATTCATGGTCGCCGCGCGCAGGACGGCGGCGCGCGGCATGCCCGGCGCCGGACCGAGCTTGCCCGCGAACTCGGGGCCGGCTGCCGGCGAGTTGGTGCGGGTGACGCCCACCTTGAGCGCGAACCATTGGTCGAGCGCATCGACCGGCCAGTCGCTGCCGAACACCACGCGCGCGCCCGCATCGAGCAGCAGCGACTGCGGCTGCAGGATCGCGTAGCGCTGCGGACCCAGATAATCCTTCAGCCCGGCCACCGTGTCCGGCGCCGGTTTGGCCCACTGGAACGACAGCACCGCGCTCGCATCGAGCGCGGCAAAGCGGCCGAAGTCGGCCGGGTCGACAATTTCGGCATGCGCCAGCGCCGGGCGGGCATCCTTGCCGCCGGGCGTGGCGCGCAGGGCCTCGATGGCGTCGAGCGTTTCGCGCACCGCGCCGTCACCGTCCACGTGCACGTGGGCGTCGATGCCGGCGGTGGCCAGCCCGGCGAGGATGGCTTTCAGCGCGGCGGGCGGGAAATAGGTCGGCGGCCCCTTGCTGTCGCCCGGCACCCAGTGCGGATGCTGCGGCGTGCCGCGGTCGACAAAGTACGGCGCGACCATGGTGCCGGTCAGGGCCGGCGCGGCGATCACGCCGTCCATGTAGAGCTTGGCGTGACGCACGCGCATGATTGGTGCGACGCCGTTCTTTTCCTGGTGATAGCGCTTGACCATCTTGAGCACGGAGGCCACCGCGCGCGCCGGATCGGCGCCGTCTTCGGTGGCCACTTCGGCGGCGAAATGGGCCCGCGCGCTCAGCTTGCCCTGGCGCTCGATGGCGGCAAAGGCGGTGAAGATTTCCTGGTCGCTGCTGGCGTCGAGAAAACTGGTCACGCCCTGGCGCCCCAGCGCTTGCATGGCAAAGGTGGCGGCGGTGATGTTCTCGGCCGGGGTGGTCTTCGGCAGCAGCTTGTCGACCAGATCCATGGCCGCGTCTTCCAGCAGTCCGGTCGGCTCGCCAAAGGCGTTGCGCGCGATCTTGCCGGTGGCCGGGTTGGGGGTCGCGCGCGTGATGCCGGCCATGTGCAGGCCGCGCGTATTGACCAGGTTGGAGTGGCCGAACGAGGAACGCACCACGATCGGGCGCGCGGTATTGATGGCGTCGAGCGTGGCGCGGGTGGTTTCCACGCCGGCTGGCAGCATGCTTTGCTGGAACCAGTTGACCACCTGCAGCCATTCCTTGATGCCCTTGGTACGGCTTTCCTTGTCGACGCAAGCCTGGATGCGCGCCTGGAACTGGGGCACGGTCAGCGCTTCGTAGTTCAGATTGCAGCGCAGCAGGCGCTTGCCGCCGGACAGGGGATGCATGTGGGCGTCGATCAGGCCCGGCATGAGCATGCGTCCCTGCAGGTCGATGATGCGGGTGCCCTTGCCGGCCAGCAGGGCGGCGCCGGTATTGTCGCCCACGTAGACGATGCGCCCGGCGCGCACGGCCAGGGCCTGCTGCACGCTGTCGCTGGCGTCCACGGTGTAGACGTAGCCGTTGCGGTAGATGGTATCGGCCATGCCGGACTCGACCGCCTTGGCGGCGGCCTTGGCCTTCGGCGCGGCCACTGCCGGCGTGGCGCCGCCGAGCAGCAGCGCCAGCACGGCGGCGGCGCAGGCGGCGCGCGCAACAACGGGTTCCAGCAGCATCGAGGCGCTGGCGGGCAGCGCGCGGGTTTCGGTCATTCTGCATCCCTTTCTGTCGGATTGCGGTAAGTGGCGTTGGCCACAGAATACACGTTGCCCGGAGGGTTTCCTATATCTGCCGCCAAACACGGCATGGCGAACGCAACGCGGCCACGCCCCTCGCCTGTCTGTTGCTTCAAGCTGTGCATGAACGGGCTCGATGACAAGGACAAGTGCACCCTGATTGGTACCGAACAGGCTTGCGCCGCATAAAATTCTGATAGGAAATTCTCTCTTCCTACAAGCTTGATTTCATTGAGGAAATTGTGCGAAAACACATTTTTTTGTGCCGCTGGCGATACGTTCAGAATTTGCTCAAACGACAAAATTTCCGTTGAATATGTATGTCCCGTGCAAGTGCGCCATGTAACGATGGGTTGTTGAGGCAGCTTCTAGCCCGGCACTCAAGAACGAGCACATTCACTCACGGAGAACTGTATGAACTGGAATCACTTGGTTAAAGCAAGCGTCGGTATCGTAGCAGCAGCAGCCTGCCTGGCAGCCCAGGCGGGGTCGAACGGGGTGACTGTCAGCCTGAGTCCCGAAAAATCCTCGCTGGGCAAAGAGGACGATGTCGTCATGCGCGTCACCATCACCAACACCTCGTCCAAGCCGCAATACGTGCTCAAGTGGCACACCCCGTTTGCCGGCGTCGAGGATCATCTGTTCGACGTGACCCGCGACGGCGTGGATGTGCCTTACCAGGGCCGCCATTACAAGCGCCCTGCCCCGACCGCCAAGGATTACTACCTGCTCAAGCCGGGCGCCTCGCACACGGCCAAGGTGGAGCTGTCGGCCATGTACGACATGAGCGTGACGGGCGACTACTCGGTGCGCTACCACGCCGCCTCGCTCAACCTGTTCAACTCGACCTCGGACGACGACAACAGCGTGAACGCGCGCCAGGGCGAGCGCGAGATCGGCGAGATCGCTTCGGCGCCGGTATCGCTGTGGATCGATGGCCGCCTTGAGCGCGGCACCGTGGTAGCCGACCCGTTCGAGCTCGCTGCCAAGCAACAGGCCGCAGGCCCGGCCGGCGTCTCGTTCGCCAGCTGCAGCTCGTCTCAGCAGACGACGATCAACTCGGCCATGTCGGCCGCCAAGAACATGGCCAACGGCAGCGTTACTTACCTCAACAGCGGCCTGCAGGGCACGCGCTACAAGAAATGGTTCGGCGCCTACACCTCGGGACGCTACTCGACGGTCAAATCGCACTTTGCCAACATCAAGAACGCGCTCGACAGCAAGCCGATCGTGGTCGATTGCAGCTGCAAGGAATCCTACTACGCCTATGTGTACCCGACGCAGCCGTACAAGATCTACGTCTGCAATGCGTTCTGGTCGGCCCCAACGACCGGCACGGATTCCAAGGGCGGCACCCTGGTGCACGAGCTGAGCCACTTCAACGTGGTCGCCGCGACCGATGACTGGGCGTATGGCCAGTCGGCCGCCGCCAGCCTGGCAACCAGCAACCCGACGAAAGCCGTCGACAATGCCGATTCCCACGAATATTTCAGCGAAAACACCCCGTCGCTGCCATAAGCGGACGATGGCATAAAAACAGCCTGGCAGCGCGAGCGGCCAGGCTGTTTTTTTATGGCTTCGGAGTCTGCCGCCGGCTTTTAATTTCTCATTCGAGCTCTGACCCCGGTTGAGAAATGTTTCGAGTCGGAGGTCTGACCCCGGTTAGGAAAGGTTTGGGAGGAGTATTATTGTTCGGCCGGCTGCGCGACCTGGGTGTGCGTGAACACCGTCGACGCCGGCTTCATCGCCACCGGATGATCCAACTGCTGCAAGTCAAGCACGTAACTGCCGGTATGGCTGAGCCGGTAGCGGCGCTTGCCTGGAAGGAAGTCATACGCGCCCGTGATGTCGATCGTGTTGCTAAGCACGCCGTTCGGCTCGACCTTGACGTAGTCCTCCGGTCGCGGCGGCGCGCGCTTGACCATCGGGCCGATGTAATTGACCGGCGCCGCACTGCCCGCCACGCTGATGTCGAACTCCGGCCCGAACAGTTGCTCGCTTTGGTAGGTGACCTTCCACAGGTAGATCGGCTGCGCCGTCTTGTTGCTCACCGTCAGGGTTACCAGCACCTTGCCGTCGCGCGACGCCACCGCCACTTTTTCGCTCACGCCAACCATCGGTTTATCCTTCGCATAGGCCAGCCCCAGCGCCATGATCATCAACACGCCCGCCAGTGATCGTTTCATCGCCACGCTCCTTGTTCTCGTCAGCCCGGCTGCGGCGCTCGATCGGCGGGGCCGGGTCGCCCGCCTGTGCCGTTCCCGGCCATTGTGCCTCGTTTCGCCCATCGGGCCAGCCCGGTTGGATCAACGGGTCGGAATCTCGGTCGTGGTATCGGGCAGCGCCGACAGGATCGTCACCGCCACGCGCCGGTTGCGCGCGCGCCCTTCGGGCGTGTCGTTGGAGGCCACCGCGATGTTGGCGCCGTGCCCCACCACCGTGAGCCGCCCGGCGCCCACGCCGCTGTCGATGAACAGGCGCACCACGCTGCTGGCGCGCACCGCCGACAGTTCCCAGTTCGACGGAAACAGCGCATTCCTGATCGGCGTCGGGTCGGTATGGCCTTCGACATGCACCGCGTGCGGGTCGTCCTTGAGCAGCACCGCCAGCGCGCGCAGGGCCTGGTCCGACTCCGGCGTGAGGGTGGCGTCGCCCGGGTCGAACAGCACGCTGGCATTGATCTCGACGCTCACGCCGCGGCTGTTTTGCGTCACCCGCACCTTGCCTTCCCTGACCAGCGGGGCCAGGGTCGAGGTGAGTTTCTGCGCGAGGCTGGTCAGGCGTTCTTTTTCGAGCCGCATCGCTTCCGCGCGCCGTTTGATGAGCGGATCGGGCAGCACGATCAGCTGCGGCACATTGCTGCTGGCGACACTGGCCGTGCTCTTGTCCTTGCCGCCGAAGGCGTCGCCCAGCGACACCGAAAACACCTTGTACTTGCCTTCGTTGACGACCGAAATGGCGTACATCACGACAAAAAAGGCGAACAGCAGGGTGATGAAATCGGCGTACGAAATGAGCCAGCGTTCGTGATTTTCGTGCTCGGCTTCGTACTTTTTGCGCGCCATGGCTCAGGGCCGCGAGAGCAGGCAGGCAACGCGCTCTTCGATCACGCGCGAGTGGTCGCCGCTGGCGATGTCGTGAAAGACGTCGGTGAGGATTTCGTACTGGGTCACCCGTTCGGCGACGATGGTCTTGAGCTTGTTGGCGATCGGGTAGAAGAACATATTGGCCAGCCCGACGCCATACACGGTCGACACGAAGGCCACCGCGATGCCGCTGCCCAGCTTGGCCGGGTCGCTCAGGTTTTCCATCACGTGGATCAGGCCCAGCACCGCGCCCAGGATGCCGATGGTGGGCGAGTATCCGGCCGCCGACTCCCAGATTTTCACCGCTTGCCGCTCGCCGAATTCGTAGGCCGTCACTTCCATCTCCAGCAGGCTGCGCAGCTTGTCGGGGGCGATGCCGTCGACCACCAGGCGCAAGCCCTTCTGCACGAATTTATCCTTGTTGACGGCCATGTACTTTTCCAGCGAGAGCAGGCCGTCGCGCCGCGCATGCAAGCCCCACACGGCGATCTCGCGCGCCAGCCCGGCACGCTGGCTGGGGGGCGGCGAAAACACCCAGCGCAGCATGCGCACGCCGCGCATGAAGGTGGACGCTTCGCTTTGCAGCAGCACGGCGCCGGCGGTGCCGATGACGACGATGGCAAACGCCGCCGGCTGCACCAGGGAGGACAGCTTGCCGCCCTCCAGCGCCTGGCCGATCAGCAGGCCCGACAGCGCCAGGAAGATCCCCGCTACGCTGGCCCGGTCCACGCCTGCTCCTTCAAGGACGCCCGCAGGCGCGCGACCGCCTGGGTGTGCAATTGCGACACGCGCGATTCCGATACCCCCATGACGGCCCCGATCTCTTTCAGGTTCAGTTCTTCTTCGTAGTACAGGCCCATGAGGATTTTTTCGCGCGGCGGCAAGTTGTCGATGGCGTCGATGACGGCATGGCGGAAGTCGCCGTCGAGCAGGCTGCGCAGCGGATCGGCATCGTCCACCGCATAGCGGTCGAGGAAGCTGTCGTTGCCCCCTTCGTTGTCGTGGAAATCTTCGTAGTACACCAGCTGGTGGCCGCCGCCGTCGGTCAGCATGTCCTGGTAGTCGGCCAGGGAGAGCTTGAGACTCTTGGCCACTTCGGATTCGGTGGGCGGGTGGCCGAGCTGTTGCTGCAGGGTGCTCATCGCCGTTTCGATCTTGCGCATGTTCTGGCGCATCGAGCGCGGCAGCCAGTCGCTGCTGCGCAGTTCGTCGAGCATGGCGCCGCGGATGCGCAGCACGGCATAAGTCTCGAACTGGGCGCCGTGGGTTTCCTCATAGCGGGTGATGGCGTCGAGCAGGCCGATCATGCCGGCCTGGATCAGGTCGTCCACTTCGACGCTGGGCGGCAGCTTGGCCTTCATGTGGTGGGCGAGACGCTTCACCAACGGCATGTGCTCCGTCAGTAAATGGTTCTTGTCCGCTTTCCCTTTGACGGTGTACATAGTTATAAGTATGTTTTAAGAACCAAAATGGGAAGTCCCCCCTGTCCTGCCAAGTTGCGGCATGGCTGTCAGGGCAAAGCGCCCCGCCAGCTGGCGAAATGCCACCGAGGCGCCGGCCAGCGGGAACGCATCGACCACGGCCCGGCCCAAGCGCGCGGCCCGGTGCAGGTATTCGTCCGCCGGGACCGAGCCCATCGACGTGAGCTGTACGGCAAGGTAACGACTTGCCGCAGATGACATATTATCGTATACCACCTTGGCTTCGGCTTCGGATGCGCCCGTTACCAGAATTCCGAACGGACGGCGCCCCAACTGTTGCGAAAGTCGCTTGATGAGGGCGTAGGCGGCCGTGATCGAGGCGGCGCTGGTGGAGACCTGGACCACGATTTCGGCGCTGTCCATGACCGGCACCGGAAAGCTGTCGTCGTCGCCGAATTCGCCGTCGACGATGACGATGCCGGTCTGCTTGACCAGCACCTCGAAGGTCTTGGCCAGGCGCCGCGCTTCGTCCGGGCCGCCGCGCGCACGCGCCATGCTGACCACGCCGAAGCCCTGCGGCACCTGGTGGATGATCTGGTTCAGCGCGCACTGCTGGCGCGCCACCTGCAGCAGGCTGGCGCGGTCGGCCACGCCGAGGCGCTGGGCCACGCCGTATTCGCGGTCGCAGGCGTCGACGATGAGCACGTCGTTGCCGGCCCGGGCCAGCGAGGCGCCCAGGTTGACCAGCATGGCGCCCTTGTCGTCTTCGGGCGTGGCCGACAGAAAAGTGACGATGCGCGGCTTGGGCCCGGCCAGCATCCGGCGCAGGCCTTCGGCCTGGTCGAAATCGAAGTGGTTAGCCAAGGGACACCTCGCGCAGGCTGCGGTCGTTGCGGGCGGTGCTGGTATTGGCCATCAGCAGCGGCAGTTCGGCATCCGAAAACTGGGTGGCGGCGGCATCGCGCTTGAGGCGGAAGGCGCGGTCGACCAGCATGTTGCGGTCGGCCAGGTGCAGGTCTTCCGGCACGCGCTGGCCGTTCGAGACGTAGAACAGGTTCAGTTTCTGGCGGATCACGACGTCGAGCACGTTGCCGATCGAAGCCGCTTCGTCGAGTTTGGTCATGATGCAGCCGGCCAGGCCGCTGCCCTGGTAGGCGCGCACCACTTCGTTGAGGGTTTCGTTGGTCGAGGTCGAGTTCAGGCACAGCAGGCGCTTGACGTCGGCGCCGGTCTCGGACAGCATCGCCACCTGTTCGGCCACGTTCTGGTCGCGCTGGGAGACGCCGACGGTGTCGATCAGCACGGTGTGCTTGTTGCGCAGTTCTTTCAGGGCGATGCGCAGGTCCGATTCATCCTTGACCGAGTGCACCATCACGCCGAGGATCTTGCCGTAGATGCGCAGCTGTTCGTGGCCGCCGATACGATAGGCGTCGGTGGTGATCAGGGCCAGCTTTTCCGGGCCGTGGCGCATCACGCAGCGCGCGGCCAGCTTGGCGGTGCTGGTGGTCTTGCCCACGCCGGTGGGGCCGACCAGGGCGAACACGCCGCCCTTTTCCAGGATTTCATCTTCGTTCGAGATGGTGGTCAGATTGCGCGCGAGGACGGTTTTGATCCAGCGCAGGCTCTCGGCGGCATCCTTGCCGGCCGGGAGTTTTTCGATCAGGTAGCGCGACAGGCTGGCCGAGAAACCGGCGGCCAGCATTTCGCGCAGCACGCCGGCTTTTTGCGGCTCGCGCTGCTGGGTGGTGCCCCAGGCGATTTCGGCCAGTTGGCTTTCCATCAAGCCACGCATGGCGCGGATTTCATTCATCATGCCCGACATTTCGGCGCTGGCGCTGTCCTTGGCCTGATTCATGGCTTGCTGCATCATCGACGACATGTGCGAGGCCATCATCGACATGTCGAACGATTCCGGCGCGGCGTAGGCCGGGGCTGGCGTGGGCGCGGCGCGGCGGTTGGCGTAGGTGTCGGGCGGGATCGACAGGGATGGGCGCGGCTGGGCCATCTCGGATTCGTGGGCGGGCGACGAGATCGAGGCGACGTCGTCGCTGGCGAGGGCGAGGATCTCGACCACGCCGTCGACCGGACGGTTGGACAGGATGACGGCGTCGGGCCCGAGCGCTTCGCGTACTTTACGCAGTGCGTCGCGTGATGTTGCAGCCGTAAATTTTTTGACATTCATCGCCAACTCCTGGGGTTCCTGCTGGGTGCGCTCACATGAGGCACTGACAGGATCCATTATTGACGATGCAGTTTGGAAACGATCGAGGGAGAAGGACGGTAAAAGGGGTTCATTTCGGTGGAGCAGCAAGATCCTCGCTCATCGCCTGCGCGGCTCGATCCAAACCGGCAAGCGAGAGCAAACCGGCTACGCGCAATGTTGGCATAAGAAAAAATTTGGCTGACTGGCAAGATGGGAGACGTCAGCCAGGCCGGCGCAAGACTGGCGCCGAAAATCGCGTCGTCAGCTTAACGGCACGTCGGACCGGGAATATGGACTGAAGTGTGAGCCATGAATCAAGTAGCGTATCATACGGCATATAGGAACACTGCTGCGACGTCAATAAAAATTCACAGTATCCAATCACGTTGGTAGCGCTGCGCGTGGCCGTCGACATGGTCCGCTGAGCGAATGAGAGCGCAATCATGCCAAGTAAGTGACTTTTGGGCAACAGACATGCTAAGACTTACCGATCAAGATCTGCTCAATCTGCTGAACGACACCGAATCAGACCGTGCCGAACGCAATCCCGTACCTGAATTCGAGACTACCCAAAGCGCGGTGGTCTGTGTTCTGCGAGGGAAATCATGAGTACGCCTGTGTTGACTTTTTTCAATAACAAAGGAGGAGTAGGCAAAACTTCCTTGATATATCACTTAGCTTGGATGTTTTCCCGTCTGGGTAAGAGGGTGGTCGTCGTGGATGCGGATCCGCAAGCCACCCTCACCTCCACTTTACTTGACGAAAATAAGATAGAGGCACTCTGGGAAAAACAATACGCAGGGTCGACAATCTATCAATGTGTCAAAGCGCTGACTGACGAGGGGGATATTGCAGAACCCATTCTTCAGCGCATCACGCCTGAGTTGTATTTACTCCCAGGCGATATCGAGCTCTCAGCGTTTGAAGATACGCTTTCGGCAGCGTGGCGCAGCAGCCTCGGCGATAAAAATCCTTACCGACCGATGCAAATACTCAGCTCGTTCTGGCGCGTCCTGCAAATGGCGGCTGATCAAGTGCGGGCGGATATTATTCTGGTGGATAGCGGGCCGAACCTCGGTGCCATCAATCGTTCAGTTCTGATTGCTACCGACTATGTCGCAATTCCTTTAGGGACCGATTTACCTTCGCTGATGAGCCTGAAAAGCCTTGGACCGACGCTTCGCAACTGGAAAAGTTCCTGGCATGAAAGAGTGGCTAATTGGAATGCACGCGGTGAGAATAGCAGCCTTATCGATTTCAAGCCGCCTGATCGCCACATGCAGCCGATCGGCTACATGCGCCAGCAACTCAACATGTACTTGGGCAGGCCCGTGAGCATTGTCGACAGATGGTCGCAACGCATTCCGGCGGCATATCGCGAGTTCATATTAAATGAACCGGCACTTGCCGAGACGCGGGACGAGGAGGAGGACGATCTTAATTGCTTGGCAACAATTAAACATTACCGCAGCCTGATCCACATTGCTCACGAGCGCCGAAAACCCATTTTCAACCTCACCTCGGCCGATGGCGCGATCGGCAGCCATTTTGGCGCGGTGCAGGACGCCAAAAAGGACTTCACGCAGTTGGCGGAAAAGATTGCGGAGCGGATTGACCTGGAAATCTAAGGACGCCTTTGTGTTGAGGGTCCGTCAATCGTCGTTTTTCTCGCCATTGCCCGGTGCCCATGACACGGAAATTGCGTTTCCCTCGCCACAGTCACATTCCGGATTCCTTACTGCGCCCCCACCAGACTGGTCACATGAATGGTCTTGGTCTCCGGAATCTCATTGTGCGACAGCACCTTCAGCTGCGGCAAGGCCCGGCGCAGGAAGCGCGACAGCATCGCCCGCAACGGACCCGGCACCAGCAGCACCGGCGTCAGTCCCATCTGTTCCTGCTGCGCCGCCGCCGCGCCGGCCTGCTGCGCAATCGTATCGGCCAGGCCAGGTTCGATTCCGGCGCCATCGCCATTGGTCCCCAGCGCCTGCATCAACAGCCGCTCAAGCCGGTTATCCAGGGTCATCACCGACAATTCATTCGTGCCCGGGAACAACTGCTGCACAATCGCCCGCCCCAGCGCAATCCTTACCACGGCGGTCAGGTCGGCCGGGTCCTGGGTCTGCGGAGCATATTCGGCCAGGGTTTCGATCACGGTGCGCATATCACGGATGTGCACGCCTTCGACCAGCAAATTCTGCAACACTTTCTGCAAGGTCGACAGCGACACCAGCTTCGGCACCAGGTCTTCCACCAGCTTCGGCGCTTCCTTGGCCAGATGATCGAGCAGTGCCTGCACTTCGGCCCGGCCCAGCAATTCCGACGCGTGCGTCGTGATCAAATGATTCAGGTGCGTTGCCACCACAGTACCGGCATCGACCACGGTATAGCCCATGCTCTGCGCCTCATCGCGCAGCCCGGCATCGATCCACACCGCAGGCAGGCCGAACGCCGGATCGGTGGTCACCAGGCCAGGCAGGTTGCCGCTGGCCATGCCCGGATTGATCGCCAGGAACTGCCCGTTCATCGACTCGCCGCTGCCCACTTCCACACCCTTGAGCGTGATGCGGTAGGCCGACGGTTTCAGCTCCAGGTTGTCGCGGATGTGTACCGGTGGCGCCAGGAAACCGACTTCCTGCGCGAATTTCTTGCGAATGCCTTTGATGCGCTTGAGCAGTTCGCCGCCCTGGGTCTTGTCGACCAGCGGAATCAGGCGATACCCGACTTCCAGCCCCAGCGTATCGACCGGCATGATGTCTTGCCAGCTGGCTTCTTCCTGCTCGGGCGCGGCAACCGGGGCCGGCGCTTCGACTTCTT
Source organism: Massilia scottii (assembly GCF_030846495.1). Taxonomy (NCBI): domain Bacteria; kingdom Pseudomonadati; phylum Pseudomonadota; class Betaproteobacteria; order Burkholderiales; family Oxalobacteraceae; genus Massilia; species Massilia scottii. Next base: position 299,532 of record NZ_JAVCWM010000007.1, on the reverse strand, counting down.
CCGGCGGCGGCGCCTTGGCCTTCTTGTGGATCAGATAAGCGATGCCCGCCAGCGCGCCGGCCAGCAGCAGGAAGACCAGGTTCGGCATGCCAGGAATCAAACCCATGCCGCCGATGATCGCGGCGGTGATATACAGCACTTCCGGCTTGGCGAACAACTGGCGCACCAGCTGGGTGCCGATGTCCTGGTCGCTGGCCACGCGCGAGACCACGATACCGGCCGCGGTCGAGATGATCAGCGATGGAATCTGCGCCACCAGGCCATCACCGATGGCCAGCAGGGTGTAGGTCTTGGCCGCTTCGCCGAAGGCCATATCATGCTGCAAGATACCAACCAGCAAGCCACCGATCACGTTGATGACGGTAACCATGATGCCGGCCACGGCATCGCCGCGCACGTATTTGCTGGCACCGTCCATGGCGCCGTAGAATTCGGCTTCCTGGGCGACTTCGGTACGGCGGCGGCGCGCTTCGTCTTCGGCGATCAGGCCGGCGTTGAGGTCGGCGTCGATCGCCATCTGTTTACCCGGCATCGCGTCCAGGGCGAAACGGGCGCCCACTTCGGCGATCCGGCCGGCACCCTTGGTGACGACGGTAAAGTTAATAATGGTCAGAATGATAAACACGACGATACCGACCGTGTAGTTGCCGCCGATCAGGAAGTGGCCGAAGGCTTCGATCACCTTGCCGGCCGCGGCGCCGCCGGTGTGGCCTTCGGTCAGCACGATACGGGTCGAGGCCACGTTGAGCGACAGGCGCAGCATGGTCGACACCAGCAGGATGGTCGGGAAGGCCATGAAGTCGAGCGGCTTGACCGTGTACAGGCTGGTCAGCAGCACGATGACCGACAGGGCGATGTTGAAACTGAAGAACACGTCCAGCACGAAGGCCGGCAGCGGCAGGATCATCATCATCAGCAGCATGATGATGATGGCCGGCGCCGCCAGGGCGTTGCCGCCGCCTTTCATTCCACTTAACCAGGACGGCACGTTCAGGCGGTTCATGGTGTGGCTCCGTTCTTCGGTTCAGGTTTGGTTTGCGATGCCGGGTCATGCGGGTCGAGCTCGGGCGGTACGCGCAGCCTGGTCGGCCGGTCGGGGTAGGTGCCGCCATCGTTCTTGTAGGCGCGCAGCTGGAACACATACGCCAGCACTTCCGCCACCGCCGAGTACAGCGCTTCCGGAATCTCGTCGCCGATCTCGGTGTGCTTGTGCAGCGCACGGGCCAGGGCCGGCGCTTCCAGCAGGGCCACATTGTTTTCCTTGGCCAGTTCGCGGATGCGGGCCGCCACTTCATCGCTGCCCTTGGCCACCACGCGCGGCGCGCCGCGCTGGCCATCGGCGTACTTCAGCGCCACCGCATAGTGGGTCGGGTTGGTGACCACCACGTCGGCGGTCGGTACGTCGGCCATCATGCGGCGCTGCGACATTTCGCGCTGCATCTGGCGAATCTTGCCCTTGATCTGGGGATTGCCGTCCGACTCTTTCGACTCCTGGATCATTTCCTGGCGCGTCATCTTGAGCTTGTTCGCGTAGTGCCAGATCTGGTACGGACCGTCGATCGCGGCCACGATGCCGAGGCCGCCGACGATGAACAAAAACGCCGAACCGATCAGGTCGATCATGTGGACGCTGCCGCTTTTCAGGGGCTCGACGGCCAGGCCGATGACGGCGTCTTTCTGGCTCATCACGACCATCCAGGCGATGGTGCCGACCACGATGGTCTTGGCGATCGCCTTGAGCAATTCGACCAGCGCGTTGGTGGAGACCATGTTGGTCAGGCCGCGCATGGGGTTGAGCTTGCTGAATTTGGGCATGAACGACTTGCTGCTGAACAGCCAGCCGCCGATCAGCAGGGGCGAAGCGAGCGCCACGATCATGATGGCGATGGCCAGCGGCAGGCATGCCAGCATGACCTGGGCGATATCGCCGGCCACGCGCAGGATCATGGCGTTGGGGTTGAAGATTTGCTCGCGGTCCATGCTCAGGCCCGACACCATGGTCGCGTTCAGCTGGCGTGCGATGCCGGCGCCGAAGAACCACAGGGTGCAGCCGGCCGTCATCAGGACCGTAAACGTCGCCACTTCACGCGAGCGGGGCACGTCGCCTTCTTCGCGCGCCTGCTCCAATCGCTTGGGTGACGCTGCTTCTGTCTTTTCTGCGTCGCTACTGTCTGACATGCCAGGCTCCCGTTAACAGATGCCATTATTCGCGAAATTGCTCTAGAGCTATCCAGCGATTAAGGCGGCAAACAGGGCTCAATTCGGGTGGTGGCAGGCGAACGGGGCTCTTGCGCGGGCTCTCGTATAATTAAAAATTATCAACTTCTACACGAACACCATGAATTCGCTGGTTCCGTCCGATCCCCAAGAGCCGCTCGTCGCGGCCGACCTCAAGGAAGATGGCGACTTTTCCGACATGCTCAGCGAGCAGCGCATCCTGCTGCCGGGGGCACAGATGTTGACCGCGTTTCTGATCATCCTGCCGTTCAACGGCGGTTTCCGGCAGATCGTGCAGAGCGAGAAGATGGTGTTCCTGGCAACCTTCGTGCTGGCGTTGACGAGTCTGGTCTTGTTGAGCGCACCGGCCATTCAGCACCGGCTGATGCGGCCATTGAACGACCGCGCCCGCTTCAAGCGGGTAGCGACGCGGCAGATCGTGGCGGGGGCGTTTTCGCTGGGGGTGGCCTTGATACTGGCGACCAACCTGGTGATTTCGGAAGTCTTCGGCAGCGTTGTGGGGCTGGTGACGGCAAGCGGGATCGCCACCTTCATCCTATCGATATGGTGGCTGTTGCCGGCTTATCTGAAGCGCATGCACGGCTACTAGACACTGTTCGCCGTCGTTCCCCCGCATGCCGCCGCGGCGCGCGGAGAACGGGCGTTTAGCGGCTTTTCTTCGCCTCGGCCTGCTTGACCGTCTGCTCGATCGCGCCAAAGATCGACTTTCCTGCCCCATCGAGCATATCGATCCTGATCGTGTCGCCAAACAGCATGAACGGCGTGCTAGCGACGCCATCGGCGATCATCTCCAGGGCGCGCTTCTCGGCGATGCACGAATAGCCGCGCTTGGCATCCTTGTTCGACACCGTGCCGGAACCGATGATCGTCCCAGCGCGCGCATTGCGGGTTTTGCACAAATGTGCCAGCAGTTGCGCGAAGTTGAATACCATATCGACGCCGGCATGCGGCTGCCCCACCAGCTTGCCATTCCAGGTCGAACGCAGCGGCAGATGCACCTTCGCATCCTGCCACTGATCGCCCAGCTCGTCCGGCGTGACCGCCACCGGCGAAAACGAGGACGCCGGCTTGGACTGCAAAAACCCGAAGCCCTTGGCCAGCTCGGCCGGAATCAGATTGCGCAGCGAGACGTCGTTCACCAGCATTAACAACCTGATCTGTTGAAACGCCTGGTCCGGCGTGCTGCCCATCGGCACGTCGCCCGTGATCACGGCCACCTCGGCCTCGAAATCGATGCCCCACTCCTCATGCGCGAGCACGATCTCGTCCATCGGCCCCAGGAAATCGTCGCTGCCGCCCTGGTACATCAGCGGATCTTCCCAGAACGACGCCGGCATGTCGGCATTGCGCGCCTTGCGCACCAGCTCGACGTGATTGACGTACGCGGAGCCGTCCACCCACTGAAACGCGCGCGGCAACGGCGCCATGCATGTGGCGGGATCGAAGTCGAAGCTGCGCGAGGTCCGTGCGCTGTTGAGCATTTGGTACATATCGCTCAGCTGGGGCGAAATGAATGCCCAGTCGTCCAGCGCCGCCTGCAGGGTGGGCGCGATGCCGTCGGCCAGGTGCGCCGTTTTCAGGTCGCGCGAGACGACCGCCAGCTGGCCGTCGCGGCTACCATCCTTGAGTGTGGCTAATTTCATGATCTTATCCGGCGTGCGCGTTCAACCCGGCACCAGCAAGTCCAGCCTGGCCTGGTCCAGATAGCACCACTCGCCTTCGGCCAGGCCGAGCGACTCCAGCGTCAGCTGGCCGATGGCGGACCGGTGCAGCGCGCTGCAATGATTGCCGGCCGCAGCCAGCATGCGTTTGACCTGGTGGTACTTGCCTTGTTCCAGCACGATTTCGAGCTGGTGCTCGCCGCGCTGGACGCAGCTCAGGGCCGCCAGCGGCGCCGGCTCGTCGTGCAGTTTGACGCCGGACAGAAGTTGCGCAATCAGTTCAGGCGTGACGGGGTCCTGCGTGGTGGCCTGATATATCTTGGGGATGTGCCGCTTCGGCGACGATTGGGTGTGGATAAACGGACCATCGTCCGACATCAGCAACATGCCGGTGGTGTCGTGATCGAGCCGGCCCACCGGCTGCACGTCGCGCCAGGTGAATTGTTCGGGCAGCAAGGTCAGCACGCCGGGGTGATGGCTCGGCTTGCGCGAACACTCGACATTGACGGGTTTGTGCAGCGCAATATACACATGTTCGCGGTAAACCCATTCGTCGTCGAAGATCGTCATGACCAGCCCATCGGTGTCGATGGCGGTCTTGTAGTCGGTGTAGGGGGCGCCATTGATGACGACTTCGCCGTCTTCAATGAGGGCGCGGCAATATTTGCGTGTGCCGAAGCCCTGCGATTGCAGGATGCGGTCCAGGGATAATTTACTCATGGGCGAGACTTTACCAGATGCGCCTTTGACCGGATAGGAATGCTCCTAGCACTTTGTAGGATAAAGACCCGATTGATGGCGAGTTAAGGAAGAGCCTTTACGCATCTTTGACACAGATCAAGAATGGCAAGAGCCCGATTGTTAAACTGAAACCTCAGTAGGAATCGGCCTAACGCCACCTGCGAATGCTTACAGTAACACTAGGGCAATTGAACCCGACAAACATGATGAGGACCAGGATGCGCACCATTACTTCCGCCGCCACGCAAATGAACACTGCCGACTTCCTGGAATCGGCCGCCGACAATCTTCCCGACAATCCGCTGGCCCAGTCGGCGCTGGAGACGACGCGTGACGCAATAGCGCGCTGGACCGGCGGCATCCATCTGCCGCGCATGCTGGTGCCGGGCATGGTGCGCGTGTCGCCGCAGGCGCGCTGGTATGCGCAAGCCAACAATGGCTTTCAGGAATGGCTCAGCCAGGGAGGTTTTGCGCAGGGCTACGATGGCGATACGGTGCAAGCCAGCAGTGCCGATTGCGCCGGTCAGGCTGTGCTGGACATCGATTGCGCGCAACGCAACGTGGAGCGCCTGCGCATGGTCGACGCCGACAGCAGCGAATCCTGCATCGACTGATCGCGTCGCCAGACTGTCGCCGGCGCCCTCGAGCGCGCCGGCACGCTCCAGATCCATTCCCGATGCGGATCCCTCCTGATTGCCAATGGCGGCAATGACGGATCCGCCGCTCCCGGCCTCCCGGCGCGGAATTGACGGGCATTGACGTCCTCAATCTCCCTCGCGCGTGGCCAGTACCCGGTCGATCAGGCCGTATTGCGCCCCTTCGGCGGCCGACATGTAATTGTCGCGGTCCGAATCCTTTTCAATTTGCGCCAGTGTTTGTCCGGTGCGTTCGGCATGGATGGTATTGTGGCGGCGATGGTGACCCTGCCCGGTGAGGAGCAGCCGGTGTCGGTGCAGCAATCTCCTCGCCTGAGGATCCGCGCCGGCGCATGCGCCAACGATGCCTCGTACGGCGCCGTGCTGGCGGCCTAGGGTCCGGGCCCCGCGCGTCCCCGACCAATGCATCCGGCATGGCCGGCCATTGCGCGCGACGGTGCGGCGCGCGGAAGGGGACGACCATTGTTAATCGACGGCGATATCCCACCCGTACGGCCATGCGATCGCACATCGAGGAGATGGCGAAATAAACAATGGTGGAATAAACAATAGCGGGAATAACATCGGCTGGATGGAAAACGGCGGCTTCACGCCGCCGCTTCCACGTCCCGGTGAAAGGACTTCATGCGAGGAATTGTAATTCTCTCTATACCGCATCATGATGCGGTTAGTAGTTCATTTCAAACAATATGCTGCCAACACAGGGTGTACTTTTTATATCGGCCTCCCTTGGAAAGAACTACAGGTCTAATATAGGACACCTGCCCGAACTTTCAAGGAAAATATTCGCCTCGCGATATTAATGCAACGCTGGCCGTGCCGCTGGCCCCAGGGTTTTGACCATTCCCGCCCCCACTGACGCACCGAATTTCTTCAGCACCCGCTCCGGCAAACCTTCACGCGCCGTGTAGTCGACAATATCCTCGGCCTTGGCCACATCGCGCGCTGTCGTCTCCACCGTGCCGAAGCCGTCGGCCAGGCCCATATCGACCGCCTTGGCGCCGCTCCAGAACAGGCCCGAGAAGGTCTCCGGCGTCTCTTTCAGGCGCTTGCCGCGGCCAGTCCGTACCACGGCGATGAATTGCTGGTGGATTTCGTTGAGCATGGCCTGGGCATGCGCCTTGTGCTTGTCCGATTGCGGGCTGAAAGGATCGAGGAATCCCTTGTTTTCGCCGGCCGTGAGCAAACGCCGCTCGACCCCGAGTTTTTCCATGGTGCCGGTAAAGCCGAAACCGTCCATCAGCACGCCCACCGATCCGACAATGCTGGCCTTATTCACAAAGATCTTGTCGGAGGCAGCGGCAATATAATAGCCGCCGGAGGCGCAGATTTCATCGACCACCACATATACCGGCTTGCTGGGATAGGCCTGTTTCAGGCGCAGGATCTCATCGACGATATTGCCCGCCTGGACCGGACTGCCGCCCGGGCTGTTAATCCGCAGGACCACCGCCACCGAGCCGGAATCGGCAAATGCCTTGTTCAATGAAGGGATCACCACATCGGCCGAGCCGCTGCCTTCCGATTCGATGCTGCCGTCGATTTCAATCAGGGCGGTATGGCGCCCCAGGGCCTCGCCGTCGGAGCCGCTGAAATCGAAATCGAAAAACGCCCACAGCGCGAAAAACGCCAGCCCGAGGAAGGTCAGCTTGAAGAAAATTCCCCAGCGGCGCGTGGCGCGCTGTTCGCGCACGGTGGCAAAAACCAGCTTTTCCAGGGTGTCGCGCTCCCAGTTGCCGGTGCTCGGTGCCGCCGCCAGCGCTGTTTCCTTGGAATCGACGAAAGTGTTGTCTCTCATAAATCGCTTTACGTAATAGGGTGTCGGTACTGCGTGCTCAGGCCGCGGGCGGCTTGACGAACTCGTCGGGTTGCCAGTAAATCTGCCCATCTTCCTCGCGCACGCCGATCGGGCGCAGGCGGCCGCCCTTGCAAGGTCCACCCGCGCAAAAGCCGCTTTCCGGTACATAAATGGCGCCGTGGGTCGAGCACATCAGGTACAGGCCGCTGGACTCGAAGAACTCGCCTTCGGCCCAGTCGAGCTCGATTGGCACGTGGGCGCAGCGGTTCAGGTAGGCGTACACCGTTCCTTTGTGACGCACCACGAAACCGGTCGCCTTGTCGCCGAAGGCGCTGACGCCAAATCGCACGCCGCGTCCGCCTTCGAGCACGTGCTCCGACCCGCAGACCAGCACGCCGTCGGCCTGGTCCGCCATCATGCGTTCTCGCTCAGCCAGGTGCGCAGCTGGGCCACGGTTTCGGCGGAGTAGACGGGATTGCAAGCGCTCAGCTGCTCGTGCGGATGGGCGCCATACTGCACGGCAATCCCGGCCGCACCGGCGTTATTCGCCATCAGCAAATCGTGCGTGGTGTCGCCGATCATCACCGTGCGCTTCAGATCCTGCCCCAGTTCGCGGGTCAGTTCCTGCAGCATGGCTGGATGCGGTTTGGAGAATGTCTCATCGGCGCAACGGGTGGCGTCGAACAGCGAGAGCAGCCCGACCGCGTTGAGCGAACGGTTCAAGCCAACCCGGCTCTTGCCGGTGGCTACCGCCAAAAAGTAAGCTTCCTGCGAAAGTTCGGTCAACATCTCGCGAACGCCGTCGAACAGCACCAGTTCGTGGTCTTTCGACAGAAAATGAAAACGGTAACGCTCGACCATGCGCGGGTAAAACGCGGGGTCGATATTCGGCATCACGGCCTGCATCGCTTCGTGCAAGCCCAGGCCGATCACGTGCGAAGCGGCATCGTCGCGCGGAATCGGCAAGCCGAGGTCCCTGGCGGCGGCCTGGATGCACTTGACGATGGTGGACGTGCTGTCCATCAAGGTGCCGTCCCAGTCGAAAACGATCAGATCAAATTGCTTACGTGCCATGTATTGCGGCCGCTTGTGGCGGCCGGCTCCTTCCAGGATTGATCAACGCGGACTATTCTCGTGAGACTAGCGCGGTGCTGTGTTCAGCGGTTTCCCCAAGCTTACCAAGAAACGTTCGCATTCTGCTGGCAACGGTGCATTTATCGTCACGTCCTTGCCGGATTCAGGATGGGTAAACGTAATCTGGTGCGCATGCAGGAACATCCGCTTGAGCGCGCCGCGCGTGGCGTCGGCTTTGAGCAGGACGCGGTTTAACGCAAAATCGCCGTATTTATCATCGCCAATGATGGGAAAGCCCGACGAAGCCAGATGAACCCGAATCTGGTGGGTACGCCCGGTTTTCAGTTCGGCTTCGAGCAGGGCGAACTTGTCGAACTTGCGCAGCAGGCTGAACACGGTATGCGACTCCATGCCCCCGGCCTGCACGCAGACGCGGCGCTCGCCATCGGCCGTGGTGAACTTGTGCAGCGGCAGCTTGATGTGCTGGCGCGCGTTTTTCCAGTCGCCGTACACCATGGTGAGGTAGCGCTTGTCGGTCAGGCCGTCGCGCATCTGCTCGTGCAGATTGGTCAGGGCCGAGCGTTTTTTCGCCAGCAACAGCAGGCCCGACGTTTCACGGTCGAGCCGGTGCACCAGTTCCAGGAACTTGGCGTCCGGCCGGGCCGCGCGCAACTGTTCGATCACGCCGTAGGACACGCCCGAGCCGCCGTGCACCGCCACGCCGCAAGGCTTGTCGATGATGAGCAGGTGCGCGTCCTCGAACAGGATCGGGAATTCGGCGCCCGGCACCACGGCGGTCGATTTCTCGGCCACCCGCACCGGCGGAATGCGCACCACGTCGCCGCTTTCGAGCCGGTACAACTGGTCGATACGGCCCTTGTTGACCCTGACCTCGCCCGAGCGCAGGATGCGGTAAATATGGCTTTTCGGAACGCCCTTACAGACCCGCAACAAGTAGTTGTCGATCCGCTGTCCGGCTTCCTCTTCGGTAATTGTGACAAATTGGGCTTGAACGGGGGCCTGTGATGAAGGGGGAACAACATCGTTTTGCATCTTCATTTGCTCTGTCTTCCCAGAAATTCTCTCTAAGTCCTTCATTTTGAATATATAATCGACAGGCGGCGGTCAAACCTCTGCTGGTGTAAGAATTAAAACGATATTTTACACAGGGGCGTCTCCATCGGCCCCGCCAAATTGCAAATTCGATGGAAAAAATGTGTACGCACATCCCGGCGCGAATCAAGGTTGCACCGTTGTTGTAATCGGATAACGCGCAAGGCTGCGGAATGGATTGTTTGGAATTGTAAGGATAAGTACTGGCAAGCTGTCCCTCGGGGCCAGCTCGCCGGATGATGGCGTCGATAACGCTTGTCGTTTTCGCCCGACCCGATGTAAGCCTCATCCTGAAGGCTTGAGAATAAGGGCTGGTGTTTAAGCCTGGTATCGAAGTCTTAGTATGTTCGCTGGCTACGGTTTGGCTCACCGATTTGCTCACCGCCTGGCTTTGTCTGTGCCCCGATCACACCGGGGCTGCTTCAGCTAAGTTGCAGGTGATGCGTGCACTCGGCATGTCGATCGACCCCACCGCGCCCTGTCGCGGCCGTAACGCTTTGCGTTGCTGCGCCGTGCGAAAAGGCATACCCACCCTCCACTTCCCTTCCCGCGTACATCCCTGTACTTTTCGCCGCCCTGCGTCCCGCGCAGAGCGGCACTAGAACGGCCCCCGGGTCGCGGAGTCAATAAAAATGAAACGCATGTTGTTTAACGCTACGCAGCAGGAAGAACTGCGCGTAGCGATTGTCGACGGTCAGAAACTGATCGACATCGATATCGAAACCGCCGGTCGCGAACAGCGCAAGTCGAATATCTACAAGGGCGTGATTACCCGGATCGAACCGTCGCTCGAAGCCTGCTTCGTCAGCTACGGCGAAGACCGCCACGGTTTCCTGCCATTCAAGGAAGTGGCCCGCACCTATTTCCGCGAAGGCGTCGATGTCCGTACCGCCTCGGTCAAGGAAGCGCTGCGCGAAGGCCAGGAAATCATGGTCCAGGTCGAGAAAGAAGAGCGCGGCAACAAGGGCGCCGCCCTGACCTCCTTCGTTTCCCTGGCCGGCCGTTATCTGGTCCTGATGCCGAATAACCCGCGTGGCGGCGGTGTTTCGCGCCGGGTCGAAGGCGAAGAACGCCAGGAACTGCGCGAAACGATGGACAAGCTGGACCTGCCGCAGGGCATGTCGGTCATCGCCCGCACCGCCGGCATCGGCCGCAATGTCGAAGAACTGCAGTGGGACTTGAATTACCTGATGCAACTGTGGCGCGCGATCGAAGGCGCCGGCAAGTCGGCCAGCGGCGCCTTCCTGATCTACCAGGAATCGTCGCTCGTGATCCGCGCGATCCGCGACTACTTCCAGCCCGATATTGGCGAGATCCTGATCGATACCGACGATATCTACGAACAAGCGCACCAGTTCATGCGCCACGTGATGCCCGACATGATCCACCGGGTCAAGCGTTACAGCGACGACGTACCGCTGTTTTCGCGCTTCCAGATCGAACACCAGATTGAAACCGCGTATTCCCGCACGGTACCATTGCCGTCCGGCGGCGCCATCGTCATCGACCACACCGAAGCCCTCGTTTCGGTCGACGTCAACTCGGCCCGCGCCACGCGCGGCTCCGACATCGAAACCACCGCATTCAATACCAACTGCGAAGCGGCCGAAGAAGTGGCACGCCAGCTGCGCCTGCGCGACCTTGGCGGCCTGATCGTCATCGACTTCATCGACATGGAAGTGGCGAAGAACCAGCGCGAAGTCGAAACGCGCCTCAAAGACGCCCTGCACCATGATCGTGCACGCGTTCAGATGGGCAAGATTTCCCGTTTCGGCCTGATGGAACTGTCGCGCCAGCGCCTGCGCCCTTCGCTGTCGGAAGGCTCGCACGTGACGTGCCCGCGCTGCTCCGGCACCGGCCACATCCGCGATACCGAATCGTCCGCCCTGCAGGTGCTGCGCATCATCCAGGAAGAAGCGATGAAGGAAAACTCGGCCACCATCCACGTGCAGGTTCCCGTGGACGTTGCCGCTTTCCTGCTCAATGAAAAACGCGGCGAAGTGCTCAAGATCGAGAACCGCCACCGCATCAGCGTGATCCTGATCCCGAACAAGCACCTGGACACGCCGCACTACAAGCTCGAACGCATCAAGCACGACGATCCGCGCCTCGAAGACAGCCAGGCCAGCTACAACCTGGCCGAAGAAGCTGAAACCGACATGGCTTACAGCAAGCGCCAGAAGGAAGAAGTCAAGCCGCGCCAGGAAGCCGTCGTCAAGACCATCACCCCGGACCAGCCTGCGCCAATGGTGGACCGCTCCGAAGTGCTCAAGCCGGTCCCCCCGCCGGTCCAGGCACCGGTACTGACCGCGCCCGAGGAAGAAGGATTCCTGGCCAGGATCATGGGTTTCTTTTTCAAGAAGGAAGCACCCGTCATTGTCGCTCCGGCACCAGTAGCCCCGGCCAAGCCGGCCGCCGCGCCTGCGGGCCGCGAAGACCGCAACGGCCGTGGCCCGCGTGCCCGCACCCGTGGCGGCAAGCCGGACGGCCGTCCTGAGCGCGAGCCGGGCAAGCCAGCCGCACTGGAAGAGGCAGGCAAGCCGGGCGACGCCGACAAGGCTGCCCGCCCGCCGCGTCCTCCACGCCCGCCGCGCGAGCCGCGTGAAGCGCAGGTCGACGCCGCCGGCGCGCCAGTGGCGCCGCGCGCCGAACGTGCGGAACGCCCGGAGCGTGGCGAGCGTCCGGAACGTGGTGAGCGCACCCCGCGTCCACCGCGCGAACGCGCCGACTACCGCACCCCGGTAGCCGAAGCGAAGACCGATGAACTGGCCGTTTCGCCGGTCGTGGCCGCCGCGGCAATCGTCAATGTTACCGTGCCGCAAGGCGATGAAGAAGCCGCCGTGCCGAAAATGATCACCACGATCGGCCCGAACGGTGAAGAAATCGAAGTCGAAGCCGGTGGCGATGAGCCGCGCCGTCGTCGTCGTCGAGGCGGGCGCAACCGCAATCGCCGCGACCGCGACCAGGCCGAGGGCATGGAAGGCGAAGACGGCGACGTTGTCAACGAAGCCAGCTTCACCGTCGAACCAGCGCCAGCGGATGCACCGTCCTTCGAAAAAGTAGCAGTGCCAGTATTCGCCGCAGCCGAGCCGGTTGTCGCCGAGGCAGCACCAGTGGAAGCTGCGCAAGCTGAAGCGGAAGCCGCACCTGAGCCCGTGTCGGAATACGTAGTGGCGCCAGCGCCGGTGGAAGCAGCAGCGCCTGCGCCAGTCGACGCTGCACCAGCCCCGGCCCCGGTAATGGAAGCGGCACCGGCACCTGCCGAGCCAGCTCCAGTAGCCGAGGTAGTTGCCGCAGCACCAGCCGAAGCAGCGCCGGAAGTGGCTCCAGCGGTTGCTCCGGTAGTTGCTCCGGTACGCGAAGAAATCGTGCCAGCAACGATGTTCACCCCGGCCGATCCGGTTGCGGAGGAAGCTGCGGAAGCGGTTGCCGACGCTGCGGCAGCCGACGCTGCGGCAGCCGACGCTGCGGCAGCCGACGCTGCGGCAACCGAAACAACGGCTGCCGATGCAACTGCCGCAGCGGCGCCGGTCGAAGCAGCGTCGGCGCCGGTTGCAGCACCTGCGCCGGCCCCTGTCGCGCCACCAGCGCCAGTTGCACCAGCGCCGGTTGCCCCAGCACCAGTTGCAGCGGCAGCGGCACCGGTTGCCGACCTCTCCGAGATCCTCGGTTCGGCCGGCCTGACCCTGGCTGCCACCGATCCTGAAAAGCTGCGTGCAGCCCAGGAAGCGGCCGCCAATGCAGCGCCGCCGGTGCGCGTGCCACGCGAGCGCAAGCCGCTGCCGCCGCAAGTCGATGAGCCGCTGGTCCAGGTGGATACCAGCCGCCAGTAATCAGGGCGCAACAAAAAAAGGGGAAGCTGAGGCTTCCCCTTTTTTACGTGAAAAAACCACGTATTTACTTTGAACCTGAGTGAACGATGACCTTTCCAGCCGATATCCCTCCCGCTCCCGTCACCCTGCGCATGGCTTTCCGGTACTGGCTCAAGCTCGGCTTCATCAGCTTTGGCGGGCCGGCCGGTCAGATCGCGCTGATGCACACCGAACTGGTCGAGCGGCGCCGCTGGATTTCCGAACAACGCTTCCTGCACGCGCTCAACTACTGCATGCTGCTGCCCGGCCCGGAAGCGACCCAGCTTGCCATCTATATCGGCTGGCTGATGCACAAGACCCGCGGCGGCATCCTGGCCGGACTGCTGTTCTTCCTGCCCTCGCTGCTGATCCTGATCGTCCTGTCGTGGATTTACATGGCCTACGGCACCCTGCCCGTGGTCGCCGGTATCCTGTACGGCATCAAGCCCGCGGTGGTGGCCGTGGTGCTGGCCGCCGCCTGGCGCATCGGCTCGCGCACGCTGAAAAACCGCACCTTGCTGGCGATTGCCGTCGCCGCCTTCCTCGCCATCGCGCTGGGCGAACTGCCGTTTCCGCTGATCGTGCTGGTCGCGGCGACCATCGGTTTCGCCGGCGGACGGCTGCTGCCGGCGCAATTCCAGGTCGGCGGCCAGCACCCGGACAGCCGCGCCTCGTACGGCATCGCGCTCATCGACGACAACACCCCCACGCCGGCCCACGCCCGCTTTACCTGGCCGCGCCTGGTGCGCGTGGCCCTCGGCGGCCTGGCCCTCGGTGCCGGCGTGTGGCTGCTGCTGGCGTGGCGCTACGGCGCGGCGGGCGCGCTGGCCCAGATGGGCTGGTTCTTCACCAAGGCCGCGCTGATGACTTTTGGGGGCGCCTACGCGGTGCTGCCCTATGTGTACCAGGGCGGCGTGGAGCACTATCAATGGCTCACCGCGCCCCAGATGATCGATGGCCTGGCGCTGGGCGAAACCACGCCCGGGCCCCTGATCATGATCGTCGCCTTCGTCGGCTTCGTGGGCGCCTGGAGCCACGCCATTTTCGGCCCGGGCGGCGTGCTGCTGGCCGGCGTGGCTGGTGCCTGCGTGGCCACCTTCTTCACCTTCCTGCCCTCGTTCATCTTCATCCTGGCCGGCGGCCCGCTGGTGGAAGCGACGCGCGACAATGTGCGCATGACGGCGCCGCTGACCGCCATTTCGGCGGCGGTGGTGGGCGTGATCGTCAGCCTGGCGGTGTTCTTCGGCCAGCACGTGTTCGTGCAGAACGGCCAAGTCGACATCGCGGCAATCGCCATCAGCGCGGCCGCCTGCGTGGCCCTGTTCCGCTTCAAGGTGGGGACCATCAAACTGCTCGCCGCCTGTGCCGTCGCGGGCCTCGTGCTATCGTATCGGCATGGCTGAAAAAACTATCATGCTCAGCGACGGCCGCGCGCCGCCGCCGGCAATCCCCGCGCGGCTCGATGCGCCCACCGGCCTCCTGGCCGACGCACTCGGGCGGCCCCTGCACGACCTGCGCATTTCCGTCACCGACCGCTGCAATTTCCGCTGCGTCTACTGCATGCCCAAGGAAGTGTTCGACAAGGACTACGCCTACCTGCCGCACGCCTCGCTGCTCTCGTTCGAGGAAATCACCCGCATCGCCAGCCTGTTCGTCGCCCACGGCGTGGAAAAGCTGCGCCTGACCGGCGGCGAACCGCTGCTGCGCAAGAACCTGGAACGCCTGGTCGGCATGCTCAGCGCCCTGCGCACCCCGAGCGGGCGAGCGCTCGACATCACCCTCACCACCAATGGTTCGCTGCTGGCGAAAAAAGCGCAGTCGCTGAAGGATGCTGGCCTGAACCGGGTTACGGTGTCGCTCGACTCGCTCGACGACGCCACCTTCAAGCGCATGAACGATGTCGACTTCGCGGTGGCCGACGTGCTGGCCGGGATCGATTGCGCCCACGCCGCGGGCCTGGGGCCCATCAAGATCAACATGGTCGTCAAGGCCGGCATGAACGACCAGGAAATCGTGCCCATGGCGCGCCACTTCAAGGGCAGCCCGTACATCCTGCGCTTCATCGAATACATGGACGTGGGCGCATCGAACGGCTGGAACCTGGCCGAAGTGATCCCGTCGGCGGAAGTGGCGCGCCGCATCTCGGCCGAGATGCCTTTGGTGCCGCAGCAAGCGAACTACAGCGGCGAAACCGCCGCGCGCTGGCGCTACGCCGACGGCAGCGGCGAAATCGGCCTGATCTCCAGCGTCACCCAGGCCTTCTGCAAGGATTGCTCGCGCGCGCGCCTGTCGACCGAGGGCAAGCTGTACACCTGCCTGTTCGCCACCCGCGGCCACGACCTGCGCGCCCTGCTGCGCGAAGGGCGCAGCGACGCCGAAATCTCGGCCGCCGTCGGCGCGCTGTGGAACGTGCGTGCCGACCGCTATTCCGAAACCCGTACCATCAACACCAGCGGCATTCAAAGCGGCGGCCCGCGCGAGGGCAAACGCGTCGAAATGTCGTACATCGGCGGTTAAATGACTTTACCAGACGACATCACCGGCCTGATTCTGGCCGGGGGACGCGGCACCCGCATGGGCCACGTCGACAAGGGCCTGCAGCGTTTTCGCGGCGTCAGCATGGCCGGGCATGTGATGCGGCGCCTGGCGCCGCAGGTCGGCACCGTGGCCATCAACGCCAATCAGAACCTGGAGCTCTACGCCGGGTTCGGCGTACCGGTATGGCCGGACCAGCTGACCGGTTTCGAGGGGCCGCTGGCCGGGCTGGCCACCGGCATGGCCCGCTGCGCCACGCCGCTGCTGGTCACGGCGCCATGCGACTCGCCGTTTCTGCCGCACGACCTGGTAGCGCGCCTGCACCGGGCACTCGATGCCGGCGGCGCCGACCTGGCGCTGGCCGAAACCGCCGAAGCCGGACCGGATGGCGTGCCGCGCATCCAGCCGCAGCCCGTGTTCGCCCTCGTCAGGACCGCCACCCTGCCCCGGCTGGAAGCCTACCTTGCCGGCGGCGGACGGCGCATGGATGGCTGGTACGGCAGCATCAGGGTGGTACGCGTGCGCTTCGACGACGCTGCCGCCTTCCGCAACATCAACACGCTGGACGAACTGCGCCAGTGCGAACCTGAATGATCCCTCACCCAAGCACACCATGACCATGCCGACCCTGAACGACGTCACCAGCTGTTTGTCCGCCTACGACCCCGATGCCCTGCCCGTGCGCGACGCGCAGCGCATCATCCGCGACTTCATCAAGCCGGTCGGCGCCATCGAACAGGTAGCGCTGCTGGCGGCGCTGGACCGGGTGCTGGGTGAGGACATCATCTCGCCGATCAGCGTGCCGGCGCACGACAATTCCGCCATGGACGGCTACGCCCTGCGCGGCGCCGACCTGTTGGAGGGTGCGCCGGTCACCCTGGCGGTGGTGGGCACCGTGTTCGCGGGCCGCCCGTCCGACGTGGTTCCCGGCAGCGGCGAATGCGTGCGCATCATGACCGGCGGCGTCATGCCGGCCGGCTGCGACAGCGTGATCCCGCAGGAACTGGTCGCGGCAATCGGCGCTGACAGCATCACGATCGCCCCGGGCGTGATTCGCAGCGGCGACAACCGCCGTGTCGCGGGCGAAGACCTGATGGCCGGCAGCGCCGCCCTGCGCAAGGGTAAAGTCATCCGCCCCGCCGACCTGGGGCTGCTGGCGTCCCTCGGCATCGCCACGGTGCCGGTGACGCGGCGCCTGCGCGTGGCGTTCTTCTCCACCGGCGACGAACTGCGGTCGATCGGCCAGCCGCTCGACGCCGGCTGCGTCTACGACAGCAACCGCTACACCCTGCACGGCATGCTCACGCGCCTCGGTTGCGAGATCGTCGACATGGGTATCGTGCGCGACGATCCGCAAGCGCTGGAAGAGGCATTGCGCCATGCCTGCGAAAACGTGGACGCCATCGTCACCTCCGGCGGCGTATCGGTCGGCGCGGCCGACTACACGCGCCAGATCATGGCCAAACTGGGCGACGTGAGCTTCTGGAAGATCGGCATGCGCCCGGGCCGGCCGCTCGCGTTCGGGCGCATCGCCTCGAACGGCCACAGTGCCTTCCTGTTTGGCCTGCCCGGCAATCCGGTGGCGGTGATGGTGTCGTTCTACTTTTTCGCGCGCGACGCGCTGCTGCGCATGATGGGCGCCGAGGCGCCGCTGCCGGTGCTCAAGGTGCGTTCGGCCGGCGCCATCCGCAAAAAACCGGGCCGCACCGAATACCAGCGCGGTATCCTGGGGCGCGATGACGATGGCCGGCAGAGCGTGCGCATCACCGGTTCGCAAGGCTCCGGCATCCTGCGTTCGATGAGCGAGGCGAACTGCATGGTGATCTTGCATGATGAGCAAGGCAACGTCGATGCGGGCGATCTTGTCGACATCATGCTGTTCGACGGCCTGATCTGAACAATGCAAGCTGTCGGACAACGAGAAATAGTGCATTTTGATAACTAAAAACACGGTAAATGCAGAAATTGTTATGAGAGTAATATCACCCAATTTGCATAAACGTGGTGTTTCTGATATTTTTGTTGTTTTGAAGTCACTCTGATTTGTCATAGCTTGCATATTTATTGCTGTGCTTTCTACGGAGTTTTCATAGGAGAAATGCCTTAAAAGCATCATTAATAGTAATTTACTATCACCTGTATCGCCACGTTTTATTGGAGAACGGACCAGCCTGCTTGCTAATATCAATCTCTACCCCAACCAATTTGGTCAGAGATCATGAAGCCCGCAAGCAGCATTGCCGTCCCAAGTTACAAGGTTCCCGGGCCTGTGCGGGCCTGCGTATTCATGCTGGGAGCGGTGCTGATACTGGCGGCCAACCCGGTCCAGGCAGCGTCCAGCACCCGTGTCGAGAAATGCAGCTGGGACCGTCCCGGCGTGAACCCCTTCATGGGCGATGTGGTGGCGGCGGTCGACCGTTACCGCGACATTCCGCCGCTGGTGCGCACGCGCCTCAAGGAGCGCATGGCCGACCGCAATTTCGATGAATTCGTCACCATCGGACGCGACTCGATCAAGGGCCAGAACTACTACGAACCGAAGATCCGCGACATGCATTTCGGCGCAGACACCGTGTGCGGCAGCGTCTCGCGCGCCGGATGGAGCGCCAGGACCAAACAGGCGGGGTTGGTGTACTGCGAAGAGGATCACTGCATCCTGGTGCCGACCGTGTGCCGTAATGTGAGCCGCATTCGCCGCCTCGGCACCAGCGGGCCGTCAAGAGGGCGCGCCGAGGGGGGCGGGCCGGGTTCGTCGATGTCGCTGTCGCAGGACCCACCACCACCGGAAAGCGAACTGGCGCTGGCGCTGCGCGGCACCAGCGCCGAACCCACATCGCCCATTGCGCAACGTGCCACGACCACGCCGCCGGGACTGATTGGCTACCAGGGCGGGGTTCCGGTCCCGCCGATCGGGCCCGGTGGCTTCGGCCCGCCGTTCAGGGATGGCCCGACCACCGGCATCGACCTGACGCCCGTCCCCGAAACCAACCTGCCCGCGGTGCCGGTGCCCGAGCCGGAACAATGGATGATGATGGCGCTGGGACTGGCCGCGGTACTGGGTGCCGCGCGGCGCCGTTCGAGCGCACGCTAGCTCCGAAACCGTCATTGGCGGAAATGACGGTTTTCTAGCGCTTGCGCTTTATGCCTCGCTGTCGATATCAGGCCCCAGCATCAGCTGCGCTGCTTCGCTCGGCAACGCCTCCACCGATTTGAGCTTGCGCGCCATCTGGCGGCTGCGCACTTCGGCGTTCTCGATATTCTTGGCCGCCTTTTCCAGGGTCAGCTTGGTCTGCGTGAGCACATCGCCGAACTTGGTGAACTCCGTCTTCACCGCCCCCAGCACCTGCCACACTTCGGACGAACGCTTCTCCAGCGCCAAGGTACGGAATCCCATCTGCAAACTGTTCAGAATCGCCGACAGGGTCGACGGGCCCGCAATCGACACCCGCAAGCTGCGCTGCAGATCGTCGGCCAGGCCCGGCCTGCGCATGACCTCCGCATACAGCCCCTCGGTGGGCAGGAACAGGATCGCAAAATCGGTGGTCAGCGGCGGCGAGACGTACTTGTCGCAGATGGTCTTCGCTTCCAGCCGCACCGCGCGTTCGAGCTCGCGCCCGGACAGCGCCACGCCCTCGGCGTCGGCCCGGTCGGCCGCGTCGAGCAGACGCTCGTACTGCTCCTTGGGGAACTTGGCGTCGATCGGCATCCACACCGGCGCGCCGCCCTCGACATGGCCGGGCAGCTTGATCGCAAACTCGACCCGCGCCCCGCTGCCGGGAATGGTCTCGACGTTCTTGGCATACTGGTCCACCGTCAGCACCTGTTCGAGCAGCATTTCAAGCTGCACTTCGCCCCAGGTGCCGCGCGTTTTCACGTTCGTGAGCACGCGTTTCAGGTCGCCCACGCCGATGGCCAGCTGCTGCATCTCGCCCAGCCCCTGGTGCACCCGCTCCAGCCGCTCCGACACCTGGCGGAACGATTCGGACAAGCGCGTTTCCAGCGTGGCGTGCAGCTTCTCGTCGACCGTCTTGCGCATCTCTTCCAGGCGCGCGCCGTTATCGTTCTGCAGGTCGCGGATCTTCGCTTCCAGCGTCGCGCGCACTTCCAGCATGCGCCGGGCGTTCGATTCGGTCAGCGCCGACAGGGTCTGGTGCATGGTGTCGGCAAAGCGCTTGAGCGTGGCCGACTGCTCTTCGCGCCCGCTGACGCTGGCCAGGTGGATCTGCTGGCGCATGCTGTCGAGCTGCTGCACGGTGGCGCCGTGATACTGCGCGAGGGTCGCGCCGATGTCCTGGCGCGTGCCCTGGGCGCCGGCCTGCAGTTCCAGGCGCAGTTCGCGCTCCAGCCGTTCCAGCTCGGCCCTGCTGCCGCCGCCCGCGCCGCGCGCGCGCAGCAGCAGTACCGCCTGCAGAATGATGATGACAACCGCCAGCGCGGCGAGGATCAGGAATTCGGTCTGGGTCATGGCATCAACCGGGCTGGTTGCGCATCCAGTCGGCGGTCTGGTAGAACGACTCCATCAGGCGCAGGCGCAGCGCTTCGTCGATGCCGATATCTTCCATCGCCCACGCCATGGCGCGCAGCCACTGATCGCGCTCGTTGCTGCCGATGGCAAACGGCAGGTGGCGCGCGCGCAGGCGCGGATGGCCGACCTGTTCGACGAACAGGTCCGGCCCGCCCATCCAGCCGCTCAGGAACATGAACAGCTTTTCGCGCGAGCCTTCCATCGACGGCGGATGCAGCGCGCGGATGCCGGCAAACTCGGGCTCGAGCTCCATCAGGTCGTAGAAGCGGTCGACCATTTCGCGCACGCGCGCTGCGCCACCGATGACGTCATACAGGGTTTGTGGTTCACTCATGCCGCCATGATAGCGCAGCGGGCGCGCCGCTGTCAGACCAGTGTGAGGCGGCGCAGGCGCCGCGTGGATGGCCAGCTGTCCATGCCGACCTCCAGACGCATGTCGGCGCAGGCGTCGAGCAGGCGCGCGCACTGCGCGCCCGTCAGGCCGCTGTTGAGCGTGAGGCGCACCAGCGAGCGGTTCTTGGCGGTGGCCGGCGCGCAGAACACGGCGCCGTGGATGCCGCGCCGCTCGAGCGCCTTGCGCAGCGCCAGCGTGCGCGGTTCCGGCCCGGCTTCGAGCGCGACGATTTGTTCGCTGCCGTCGTCGACGTTGTAGCCCAGTGCGCGCAGGCCATCCCGCACCGTGCGCGCGGTGCGCGCCAGCGCGGCGCGGCGGCCATCGGCGCCGGCGATGAAGTCGAGCGCCGCGTCGAACCACGCCAGTTCGTGCTCCAGCAGGCAGGAGCTGAAAATCGCCGGGCGCGAGGCCGACAGGAAGTAGCCCTTGAAATGGCTGGAACAGGTAATGAAGCCGGCGCGCCCGGCGAAGCTCTTGGCCAGCGAGGCGGTGCGAAAGTGCACCTGCCCGCCAAGTCCCAGCGCCGCCACCAGCCCGGCCCCGCGCGGGCCGTGGGTGCCGAGCGAGTGCGATTCGTCGACCACCAGGATGCTGCCGCTGTCGGCGGCGATGCGCGCCACCTGGGCCAACGGCGCCACGCTGCCGTTGGTGCTGTAGAGCGCATCGACGACGATCACGCCGGGACCGTGCTTGCGTACCTGGCGTTCCAGGTGCGCCGCGTCGTTATGCAGGAACGGCAGCGCCGTGGCCTGCGCCGACTGCACGCCCTCCCACAGCGAGGCGTGCGCCATCATGTCGAGATAGACCGGCACGCCCGGCCCGGCGATGGTTTGCAGCAGGCCGACGTTGGCGGCCCAGCCGGACTGGGTCAGCACGCCGTCTTCGGCGCCCATGAACGCGGCCAGCTTCGCTTCCAGCCGGTGCTGGGCGCTGCCCTGCTGCAGGAATACCGACGACATCAGCATGCCCGCCTGGTTCCTGACGAGGCAGCGCGCCTGCGCCTCCAGCAAGGCCGCTTCGCCGGAAATGCACAGGTAGTCGTTGCTCGCCAACATGATTGCCCCCGGCTGGGGCGGCGTCCAGACATGCAGATGTTCGCCGCCCAGCAACTGCGCGACCCGGGTCACGTAATGCTCATCCATGCGGCCGGTGACGAAGGAGGGCATGGCCAGTTCGGCGCGCACGGCAGGCGAAAATTGATCGGCAGCAAAAGACATGAATTCTCCTTGGAAAAATTATCCATTCTGTGCCGCCCTTCCTTGACATTCCTGCAACATCGATGGAGCTTGACATATATCAAATTGCAAAATATCAACATAGGTCAAGATTGTCCTTTCCAGCCCACCACTGCGAGTCCGGAAACCTTTCCATGATGTTTGCCAGCGCCCCCGCCCCGTTTTTCACCGACCGTCTGCGCGAATTGATCCTCCATTGGCTGCTGCGATGGCTGGTGCACAACGAGCGTCACCACGCCCATGCGACCGGACGCTTCATCCTGCTGGCGTGGATCGGCTTCCTGGGCATGCCGGCCTATTATTCGATCTGGACCTACTGGTTCCCGCAGGAGTTCGAGAGCCTCACGCTGCGCCTGATCGGCGCGGCCCTGTGCCTGCCGGCGCTGGCCCCCGGGCGCCTGCTGCGCGGGCGCTTCGTGAATGCCTATCTGTTCATCGCGGTGACCTATGTGCTGCCGTTCCAGTTCGCGTTCATGTACCTGATGAATCACGGTTCGGCCGTGTGGAGCCAGTCGCTGCTCATCGCGCTGACGGTGCTGTTCCACTTTCGCACGCGCCTGGCGCTGAGCGCCTGCGCCACCGGCAGCGTGCTGGCCTGCGCCCTGTTTGCGCTGGTCGGCGAACCGGCCTTCATGCTCAGCCACACGGTGCTGGAACAGCTGCCGATCTACGCCTTCACCATCGTCGCGGTGTCGGTAGCCAAGGCCGGGCGCGGGGCGCTGGCGCGCGAGAAGCTGGCCGGCATGGCGCACGGCCTGGCCAGCGTGTCGCACGAACTGCGCACGCCCCTGATCAGCGTCGAGGCCAATGTGCGCGGCATCCACCGCCGCATCACGCCGCCGGCCCAGGCCAGCGAGGCGGACTGGCAGGCGATGGGCGACGCGATGGCGCGCATCCAGTACGAGGTGCGCCACATGAACCACATGATCGACCTGTTCCTGCTGTCGGCCAGCGCGGTCGAGCAGCAGCTCGAAGCGACCGAGGAAGTGTCGATGCGCGAGGTGGTCGAGTCGGTGATCCGGCGCTATCCGTTCGCGGCGCAGTCGCAGCGCGATGCGGTGAGCGTCGACATCCGCACCGACTTCCGCTTCGCCGGCAAGCACGAGCTGTCGGTCGTCATTTTGCTCAACCTGCTGCGCAACGCGCTCAAGGCGCTGCACCGGGCCGGCAAGGGACGCATCCGCATCGTCGTCGACGGCCGCCCCGACACGCCGCGCCTGCTGGTGATCGATACCGGCTGCGGCATCGCCGCGCGCCACCTGCCGATGATCTTCCAGCGTTTCTATTCTTACCCACCGAGTTCCGGCGCCGGCATCGGCCTGGCCCTGTGCAAGGACATCATCGATGCCTGGCAGGCCAGCATCCGTTGCGTCTCGCGCGAGCTTGGCTACACCATGTTCGTGCTCGAATTCCCGCGCATGCCCGCGCCGCCGCCCCCGCATTGACCCCATATGAAAGGTCCAGCATGCCCTTGCCGATTTACAGCCATCCCAGCCTGACCGTCCTGATCGACGACAGCGACAGCTTCCTGAAAAGCGTCGCCTTCCAGCTCGATCCGGCGCTGGCCAGCAAATGTTTTGCCGACACCAGCAGCGCGCTGGCCTGGATCGGCGCCCACGGCGAGCCGCAGCCGGGCCGGCTGGCGGCCAGCTACGATACCTATCCCGGGCCGATGGAGGGCTGCAACGTGGCCTTCGACATCGAGCAGATCCACCGCATCAGCTTCGAGCCGGAGCGCTTCATGACGCCGTCGGTGGTGGTGGTCGATTATTCGATGCCGCAGATGGATGGGCTGGAGCTGTGCGAGGCGCTGCGCCACCTGCCCTGCAAGAAAATCCTGTTTACCGGCGTGGCCGACGAAAAGGTGGCGGTCGACGCCTTCAACCGCGGCCTGATCGACCGTTACATCAAAAAGAGCGATGACGGTGCGCTCGACAAGCTCGAAGCCGAAATCGTGTCGCTGCAGCAGGCGTATTTCGCGGCCCGTTCCGACCCGCTGCGCGACCTGCTGGAGCTGCACAACCACAGCTTCCTGAGCGATCCGGCGTTTTCGGCGGTGGTGCGCATGGTGGCGGAACAGCACGGGATCGTGGAACACTATCTGTATCCGAATCCGGCCGGCATCTTGCTGTACGATGCGCGCGGCCGCGCCCAGCTGATGGTGGTCGAAACCGAGGCCGGGATGAACGCGCACTACGAGGTCGGTTGCGACAACGACGCGCCGCCGTCGTTCCTGCAGGCGGTGCGCGAGCGCTGCATCGTGCCGTATTTTCGCGAGGGCGACGGCATGTATGCGCGCGATTTCGCCAAGAACTGGCACCGCTGGACCGCGCCCGCGCAGCGCTGCCGCGGGACGCAGACCAACTATTACTGGGCCCTGTTCCCGCTGGCGCCGGGCGAGCTGGAACAGCCGGCCCACCCGTTCGAGGCCTTCCTGCGCGAGCGCGAATGCGAGACGGCGGCGCCTTGAGGCGAGCCTGCCTAGGTGCCGCGCAAGGTCTGCAACGGCGGCTGGCGCAGCACATTGCGCAGCCCGAGCCAGCCGCCGATGATGGCGCACAGCGCGCCCACCACCAGCCCGGCCAGCCACACCATCGGGCTGAAGGTCCACGGGAACTTGAACTGCCAGGTGGCCAGCGCCCAGCCCAGCGCGGCCGCGCCCGACGCGGCCAGCAGGCCGGCCAGCCCGCCCACCAGCGAGAACTCGATCCACTGGGCGCGCGAGAGCTGCTTGCGGGTGGCGCCCAGCGCGCGCAGCAGGCCCGACTCGCGGGTGCGCTCGTCCTGCGAACCCATCAAGGCCGCGTACAGCACCAGCACCCCGGAGGCCAGGGTGAACATGAACAGGAATTCGACCGCGGTCACCACCTGGTCCAGCACTTCCTGCAACTGGCGGATGATGCCGCTCACGTCGATCACCGTCAGGTTCGGATAATCGCGCGTCAGGGCGTTGGTGAAGCCGCTTTGCGCCGGCGGCAGGTGGAAGGCCGTCATGAAGGTTTGCGAGGTTTTCTCCATCGCGGCCGGGTTGATGATGACGAAAAAATTCGCCCGCATCGAGCCCCATTCGAGCTTGCGCAGGCTGGTCACCCTGGCGTCGACCTCGGTGCCGCCGACATCGAAGCGCATGGTGTCGCCCAGTTTCAGGCCGAGCGTCTTGGCGATGCCCTGTTCGACCGAGGCTTCGGCCACGCCCGGCGCATCCTTGTACCACTGGCCGGCCACGATCTGGTTCGAGGCCGGCATGTCGAGCGTGGTCGAGAGGTTGAATTCGCGCTCGGCCAGGCGGCGCGCGTTGTCGTTGTCGTAGCTGGCGGCGGTGATCGGCTTGCCGTTGACGGCGGTCAGGCGCCCGCGGATCATCGGGAACAGCTGCGCTTCGCTGACCTTGGCGGCGGCGATGCGCTGGGCCACCTCGTTTTTCTGGTCGGGCAGGATGTTGATGATGAAGCGGTTCGGCGCGTCCGGCGGCGTGGCGCTGCGCCAGGCCGTCATCAGGTCGCCGCGCACCACGGTCAGCAGCAGCAAGGCCATGAGGCCGAGCGCGAGCGAGACCACCTGCACGATGGTGGCGCCGGGGCGGCGCTGCAGCGAGGTGACGGCGAAGCGCCAGCTCTGGTTGTCGATCGCGCCGCGCAGCGTCTTCAGAAACGCCAGGCCGCCCCACGCCACCAGCGCGAAGACGGCGAAGCCGCCCAGGAAGCCGGCCGCGGTCGACAGCGCCAGGGTGACGTCGCCGGCCTGCCACAGCATCAGGCCGACGAACACGATCAGGCCCAGGCCGTACGTGGCCAGCGCCATCGGCTTGGGCGCGGCCTGTTCGCGCCGGATCACGCGGTTGTGCGGCACATTGCGCAATTGCAGAACCGGCGGCAGCGCAAAGCCGACCAGCAGCAGCATGCCGGTGGCGATGCCCTGCAGGGCCGGCAGGAACGAGACCGGCGGCAGGTCGGTGCTGAGCATGGAGCCGATCAGCTGCATCAGCACGTAGTGGCCGCCGAAGCCGACCAGCACCCCGAGCGCGCTGCCGGCCAGGCCGACCAGCGCGAATTCGATCAGGTACAGCATGGTGACCTGGTTTTGCGTCAGGCCGAGGCAGCGCAGCATGGCGCAGGCGTCCAGGTGGCGCAGCATGAAGCGGCGCGCGGCCATGGCCACGGCGACCGCCGCCAGCATGGCCGAGAGCAGGCCGACCAGCGACAGGAAGCGGTCGGCGCGGTCGAGCGTGGCGCGCATTTCGGGGCGGCCGTTTTCGAGCGATTCGACGCGCACGCCGCGCACCTTGTCCGCTTCGATGCGCGCCGTGATCCATTCTTCGAATGCCTTGACGTTCCTGGTGTCGTTGTTGGACGGTGCGCTCACCTGCAGGCGGTAGGTGACGCGCGAACCGTTGTCGATCAGGTTGGTCGCAGCCAGGTCGGCCAGGGACATCATCACGCGCGGCGAAAAATTGGCGAACGAGGGGCCGCGGTCCGGTTCCGAGGCGATCAGCTGGGCGATCGTGAATTCCTTGTCGCCCACGCGAATGCGGCTGCCGACGCCGGTCTTGAGCGCGCTGAGAATATTCGGGTCGACCCACACCGTGCCCGCTGCGGGCGTGGTGTCGGTCTTGTCGCCCAGCGCGGCGCTGGCCTGGTCGACACTGGTGGTGATGCGCAGCTGCCCGCGCAGCGGATAGCCGGGCGAGACGGCCTTGATCGCCGCCAGCTGCGACACCGACTGATCGCCCTCGCCCGCCTGCGCCATGCTGGGAAAGGTCACCGTATCGGCCAGCACCAGGCCGCGCTTGACGGCTTCGGCGCGCCAGGCGGGATCGAGCGGCTGGTCGGCATTGACCAGCAGGTCGGCGCCGAGCAGCTGGTGCGCATCGCGATTGAGGCCGCTGCGCATGCGGTCGATGAAAAAACCCACCGCCGACAGCGCCGAGACGGCGATGATCAGGGCGATCAGCAGGAAGCGCAGTTCACCGGCGCGCCAGTCGCGCGCGGTCATTCGAAGCGATTGAATCAGCATGGCAGCGTGGCGGTCGATTTAGATGGTGGCGTTGGCGCCGGCGCTGGCGCTGGCAAAAAACTGGTCGACTTCGGCGAGGAAGGCGCGCTTCGCTTCCGGCGCCAGGAAGGAGGCCGTGAAGCTGTTGCGGGCCAGCTGGCACGCGTGGGCGGCGGTAAGCGGCAAGGCGTCGAACACGGCCAGGAAGTTGTCGTTCATGTAGCCGCCGAAGTAAGCCGGGTCGTCCGAATTGACGGTGGCCACCAGGCCGGCGTCGAGCAGGGTCACGAGGTTGTGTGCTTCCATCTCGCCGAATACGCGCAGCTTGACGTTCGACAGCGGGCAGACGGTCAGCGCGATCTGCTCCCTGGCCAGGCGCGCGGTCAGTTCCGGGCTCTCGAGGCAGCGCACGCCGTGGTCGATACGCTCGACATTGAGCACGTCGAGCGCGGTTTCGATGTAGGCCGGCGGACCTTCTTCGCCGGCATGGGCCACCAGGCGCAGGCCGAGCTGGCGGCAGCGCTCGAACACGCGGGTGAATTTTTCTGGCGGATGGCCACGCTCGGACGAGTCGAGGCCGACGCCGATGATCTTGTCGCGGAAGGGCAAGGCTTCTTCCAGGGTGGCGATGGCGTCGTCTTCGCTCAGGTGGCGCAGGAAACACATGATCAGGGTCGCGCTGATGGGGCCGTCCTGGCAGGCGCGCCAGATGCCGTTGATCACCGTCTCGAACGGCACGCCGCGCGCGGTGTGGGTTTGCGGGTCGAAGAAGATTTCGGCATGGCGCACGTTGTCGGCGTGGGAACGCACCAGGTAAGCCATGGTCATATCGTAGAAGTCCTGCTCCTTGAGCAAGACGCTGGCGCCCGCATAATAAATGTCGAGGAAGGATTGCAGGTCGCTGAAGGCATAGGCGGCACGCAACTCTTCCACCGAGCCGTAAGCCAGGGAAACACCGTTTCTTTGCGCAAGCGCAAAAATAAGCGCCGGTTCGAGCGAACCTTCGATGTGGATGTGCAATTCGGCCTTGGGCATCTGTTGCACAATATTTCTCATCTGGTCGTTCAGCATCGTCTTTCTCCGTCGGTAATAGGTGTGTCGTCAGAGCGCAGTGTAGCGCAAGCGCACGCCGCAAGCGCGCCGTGCGCAAAGTTCGCGGTGGAAAATGTGTGACACGAACGGCGATTTTCGTGCGCCATCGGACGCCGAGTTCGTGCACTATCCAATCACCCCCGATGGCCGCGATGTGCTTCTTACATTAGTGCAGGAAACCTTGATCAAGACGACATGCATAACGAACATCTAAGGCAAAAAAGAGACAGCACCCGAAGCTGCAAACATGCTGTTTTTTCGTTTTAAATCAAACACTTAACATCGTTACATCAGCTTACTCTACATTACTTTGACTTCCGGAACTATTAGGCACATAATAAATTTCATAGGCGTAAGAAGACGTTGTCGGCACGCGCAAAATCACCGGGAAACACCGGTAAAAATAATAAATATCGTTATCCGTTTTTTGTTTCAGAATTACTGGAACAGGAATGCCGGCGGCGGTTCAAAGAAAGTACGCCAACGACCAGGGCTGGACAGCACGCCGACGGTACGACTGCCAGTGACAGTGAAGTAGTGACAGCACATTAAAGGACATTCAAATGACCATTTTTGACAACTACGCAGCTCGCTACGAGCGTACCCGCGAAGAGGAATATTCCCTTTCTGAGTATCTGGCACTGTGCAAAAAGGACAAGCTCACCTATGCCAGCGCGCCGGAACGCATGCTGGCCGCGATCGGCGAGCCGACCCTGGTGGACACGCGCAACGACACGCGCCTGTCGCGCATCTTCGCCAACAAGGTGATCAAGATTTATCCGGCCTTCCGCGACTTCTACGGCACCGAGGAAGTCATCGAGCAGGTGGTATCGTACTTCCGCCATGCCGCGCAGGGCCTGGAGGAACGCAAGCAGATCCTCTACCTGCTCGGCCCCGTCGGCGGCGGCAAGTCGTCGATCGCCGAAAAGCTCAAGGTGCTGATGGAACAGGTGCCCTTCTACGCGCTGAAAGGCTCGCCGGTGAACGAATCGCCGCTCGGCCTGTTCAACGAGGAAGAAGACGGCGTCATCCTGGAAGAGGATTACGGCATTCCGCGCCGCTATCTGCGCACCATTCCGAGCCCGTGGGCAGTCAAGCGCCTGCACGAATTCAATGGCGACATCAACCAGTTCCGCGTGGTCAAGCGCTATCCGTCGGTGCTCAAGCAGATCGCCATTTCCAAGACCGAGCCGGGCGACGAGAACAACCAGGATATTTCTTCGCTGGTCGGCAAGGTCGATATCCGCAAGCTCGAAGATTACGCCCAGGACGATCCGGATGCCTACAGCTACTCCGGCGGCCTGTGCCTGGCCAACCAGGGGCTGATGGAATTCGTCGAGATGTTCAAGGCGCCGATCAAGGTGCTCCATCCGCTGCTGACGGCCACGCAGGAAGGCAATTACAAGGGTACCGAGGGCTTCGGCGCGATTCCGTTCGACGGCATCATCCTGGCCCACTCGAACGAATCGGAGTGGAAAACCTTCCGCAACAACCGCAATAACGAAGCGTTCCTCGACCGGATTTACATCGTCAAGGTACCGTACTGCCTGCGCGTGTCGGACGAGATCAAGATTTACGATAAGCTGATCCGCAACTCGTCGCTCGAGCAAGCTCCGTGCGCGCCGGGCACCATGAAGATGATGGCGCAGTTCGCGATCCTGTCGCGCCTGAAGGACCCGGAAAATTCGAGTGTTTTCTCCAAAATGCTGGTCTACGATGGCGAAAACCTGAAGGACACCGATCCGAAGGCCAAGTCGATGCACGAGTATGTCGATTATGCCGGGGTGGACGAAGGCATGAACGGCTTGTCGACCCGCTTCGCGTTCAAGATTTTGTCGAAGGTCTTCAACTTCGACAATACCGAAGTGGCGGCCAATCCGGTGCACCTGCTGTATGTACTGGAGCAGCAGATCGAGCGCGAGCAGTTTCCGCCCGAAACCGAGCAGCGCTACTTCTCCTATATTAAGGAGCACCTGGCGCAGCGCTATGTCGAGTTCATCGGCAAGGAAATCCAGACCGCCTACCTGGAAAGCTACTCGGAATACGGCCAGAACATTTTCGACCGCTACGTGACCTTCGCCGATTTCTGGATCCAGGATCAGGAATTCCGCGATCCCGACACCGGCGAGAGTTTCGACCGCGATTCGCTCAACAACGAGCTGGAAAAGATCGAGAAGCCGGCCGGGATCAGCAATCCCAAGGATTTCCGCAACGAGATCGTGAACTTCGGATTGCGTGCCCGGGCCACCAACGGCGGCAAGAATCCGGCGTGGACCAGCTATGAAAAGTTCCGCACCGTGATCGAGAAGAAGATGTTCTCGAATACCGAGGAACTGCTGCCGGTCATTTCGTTCAACGCCAAGGCCAGTGCCGAGGACGCGAACAAGCACGCCGACTTCGTGGCGCGCATGGTGGAAAAAGGGTATACCGCCAAGCAGGTGCGCCTGCTGTGCGAATGGTATCTGCGCGTGCGCAAGTCATCGTAAGACGGCCTGGCGGCGGGCCGTGAAAAAGCCCGCCACGGCGTGCAGATACACCAGGATTTGAAGCAGGAGGCCCGTTTTGACTTATCTCATCGACCGACGCTTGCAAGGCAAGAACAAGTCAGCGATCAACCGAGAGCGCTTCCTACGGCGATACAAAAGCCAGATCAAGGACGCTGTCGGGCGGGCCATCAAGGGCCGCTCGATCACCGATATTGAAAATGGCGAGAAGGTGTCGATTCCCGTCAAGGATGTGAACGAGCCGAACTTCGGCCACGCCCACGGCGGCGTGTGGGAAACCATCAACCCCGGCAACAAGGAATACCAGAAAGGCGACCAGTTCAACCGGCCCAAGGGCGGCGGCGGATCGGGACGCGGCAAGGCGGGCAACAGCGACCAGCAATCGGAAGACGATTTCATCTTCGAGCTCTCGCGCGAAGAATTCATGAATTACTTCTTCGAAGACCTGGAATTGCCCAATATGGTCAAGACCCAGCTGACCGCCACCACGGAATTCAAGAACCAGCGCGCCGGCTACAATATGTCGGGCACGCCGTCCAACATCCACGTGCTGCGCTCGCTGCGCGGGGCGCTGGGGCGGCGCATCGCGGTCGGCGGCAGTTCGCGCAAGGCCGTGCTGGAAGCCGAGAACGAACTGATCGCACTGCTGGAAGAAGGCGTGCCGCTCGACGACCTGCGCGTGGTTGAACTCAAGCGCCTGATTCATCATCTGCACACCAAGCTGCTGGCGATTCCCTTCATCGACCCGTTCGACCTGCGCTACAGCAACCGCATCAAGGTGCCCAAGCCGATGACGCAAGCCGTGATGTTCTGCATCATGGACGTGTCGGGCTCGATGGACGAGACGCGCAAGGATACCGCCAAGCGCTTCTTCATCCTGCTGTACCTGTTCCTCAAGCGCGCCTACGACAAGATCGAGGTGGTGTTCATCCGCCACCACACGGCCGCGTCCGAAGTGGACGAGGAAGAATTCTTCCATTCGCGCGAATCGGGCGGCACCGTGGTGTCCTCGGCGCTGCACCTGCTGACCAAGATCATCGGCGAGCGCTACGGCAGCGGCGAATGGAACAGCTACGTCGCCCAAGCGTCCGACGGCGACAACTGGGACAACGACTCGGTGCTGTGCAAGCAGTTGCTGATCAACACCATCATGCCCTCGGTCCAGTACTACACGTATGTGGAAATCACCGACGGCCCGCCGCAGAACCTGTGGGAGCAGTACGCCGAAGTGTCGAATCACCATGCGAACTTTGCGATGCAAAAAATTGTCACACCTGCCGACATTTATCCGGTCTTCCGTGAACTATTCAAGAAGCAGCCAAAATAGTTAACTCGTCGGCACCAGGAGAACACAGCCATGCCAAGAGACCCCAAACACCCGCGCGCCCTGCCCGAGCAGTCGGAGTGGACCTTCGACCTGATCGAGCACGCGCACGAAGAAATCCGCCGTGTCGCCAAAAAATTCGGCCTCGACACCTACCCCAACCAGCTCGAAATCATCACCGCCGAGCAAATGATGGATGCCTACACCTCGGTCGGGATGCCCGTTTCCTATAACCACTGGTCGTTCGGCAAGCATTTCCTGTCCACGGAAAAAAGCTACAAGCGCGGCCAGATGGGCCTGGCGTACGAGATCGTCATCAACTCGAACCCCTGCATCGCCTACCTGATGGAAGAAAACAGCCTGACCATGCAGGCGCTGGTGATTGCCCATGCTGCTTACGGGCATAACTCCTTCTTCAAAGGCAACTACCTGTTCCGCACCTGGACCGACGCCGACGCCATCGTCGACTATATGGTGTTTGCGAAGAACTACATTGCCGAGTGCGAACAGCGCCACGGCATCGATGCGGTCGAGCTGCTGCTCGATTCCTGCCATGCGCTGCAGAACTACGGCGTGGACCGCTACAAGCGCCCCGCCAAGCTGTCGATGGCGCAAGAAAATGCGCGGCAGAAAGAACGCGAGGAGTACGCCCAGTCCCAGGTCAATGCGCTGTGGCGCACGGTGCCGCGGCGCGACGAGGAAGCGGCCGATGTCGCGATCCCGCGCTTCCCGCCCGAGCCCGAAGAAAACCTGCTGTACTTCATCGAAAAGTACGCGCCCCTGCTCGAACCCTGGCAGCGCGAAATGGTGCGCATCACGCGCAAGATTTCCCAGTACTTCTATCCGCAGCGCCAGACCCAGGTCATGAACGAGGGCTGGGCCACCTTCTGGCACTACACGATTTTGCAGGAACTATATAAAGAGGGCATCGTCGGCGATGGCTTCATGATGGAATTCCTGCAAAGCCATACCAACGTCGTCTACCAGCCGCCCGCCACCAGCCAGTACTACAGCGGCATCAATCCGTATGCGCTCGGCTTTGCCATGATGAGCGACATCCGCCGCATCTGCGAAGAGCCGACCCAGGAAGACCGCGACTGGTTCCCCGCGATTGCCGGCACCGACTGGCGGGTAGCACTCGACTTTGCGATGAGAAATTTCAAGGACGAAAGTTTTATTGCCCAGTACCTCTCGCCGAAGCTGATCCGCGACTTCCACTTCTTCGCCGTGCTCGACGACGACAAGAACGACAAGCTGACCATCTCGGCCATCCACGACGAACGCGGCTACCGCTACGTGCGCCAGCAGCTGGCCGAGCAGTACAACCTGGGCAACCGCGAACCGAACATCCAGGTCTGGCAGGTCAACACGCGCGACGACCGGGCATTGACCTTGCGCCATACCCAGTTCCAGCGCCGCCCGCTCAACCAGCACGCCCAGGAAGTGCTCAAGCACGTGGCGCGCCTGTGGGGCTTCGATGTCCATCTGGACACCGTCGACCCGTCCGGCAACATCCTCAGCAGCCTCGAGTGCAAGCGCGAGAAGCGCAGCCGCGCCTGATCCGCCAGCCGGTGGAAGTCCGGCTGCCGGGCTCCCCACCCGGCCCTACCAGATGAGCGCAACAGAATCGTCCATGTCCGCGCAAAAAAGACTGGTACGCACGCATCAATATGCTATATTGCTGACGTGATGACAGTCATTAGCCAGGCGCATAGCTTGGCGCGCCCGACTGGTCCGGCATCGACGCGATGACGGTCTTGCGGGCGCTGCGCAGCCAGCCTTTCGACAGCAAGTTCCCGGATGCGCAACCGTGGCTTTCAACAGTACGCCCCCCCTCAATGAAACTAGCTATAGTTAGCATAATCGCCACGGCGGGGTCGAATACTATTTGGCGGAGTGTCAGCAAAGTGTAAGAAACAACGGGCTCAATCCATTGTTCCATGCATTTTGTACGTTTTTGCATGCCCTTCAAATTGACGTAGCATTTTAGTATTGCTTTTTTTACCGGAAGATGCAGGTCACGGCTCTAGCGAGGCCTTTGACAATCGTTTTCACGCTCTGAATCGAACCGATTTGGAGCCGTAAAAATGTATGGTAAAAAAAGAATTCGTAGGTATAATTCGCCGACG
Organism: Massilia scottii; assembly: GCF_030846495.1. Classification (NCBI taxonomy): domain Bacteria; kingdom Pseudomonadati; phylum Pseudomonadota; class Betaproteobacteria; order Burkholderiales; family Oxalobacteraceae; genus Massilia; species Massilia scottii. The sequence continues at coordinate 265,670 of NZ_JAVCWM010000007.1, read as the reverse complement.
TCCCGGATGCGGCTCAAGGTCTTGTCGTGTTTTGTGGGTTTAGTAGCAACAAAAAGAGTTGGTATTGGAGAAAGCAGGCATGAATTTTTCGCATGATAAGAACCCCGGGAAGAATTTCACTGGCATTGCGGTCGTTATCGCTATTCACGCATTGGTGGCTTGGGGGATCGTAAGCGGTCTTGGCACCCGCATGGTCACGAAAATGGCTGAAGCAGTGGAAACCAAGATTGTCGAAGAGGTCAAACCTCCTCCGCCGCCGGATGTTCCGCCACCGCCGCCGCCGCCTGAAATGAAGGCGCCTCCGCCTCCATTCATCCCGCCGGTCGAAGTGAACGTACAGCAGCCGCCACCGGTGCAGAACACGATCGCCACGGCGACCAATGTCAAGCCGACCACGACGGAACTGCCACGCCCGACACCCCCAGCGCCTCCTGCACCACCAGCGCCGGCTAATCCAAATCCAGTCCGCATCCCAGCGGTCGCCGATTTCAACACTTGCGCAAAACCGGAGTTCCCAAAAGCTTCCCTGCGTAACGAAGAAACCGGCACGGTAACCTTGTCTTTCCTGATTGGTGTTGACGGTCGCGTCGCCGATTCGAAGATCGTGAAGTCGAGCGGCTTCCGCGATCTGGACAAAGCGGCGCAGGCCGGTATTAGTAAGTGCAGGTTCAAGCCAACCATGGTTGATGGCAAGCCGGAACAAGCGTGGATGCAAATGCAATACGTCTGGACGCTGGATTAAGAACCGAGGCGGCAGTTTAGTCTCACTACTGTGATTTTCGTTGTCATTATGTTCAGCGAACTGATTATTTTATAAATTTGGAGGAAGCATGTTTAAGAATACCCGTTTGTCCGCTGCACTGGCGGCTGTCCTGTTCTCGGTTACAGCAGCTACAGCGCTGGTCTCCGCACCAGCTTTCGCTGACGCTCCTGCTCCAGCGGCAGCCCCTGCGGCAGATGCGGCGGCGCCAGCTCCAGACGCAGCTGCTCCAGCAGCGCCGGCGGCTGAAGCACCAGCGGCTGAAGCACCAGCGGCTCCAGCAGTCAAAGAAGGCGAAAAAGAAGCGGTTCATAACCCGTACGGTATCGAAGCACTGTGGGCAGAAGGCGACTTCGTCTCCAAAGGCACGCTGATCATCCTGTCGCTGATGTCCATGGGTTCGTGGTACATCCTGATCACCAAGCTGATCGACCAGGCCAAGATCTTCAAGCAATCGAAAGAAGCCCAGGCCAAGTTCTGGAAAGCATCGTCGATCGCAGCTGGTTCGGCTACCCTGAAAGAAGGCAGCCCATTCCGCTTCATCGCTGAAACCGGCACCAAGGCAACCAATCACCACGACGGCGCCCTGCTTGAGCAGATCGACCTGTCGACCTGGGTGACGATGTCGATCCAGCGCGCTGTCGACAAAGTTCAATCGCGTCTGCAGGACGGCCTGTCGTTCCTGGCAACCGTTGGTTCGACCGCACCGTTTATCGGTCTGTTCGGTACGGTGTGGGGTATCTACAATGCACTGACCGCCATCGGCATGTCGGGTAACGCATCGATCGACAAGGTTGCAGGTCCAGTGGGTGAAGCGCTGATCATGACCGCGTTCGGTCTGTTCGTTGCGGTTCCTGCGGTTCTGGGTTACAACTGGCTGGTTCGTCGTAACAAGTCGGCCATGGAAGATGTCCGCTCGTTCAGCGCTGACGTTCACTCGGTCCTGATTTCGGGTGCCATGTCGACGAGCGAAGCTGGCCGTGCTGCCGGCGCTAAAAAGATCGGATAATTCACCATGTCCATGAGCGTCGGCTCCGATAGCGGAGAAGAAGATGCAGTCATGTCAGAAATCAACACGACGCCGCTTGTCGACATCATGTTGGTTCTGCTGATTATCTTCTTGATTACGAGCCCGGTGGTTCTGAAACTGCAAAAGATCGCGTTACCTTCGGAAACCAACCAGGCATTGAAACCTAAGCCAACCACGGTGAACATCGTCGTCAATAAAGAAGGCGACATGTACTGGAATCAGACCCGTCTGAACGACACGACCGAGCTGTTCGAGTTCCTGAAAAAGGAATCCGTCAAGCTGCCGCAGCCTGAAGTGCACGTACGCGGCGATCAACAGACGCGTTACGAGTTCATCGGCAAGGTGATCTTCACGGCACAGCGTGCTGGGATTCAGAAGGTCGGCTTTATCACGGAACCACCAGATAAAACTGGCGGCACCCGCTAAGAGCCCTCCTTCGGCAGGGCGCGGGACCAGCGGCACCGGTCCCGCGCCTTGCGGGTTCCAACATTAGAAAAGGAAACATCATGAGTATGAATGTCGGTTCCCCCGCCGCCGGTGCGGATCCGGAACCAATGATGGAAATGAACATGACCCCCTTGATCGACGTTATGTTGGTCTTGATTATCATGTTGATCATCACGATTCCGAAACAGAACCACTCGGTCAACCTGAACATGCCTGTGGGCGCTCCGCCTCCACTCGTATCGACGCCGCCAGTGGTTATCACGGTGGACGTCGACTTCGATGGCACGATTTTGTGGAACAACGAGGTCGTCCCTGACCGCGCTGCCCTGGAAGCGAAGATGAACGCGGTGTCGGCTATGCCGGATGCGGATCAGCCGGAAGTGCACCTGCGTCCGAACAAGCTGGTCGAGTACAAGTATGTTGCCGGCGTCATGGCAACTGCTCAGCGTCTTGGCGTGAAAAAGATCGGCATGGTCGGTAACGAACAGTTCCAATAAGCGCTATTGCTAATTGACGATACGGCAGGGTAAACCTGCCGTTTCGCTTTTGATTGAAAGATTCCCAATGATCAAGTTTCGTCTCGCACACCTCGGCCTCGCCATGGCCGCTCTTGGCTTTACCGCAGCAACGCCCGTCCTCGGTCTGTCCACTGCATATGCAGCTGAAGCCGTGCGCGCGGAAATCGGCGGTCCTTTGCAGGCTGCCCAGAAAATGATGCAAGCCGGACGCGCCAAGGATGCGCTGAACGAACTGCGCAAGCTCGACGGCAAAAACCCGACCGCCAATGAGCAATACCTGATCGAACGCGTGCGCGCTGCCGCCGCCTCGACCGCCGGCGACTACGATATGGCCGCCCGCTCCTTCGAAAAACTGATCGACTCGGGCAAACTGTCCGCCAGCGAACGCGCCAATTTCTCCGAAGGCTTGATCGGCATTTACATGCGCGCCAAGGAATTCGGCAAGGCCAACGCCGCCATCCAGCGTTCGCTCAAGGAGCGCGACGACCCGAAGCTGCGCGCCTACCTGATCCAGAATCACATGGCGATGGGTAACGTCGCCGAAGCCACCAGGCTGCTCGAAGCGGACCTGCGCGCCGCCGAAAAAGCCGGCCGCACCCCGCCGGAAGAAGCGCTGCAATGGATGGCTAACCTGCAGAACAAGAGCGGCGACAAGGTAGGCTATGTGGCGACGATCGAAAAACTCGCCGCCCACTATCCGAAGGCGAGCTACTGGGCCGACCTGCTCAACCGCATCGTCAGCAAACCTGGCTTCGCCGACCGCCTGCGCGTCGACGTCTCGCGCCTGCAACTGGCCAACAACCTGCTGAAAAAGCCGAGCGAATACATGGAACTGGCCCAGCTGGTCCTGCGCGACGGCGCCGCTGCGGAAGCGGTCAAGATCGTCGACAAGGGCTACAAGGCAGGCATCCTCGGGGTGGGCGCCGACGCGCCGCGTCACCAGCGCCTGAAAGACCTGGCCGACAAAACCCTGGCCGAGTTCAACAAGAACCTCGCCACCACCGAAGCATCGCTGGAGAAGGTCGCCGATAACGACGGTCTGGTGAGCCTGGGCTACGCCATGGTGCAAGCCGGCCAGGCCGACAAGGGTCTGGCGCTGATGGAAAAAGCCATCGCCGCCGGTAACCTCAAGCGTCCGGAAGACGCCAAGCTGCGCCTGGGCCAGGCCTACGCCGCCGCCGGCAAGAAAGCCAAAGCCATCTCCACCCTCAAAACGGTGGGCGGCAAGGACGGCACGGCCGAACTGGCACGCTACTGGATCATGGCCATCAACCATCCAATGACTTGATCGGCACTGCGACAACGTAGTCTCCTGAAAGCGCTGTCTGCATCTTGCAGGCAGCGCTTTTTAGCTTTGAACGTATAATCGCTGTTTCGATTATGTTGGCCTGTTCATGCACAGTCATCCCAAGAGCACCCTATGAAGGTTTTTCGCGGACTTCCCAACGACCGGGCGCGCGCGCCCTGCGCGCTCACGATCGGTAACTTCGACGGTGTCCATCGCGGCCACCAGGCATTGCTGGCGCGCGTGTGCGCCGCCGCTTCCGACCTGGGACTGGAAGCGGCCGTGATGACGTTCGAGCCGCATCCGCGCGAATTTTTCGCGCGCCGCGCCGGCGACCTGTCGAAAGCCCCGAACCGCATCGCCAACCTGCGCGACAAGCTGCAGTCGCTCTCGAACGCCGGCATCGACCGCGTCATCGTCGAACACTTCAACGAACACTTCGCCGCCATTTCGCCCCAGGATTTTGTGGAACGCGTGCTGGTCGAGGGCCTGCACGTCAAGTGGCTGATGGTCGGCGACGATTTCTGCTACGGCGCGCGGCGCGCCGGCAATGTCGCCATGCTGGTCGAAGCGGGCAAGCGCCACGGCTTTCATGTCGAGACCCTGCCCACCGTGATGCACGGCGCCCAGCGCATTTCCTCGTCGGCCGTGCGCAGCGCGCTGGCCGCGGGCGACTTCGGCCAGGCCGGCCAGCTGCTCGGCCACCCGTACGCCATGTCGGGCCACGTGATCCACGGCCAGAAGCTGGGCCGCACGCTCGGCTTCCCCACGCTTAATTTGCGCGTGGCGCACCGCCCTGCCCTGTCGGGCATTTTCATCGTCCAGGTGCATGGCCTCGGGCCCGAGCCGCTGCCCGCCGTGGCCAGCCTGGGCGTGCGCCCCACCGTCGACGACAGCGGCCGCGTGCTGCTCGAAGTGCACGTGTTCGACTTCGCCCAGTCCTGCTACGGCAAGATGGTGCGCGTCGAATTCCTGGAAAAGATACGCGACGAAGAAAAATACACCGACCTGGCCACCCTGACCGCCGCGATCGCGCGCGACAGCGACCGGGCGCGCGCCTGGTTCGCGCGGCGCGCCGCCGCCCTGACCGCCACCGACCGAATTTGACGCCGCACCCGCAGCCCGCTGCCACCTGCGTCACAATCGAAGACACCCAGATACACCTCCTTGAAGAAAAATATGTCCGACAATAGCCAAACCAGCAAACCAGAGCAGAACCAGCAAGCCCCACAGGCCGCCAAAAAAGACGGGAAAAAGGAAGCCAAGCCGGTCAGCAAATACCCGGTCAACATGACCGACACCCCGTTCCCGATGCGCGGCGACCTGGCCAAGCGCGAACCGGGCTGGGTCAAGCAATGGCAGGACAAGAAAATCTATGAGCGCGTGCGCAAGGCGGCCAAGGGCCGTCCGATGTTCGTGCTGCACGACGGCCCGCCGTACGCCAACGGCGACATCCACCTCGGCCACGCGGTCAACAAGATCCTGAAAGACATGGTCGTCAAATCGCGCGGCATCGCCGGTTTCGACGCGCCCTACGTGCCGGGCTGGGATTGCCACGGCATGCCGATCGAAATCCAGATCGAAAAACTGCACGGCAAAAACCTGCCGACCGCGGACGTGCTGGCCAAGGCACGCGCCTACGCGCTCGAACAGGTCGACCGCCAGCGCGCCGGCTTCATTCGCCTGGGCGTGCTCGGTGAATGGGACAACCCCTACCTGACCATGGCCTTTCGCAACGAGGCCGATGAACTGCGTTCGCTCGGTACCCTGCTCGACAAGGGCTATGTGTACCGCGGCCTGAAACCGGTGAACTGGTGCTTCGATTGCGGCTCGGCCCTGGCCGAAGCGGAAGTCGAATACCAGGACAAGCGCGATCCGGCCATCGACGTCGGCTTCCCGTTCGCCCAGCACGACAAACTGGCCGCCGCGTTCGGCCTGCCCGCGCTGCCGGCCGGCGATGGTTTCATCGTCATCTGGACCACCACGCCATGGACCATTCCGTCCAACCAGGCGCTCAACGTCAATCCGGAAGTGAGCTACGCGCTGGTCGAAACCACGCGCGACGGCAAGCCGCTGCTGCTCATCCTGGCGGCCGACCTGGCCGAGTCCTGCCTGCTGCGCTACAAACTCGAAGGCAAGGTCGTCGCAACGTGCCTGGGCCAGGCGTTCGACGGCATCGCGTTCAAGCACCCGCTGCACGCGGACGATGCGTTTTTCGACCGCCTCTCGCCGATGTACATGGCCGATTACGTCACCACCGAAAGCGGCACCGGCGTGGTCCACTCGGCGCCTGCCTACGGCCTGGACGACTTCATTTCGTGCAAGGCGCACGGCATGAAGGATGACGAGATCCTCACCCCGGTGATGGGCGACGGCCGCTTCGCCTCGACCCTGCCGCTGTTCGGCGGCCTGACCATCTGGGAAGCGTCGAAACCGATCTGCGCCGCGCTGACCGCTGCCGGCGCGCTGTTCGAGCTGAAGATGTTCGACCACAGCTACATGCACTGCTGGCGCCACAAGACCCCGATCGTCTACCGCGCCACTTCGCAGTGGTTCGCCGGCATGGACGTCACGCCGAAAGACGGCGGCCCGACCCTGCGCGAGACGGCCCTCAAGGGCATCACCGAAACCCGCTTCTTCCCGGACTGGGGCCAGGCGCGCCTGCACGGCATGATCGAAAACCGTCCCGACTGGACCCTGTCGCGCCAGCGCCAGTGGGGCGTGCCGATGGCCTTCTTCCTGCACAAGGAAACCGGCCAGCTGCACCCGCGCACGCCGGAGCTGCTCGAGCAAATCGCCAAGCTGTTCGAAGAGCGCGGCATCGATGCCTGGCTCGATATCGAACCGAAGGACCTGCTGGGCATTGAGGCCGACATGTACGTCAAGAACAAGGACACGCTCGACGTCTGGTTCGATTCCGGCTGCACCCACCAGACCGTGCTGCGCGGCTCGCACGCGGCCCAGTCGCACTTCCCGGCCGACCTGTACCTGGAAGGCTCGGACCAGCACCGCGGCTGGTTCCATTCCTCGCTGCTGACATCGTCCATGCTCAATGGCTGCCCGCCGTACAAAGCGCTGCTCACGCACGGCTTCACGGTCGACGCCGAGGGCAAGAAGATGTCCAAGTCGCTCGGGAACACGATGGCGCCGCAAAAAATCTCCGACACCCTGGGCGCCGACATCCTGCGCCTGTGGGTCGCCTCGACCGACTACACGGGCGAACTGTCGATCTCCGAAGAGATCCTGAAGCGCGTGACCGAATCGTACCGCCGCATCCGCAACACCCTGCGCTTCCTGCTGGCGAACACCTCCGACTTCGACCACGCCAAGCACGCGCTGCCGACGGCCGACCTGCTCGAGATCGACCGCTACGCCATCGCCGCCATGGCCGCGCTGCAGAACGATATCGCCAGCCACTACGAACGCTACGAGTTCCACCCGGTCGTCTCCAAGCTGCAGAACTACTGCTCGGAAGACCTGGGCGGCTTCTACCTCGACATCCTCAAGGACCGCCTGTACACGTCGGCCGTCGATTCCGCGGCGCGCCGTTCGGCCCAGACCGCGCTGTGGCACATCACGCAAAGCCTGCTGCGCGTGATGGCGCCGATGCTCAGCTTCACCGCCGAGGAAGCGTGGGCCGTGTTTGCCGACGCCGGCGCCTTTGCCGCCAGCGACGAAACCATCTTCACGCAAACGTTCTGGACCCTGCCCGAGGTGGCCGACGGCGCCGCCCTGCTGGACAAATACACGACCTTGCGCGCGGTGCGCACCGACGTCACCAAGCAGCTGGAAGAATTGCGCGTCTCGGGCGCCATCGGCTCGTCGCTGCAGGCGGAACTGACCATCAAGGCCAGCGGCGACAAATACCGCCTGCTGGCCAGCCTGGACGACGACCTCAAATTCGTCTTCATCACCTCGCAGGCCCAGGTAGCCGAAGTGGCCGACGATGCCGGCGAAGCGATCGTGGTGGCCGCCTCCGCCGCGCCGAAATGCGAGCGTTGCTGGCATTATCGCGCCGACGTCGGCAGCCACGCCGAGCACGCGGGCCTGTGCGGCCGCTGCTTCAGCAATTTGTTCGGCAGCGGCGAGAAGCGCGCCTTCGCATAAACAACAACACGACACCACCCCATGGCAACCAAAAAGAAACAGCTGTTCTCGTCCACGCCGCAAGGCGGCTCCGGCATGATGCCTTGGCTGGGCATCGCGGCCATCGTCATCCTGATCGACCAGCTGACCAAGATCGCGATCCAGAAGACCTTCGTGTTCCGCGAGGAGAAGGTCATCACGTCCTTCTTCAACCTGACGCTGACGTACAACAAGGGCGCCGCATTCGGCCTGTTGGACGACCAGCCGGGCTGGCAGCGCTACTTCTTTACCATCGTCGGGGTGCTGGCGGTCGGCTTCATCGTCTACCTGTTGAAGCGCCATGCCGGCCAGCGCCTGTTTTGCTGGGCGCTGGCCCTGATCATGGGCGGCGCCATCGGCAACGTGATCGACCGCGTCGCCTACGGTCACGTGGTCGATTTCCTGCTGTTCTACCTCAACGGTGTCGGCAGCTTCCCCGTCTTTAACGTGGCCGATTGCGCCATCTGCCTCGGCGCAGGCCTGTTCATCTACGACGAACTGCGGCGCGTGAACCGGCAATAAGGAGAAAGCGCATGTCGATGGACCTGAAGGGTAAAAAAATCGTGCTCGGCCTCTCGGGCGGGGTGGCTTGCTACAAGGCGGCGGACCTGTGCCGCGCGCTCATCAAGCAGGGCGCCTCGGTCCAGGTGGTCATGACCGACGCCGCCACCCACTTCATCACGGCGGTGACGATGCAGGCCTTGTCGGGCCATCCGGTCCACACCGACCAGTGGGATGCGCGCGTGGCCAACAACATGGCCCACATCGACCTCACGCGCGGAGCCGATGCGATCCTGATCGCTCCCTGCTCGGCCGACTTCATGCGCAAACTGGCGCACGGCGTGTGCGACGACCTGCTCTCGACCCTGTGCCTGGCGCGCCCGCAGCGCGTGCCGCTGCTGGTCGCCCCGGCCATGAACGTCGAGATGTGGGAAAACCCCGCCACGCGCCGCAATGCCGCCCAGCTGCGCGCGGACGGCATTTGCATCTTCGGCCCCGCCGCCGGCGAACAGGCCTGCGGCGAAACGGGCCTGGGCCGCATGCTGGAACCCGCCGACCTGCTCGACGAAGTCATCGCCTCGTTCCAGGCAAAGGTCCTGGCGGGCAAGCGCGTGCTGATCACCGCCGGACCGACCTTCGAAGCGATCGATCCGGTACGCGGCATCACCAATCTGTCGTCCGGCAAAATGGGTTACGCGATTGCCCGCGCCGCGCGCGAAGCGGGAGCCGACGTCACCCTCATCTCCGGCCCGACCGCGCTGGCCACGCCGCACGGCGTGCGCCGCACCGACGTACAAAGCGCGCGCCAGATGCATGACGCCGTGATGAACGCCGTCGGCGGCCAGCATGTGTTCATCAGCGTGGCGGCGGTGGCCGACTGGCGCGTGGCCAACGCCAGTGCGCAGAAAATGAAAAAGCAGGACGACGGCGCCACGCCCAGCCTGCAGTTCGAACAGAATGCCGACATCCTCGCCTCGGTTGCCGCCACCACGTCCGTTTCGGGCTGGCCGTACTGCGTCGGCTTTGCCGCCGAATCGGAGAACCTGGTCGAATACGGCGCCATCAAGCGCGAGAAAAAAGGCATCCCCCTTTTGGTCGGCAATATCGGCCACCAGACCTTCGGCCAGGACGACAACAGCATCATGCTGTTCGACGACCAGGGCCACACCGTACTGCCGCGCGCCGACAAGCTCACGCTGGCGCGCCAGCTCATTTCAGAAATCGCAAAGCGCATCGAACAGCGCTCCCTGCTCAAGTAAAAAGCACCCGCACCATGAAAACCATCGACGTCAAAATCCTCGACCCGCGCATGAAGGACCAGCTGCCGGCCTACGCCACTCCGGGCAGCGCCGGGCTTGACCTGCGCGCCTGCATCGACCAGCCGATCACCATCGAAGCCGGCGCCACCGTGCTCATTCCGACCGGGCTGGCGATTCATGTGAGCGACCCCGGTTACGCCGCCATGATCCTGCCGCGCAGCGGCATGGGTCACAAGAACGGCATCGTGCTGGGGAATCTGGTAGGCTTGATCGACTCCGACTATCAGGGACAACTGATGGTATCGACCTGGAACCGCGGACAGAACGCCTTCACGCTCAACCCCATGGAGCGCCTGGCGCAATTGATCGTGGTGCCGGTGGTGCAGGTCGGATTTAACATCGTCGACGATTTCGACACGAGCGAACGCGGTGCGGGCGGTTTCGGCAGCACCGGAAAACACTAATTTGGAGAAGTCTATGGCCCGCTTCACTGGTCTGCGTCCGGCTGTGCCGGCACTGTGTATTGCGCTGCTGCTGGCGGCGTGCACCACGCCCGGCCCCGTGACGGATACACCGCCAACGCCGCTGCCGCAACAGCCGGTGGAGCCACCCGCGCGCACGATTACGCCGCGCCTCGCGGCTGCCGCCGAGGCGCTCACCAGGATGGCGGCCATGCAGGAACGCCTGTACCGGATCGCCGCGCCGCTCCTGATCAACAACGCCGACTTGTGCAAGGCATCCACGCGCAACCTGCTCGGCTTCACCGCGCGCAACCGCTACTGGTATCCGGGCGAATACAACGAGGCGGCCGGCATTGCCTTCGACATGGGTGAACGCCTGCAGGTGACGGGCGTACTGGCCGGCAGCGGCGCTGCGCGCGCCGGACTGCGGCGCGGCGACAACCTCATTTCCGCCAGCGGCAAGGCACTGCCGGTCGGCCCCAACGCATCGAGCACGGTCGGCGCGGTATTCGGCCCCCTGGTCGCCAGCCAGGCCAGCCTGGCACTGCAGATCGAGCGTGACGACAAGACGCGCGAACTGACCGTTCCGGTCACGCGCGCCTGCGGTTTCGCCATCGAACTGGGGAACGCCGACAACGTCAATTCCTACGCCGACGGCTCGCGCGTCCTGGTCACGCGCGGCATGCTGCAGTTTGCCAAGAGCGACGAAGAAATCGCGTACCTGCTGGCCAAGGGCATGGCGCATAACATCCTGGGCCATGCCACGTCGCAGCGCAGCGTCGGCACCATCGGCAGCATCATCGACAACCTGACCAACGTGCGGCCGGATACGTCGATGCTGATCGGCAGTGGCGGCATCAAGGCCATGCCGCCCGAACTCGACGCCGCCGCCGACCAGCTCAGCATGTACCTGCTGGTGCGCGCCGGTGTCGGCATCGATGGCGCCCCGGCGTTCTGGAAGCGCCTGGCGGCGACCTATCCAGCCACGGTATTGAATGGTTATGTCGCCAACCACCCGGGTACTGCCGCGCGCCTGGCCGCGATCGACAAGGCCACGGCCGACATCCGGGCCAAGCAGGCCGCGAAAAAAACGGTCGCCCCATGAAAAAGCTGCTGTTCGCCTTCTTGTTCGTCCCCCTGCTGGCGCACGCCGCGCAGTGGGTGAAGGTCGGATCGGCCGCGGGCAGCCAGTCGTACATCGACAAGAGCAGCATTATCCGCAGCGACAAGAGCTACAAGGTGTGGTCGCTGGTGTCGTACGCGAAGGAGCAGGCCACGCCGGAAGGCACGCCGTACCTGTCGATGAAGGCCCTGCATCTGTATTCATGCGCCGACCGCACCACCACCTTGCTCAGCCAGGTGTACTACGCCGAGGCGATGGGCAAGGGGCCGGTCTCGCAAAACTTCAAGTACGAAAAATTCGCGCCGGAAGACATCGTGCCCGACAGCGTGTCGGACGGCGCGCTGCAGGTGATCTGCAAGCGCAAGAAGCGATAGCGCGTTCAGCTCGGGAAATCCGGGAAGTAAGTTCCCATCACCCACGTCAGCACGCCGCAAAAAACCACCACCGCCACCAGCACGATCAGCAAACGCCCGAACTTCGGCGAGCCATCGTCATTTTTTGTATCATTGCTCATCTTCCCACCACCATGTGCTCGATTCAGGAGCGCCAGTATATTCGATTCAATGGACAGCATAGACCTGGAAGTATTAAAGACCGCCTCTGCGTGGATCGCCGCCGGCCGGCGCTGCGAATTGATCACGGTGATCAAGACCTGGGGGTCGAGCCCGCGCCCGATCGGCGCCACGCTCGCCATTTGCGACGATGGCCGCGTGGTCGGCTCGGTCTCCGGCGGCTGCATCGAAGATGACCTGATCGAGCGTGTGCGCCGGCTCGGCATCACGCGCACCATTCCCGAGGTGGTCAGCTACGGCATCAGCGCCGACGAAGCGCACCGTTTCGGCCTGCCCTGCGGCGGCACCATCGAACTGGCGATCGAGCCGTTATCCAGCGCCAGCGCCATCGACGAACTGCTTGCGCGCCTTGAAGCGCACGAACTGCTGGCGCGACGGCTCGACCTGGCCACCGGCGCGGTCACGTTGACGGCGGCGCAGGCCGGCGCGGCGCAGCTGCTGGCCGATGGCGTGCTGACCACCGTGCACGGTCCGCGCTGGCGCCTGTTCATCATCGGCGCCGGCCAGCTCTCGCGCTTTCTCGCGCAGATCGCCACGGCGATGGATTACCACGTCACTGTGTGCGATCCGCGCGAAGAATACCGCTCCGGCTGGAATCTGCCGGGCGTGCAACTGGTGCACACGATGCCGGACGACCTGGTGCTCGAGTCGCGCCTGGATCACCGCAGCGCCGTGGTGGCGCTCACGCACGACCCCAAGCTGGACGACCTGGCGCTGATGGAAGCGCTCAAGTCCGATGCGTTTTACGTGGGGGCGATCGGCTCGCGCCTGAATAATGCCAAGCGGCGCGAGCGGCTCAGGGAGTTCGATCTGACTGACGGCCAGCTGGCGCGCCTGCATGGGCCGATCGGTCTGTACATCGGCAGCAAGACACCCTCGGAGATCGCCATTTCGATCCTGGCCGAGCTCACCGCCGTCAAGAACGGCGTGCCGGCCGAACTGCAGGTACGCCACGCGGCGGCGCTGGAGCCGGCCGGCACCGGGGTGTGCGCGCCGGTGCTGATGTAACAGCAAGCGTAATCGCAAGAAGCGGGTTTCCCGCACAGCGCCGGCGCTGGACAATGCCGCTTCGTTACACAGCGCGACGGGCGCACCGGGAATCCATCCATGAACACAGCCAATCTGCTTCGCCTGATCGTCCTCGCCGCCATCTGGGGCAGTTCCTTTCTCTTCATGCGGATCGCCGCGCCGGTGCTCGGGCCGGCCGTGCTGATCGAATACCGGGTCGCCTTCGCCGCCGTATTCCTGGCCATCGTCGGCGTGATCCTCAAGAAGCGCCTCGACCTGGCCGCCAACTGGAAGCACTACCTGATCCTCGGCTTCATCAACTCCGCCCTGCCCTTTCTGCTGTTCGCCTTTGCCGCGCGCACCTTGTCGGCCTCCGTGCTGTCGGTGCTGAACGCCACCGCGCCGATGTGGGGCGCGCTGATCGGCGCACTCTGGTCGCGCCAGGCCATCGCCGGCAAGCAGGTACTCGGCCTGGTGCTCGGCACCTGCGGCGTGGCCCTGCTGGTCGGCTTCGACGACGTCACCGCGCGTCCCGGCGCGCCGCTCGCCATCGCGGCGGCCCTGCTGGCCGCCTTCTGCTACAGCGTGGCCAGCACCTACGCCAGGTCGGCCAAAACCGTCGAACCGTACGCCAACGCGCACGGCAGCATGTGGGCCGCCACCGTCCTGGTGATTCCGGCGCTGCCGTTTTTTCCCGCTCCGGCCGCGCCGACGCCGGGCATCATGGCCGCCGCGCTCGCGCTGGGCGTGCTTTGCAGCGGCATCGCCTACATCATGTACTTCAAGCTGATACAGCAGGTCGGCCCGACTTCCGCGCTGACGGTCACCTTCCTCAGTCCCCTGTTCGGCATTTTGTGGGGCGTGCTGTTTTTATCCGAACACGTGGGCTGGCACACCGTTGCCGGCGCCGCCGTGGTCATCGCCGGCACGGCGCTGGTGACCGGATTCACGCCGTTCGGCGCACGTGCTATCGTTGCGCCCTCTCCCAACAGCAAATAGGCAGCCGCTTGCAGACGTCGATCCCCCTTCCGGCGCTTTACCGCAGCGCCGACATCCTGGCCTTCCACAGCCGCGACACCGAAGCGGTGGCCGAACAGGTCGAGCCGGGGCGCATCCGCAAGGGCGTGATGATCGGCGGCGTGCCGGTGTTGCTCGACATCGTCCTCGGCGCCGGCGTGGCGCACTGCACGGTGCGGGCCGACGGCCCCCTGACGCCCGATGATCGGCGCCAGATCGACGACGCCCTGCTTAACATCCTGGCGCTGCGCATCGACCCGGCGCCCTTCCTGGCGGCGGTAGCCGGCGACCCGCTGCTGGGGCCCGTGGCGCAGCGCCAGCCCGGTTTGCGCATCGTGCAGTCGGCCACGATTTTCGAGGCGCTGACCTGGGCCATCATCGGCCAGCAGATCAACCTGACCTTCGCCATTGCGCTGCGCCGCACCTTCATCTTGCAGGCCGGGCGGCAGCACAGCAGCGGCTTGTGGTGCTATCCGGAGGCGCGCGACGTGGCACGCCTCGATGCCGGCGATCTCACCACCCGCAAATTCTCGCGCTCCAAGGCTGACACGCTGCTGCGACTTGCGCACCTGGTCGACAGCGGCGAACTGACGCTCGATCGCAGCAATGATGCGGCCCGGGTGGCGGCCTCGCTGCTGGCCGTGAAGGGCATCGGCCCCTGGACCGTCAACTACGCCCTGCTGCGCGGCTACGGCTACGCCGATTGTTCGCTGCATGGCGACGTGGCGATCCGCGCGGCGTTCCAGCATCTGCTGGGCGAAGACGCCAAGCCGGACATGGCGCGCACCGAAGCGCTGCTGGCGCGCTATGCACCGCACCGCACCATGGCCGCGGCCCACCTGTGGGCCAGCCTGCATCCGCGCGGCGACCAACAAGCCGCTTGACCCTGACGTCACGTCAGACTCCACACTGTGCTTACGCATGAAGACAAGGAGTGATTCGATGAAGTTAAAAATAGGCGAGCTGGCGAAACGGTCTGGATTGACGGTGCGCGCGCTTCATCATTACGACAGCATCGGCCTGCTCTCCCCTTCGGCGCGTTCCGACGCCGGCTACCGCCTGTACAACCGCGACGACATCGCCCGCCTGCACCAGGTGCAGGCACTGCGCCGTTTCGGCGTGTCGCTGGCCGACATCGGAACCTTCCTGGCCAATCCGGGCGCGAGCCTGTCGACCATCGTGGAGCAGCAGATCGCCGCGCTGACCCGACAGATCGACCAGGCCGGCATCTTGCGCGGGCAGCTGGCAACGCTGCACCGTGAACTCGATGCCGGCGTGGAGCCCGACCTGGCCGCGTGGCTCACTACTCTGGAGTTGATGACGATGGTCGATACTTATTTTTCAAAAGAAGAACTGAAACAGCTGCCATTTTTCGCCGGCGACGCCGCCTGCATCGCCGAGTGGGATGCGATGGTGGCGCGCTTCAGGCAGATGATCGCCGCCGGCACGCCGCCGGCGGCCGTCGAAGCGCAAACGCTGTCGCAGGAATGGATGCTCAAGATGGAACGCGACACCAACGGCGACCCCGATGTCATGGTGCGCATTCTCGCCATGCAGGCGCGCGAGCCGGCCATGCGCCAGCAGAATGGCGTCACGCCCGAGGTCGAGGCGTATCTCAAGGAAGCGTTCGCGCAGTCGCGCCTGGCGATGTTCAAAAAATACCTGTCGCCCGAAGAGTTTGCGTTCATGGATGCGCACTACCGCATCCGCATGGACGAGTGGCCCGGGCTGATCGCGCGGGTGCGCAAGGCGATTGCGAGCGGCGCCGCACCGGCCGATCCGCAGGTGCGGCAGTTGATGCGCGAGTGGATCGACTTGTCGCAATCGTTCGCCGGCGACGATCCCGCCACCCACGCGAAAGTCCGCGTCGCTTACGAGAAGGAGCCGCTGCTGATGATCGGCAGCTGGATCACCGATGAAATGAAGGCGTACATCGGGCAGGCCATGGCGGCGTTGCATCAGCATTCCTGAGCTAGCGCGCTCGATCATCTGATAAGGCGATGTTCTTGTCCAACCTCAACAGACAAGAACATCGTCCACCTCCGCGTGCACAAGGCTGATAAATTGGGAAGTTCCGAATTGATTGGCGCCCGGCACCTCGTCCGGAGGCACTCATGAGTAACACCGTTTATTGGCGCGTTCAAGGATGCCTTACCAATCACCTTGACGTGATATCACACGGAGGTGATACTTGAATGCGCGAATAAAGCCCTCGATTCAGCCCCCGGACAAGTGGGTGATGTCTCTACATGAAGAATTTCAACACGAGTTCATGCAACTGGATGACGACATCAAGGACGAATTATTGGCTGCTGCAAGGGCCATCGAGATTGCGGGCCCGAAACACGGCAGGCCCTTGGTCGATACCTTAAAGCAATCGGCATATGACAACATGAAGGAAATTCGTTTCACGTCCCCGGATGGGACACAAATCTGGCGTGCCGCATTTGCTTTCGATCCCGAACGTAGAGGAGTGATCCTGGCTGCCGCAAACAAGCAGGGCAAAAACGAAAAATTGTTCTACAAAAAACTGACTGCTTTAGCCGATGCGCGTTTTGGCTCACACCTGAAAGCCTTGGCCAAGAAAGAGAAGGAGAAATGATATGGGAAAATCCATCGCTGAATTGATGAGTACTCTTCCACCAGAGCGCACGAAGGCCATCGAGTCCAAAGCACAGAAGTACGCGGACAATATGATTGCTCAAGCTGACTCACTGGAAGTTTTACGCAAAGCGGTCGGGCAGACCCAAGCGCAAATAGCCAAGACATTGGGCATTCAGCAAAATGCGGTATCCCAACTGGAAAAACGAACAGATATCTACGTTTCCACGCTTCAACGTTACGTGAATGCTTTAGGAATGGATCTGGAGATCACGCTGCTTAGTAAAGAAGGCAAGAGAATTCCCCTGCCAAATTTTCATCCCTGGACGGATATGGTGCCTGCGGATGCCCCCGCACCTGGCAAGCTTCCGCTGAAACCACAGAAAAGAAATGCGGCGACGGCCAAGACGGTAGCGGCGACAACCACCAAGAAAAAAACCGCCGCCTGAGCTGGCGTCTGTCTGAGGCGCATCCTGACCTGCATGGACGCCAGCGCACATACCGAACCCGCAAAAGCGAAAGCCGCTGATTCCTGTAAGAGAATCAGCGGCTTGCTGTATTTGGTTGCGGGGACAGGATTTGAACCTGTGACCTTCGGGTTATGAGCCCGACGAGCTGCCAGACTGCTCCACCCCGCGTCTGTATGTAGCTATTATAGGGGGCTTTTCGTAATTAGGCAATATTAATCCAATCAAGGCGTGCGATAGGGCTGAGCCGAACGCGGCTGCAGGGGCGTCAGGCCCGGTTTACCCTCTGCGCGAACCGCATTGGCCCGGCAATCGGTGTAAAGTAAGCGAAAATCATTCTTCCCATTCCCTATGAAATTTTGTTCCGAGTGCGCCCATCCCGTCGACCTGCTCATCCCCGAGGGCGATAACCGTCCACGCTTTGTCTGCAAGCAATGCACGGCGATTCACTACCAGAACCCCAAACTCGTCGTCGGCTCCATTCCCGTCTGGCAACCTGAAGGCGAAGAGGTCCGCGTGCTGCTCTGCAAGCGCGCCATCGAACCGCGCCACGGTTTCTGGACCTTGCCGGCCGGCTTCATGGAAAACAGCGAAACGACGGCCGAGGCCGCCGTGCGCGAAACCGAAGAGGAAGCCGGCGCCGACATCGACATCGGCAGCCTGTTCAGCCTGTTGAACGTGGCCCAGGTGCACCAGGTCCATCTGTTCTACCTGGCCCGCCTGCGCAGCCTGGACTTCGCTCCCGGCATCGAAAGCCTGGACGCGCGCATGTTCGCCGAGCACGAGATTCCTTGGGAGGAACTGGCCTTCCCCACCATCCGCAAGACGCTGGAACTGTTTTTCGCCGATTGCGCCCGGATGCGCGAAGGCGGCGGCTTCGGCTTTCACACGCACGACATCGTGCGCCCGATGCGTATCTCCAGCGATCCAGACTGAGCCATGATCCCCTGGCTTGAAACCCATTCGCCGTTTCCCGACGTCTCCGAAGCGCTCACCTCCGACGCGCCGGGCTTGCTGGCGGCCGGCGCCGACCTCTCGCCCGAGCGCCTGCTGAGCGCCTACCGGCACGGCATCTTTCCCTGGTTTTCCGAAGGCCAGCCCATCCTGTGGTGGAGTACCGATCCGCGCATGGTGCTGATGACGGCCGATTTTCGCATCAGCGACAGTCTGCGCAAGTCCCTGCGCCGGGTCGGGCGCAGCATGGAAGAAGGCGGGCGCTGGCAGGTACGCTTCGACAGCGCGTTCGAGGACGTGATGCGCGCCTGCGCCGCCCCGCGCAAGGATGGTCCGGGCACCTGGATTTCGGACGAGATCATCGCCGGCTATACCGGCCTGCACGCGATGGGCTACGCCCACTCGTCCGAGCTCTGGCTCGATGGCGAATTGGTCGGCGGCGCCTATGGCGTGTGCATAGGACGCATGTTTTACGGCGAATCGATGTTCGCGCGCGTGACCGACGGCTCCAAGATCGCGCTGGCATGGCTGGTCGCCTTTTTGCGCAGACAGGGCGTGACCATGATCGACTGCCAGCAGGAGACCGGCCACCTGGCCTCGCTGGGCGCCGCCCCCATCCCGCGCGCCGCGTTTCTGGCGCATTTGCGCGACGCGATCGCCAAACCGGGCATCGCCGAATGGAAACCGGGATCGCCATTTACACAGACGCGGTAAACAGCGTAAAGTTTCGCTACAATAGATAACAAGGAAGCAACCAGGGCCACCGATCGCAACCACGCCGTATCGAAAGCGACTGCATGACGCACTTAAACGACCTGCCTTTCTCGACGCTGCAGTTCTACACCACAGCGCCCTACCCGTGCAGCTACCTCGACGCCCGGCAGGCGCGCTCGCAAGTGGCCACCCCTTCGCACCTGATCAACGCCGACGTCTACTCCGAACTGGTCAAAAATGGCTTCCGGCGCAGCGGCATCTTCACCTACCGTCCTTACTGCGACGGCTGCAATGCCTGCATCCCGGTGCGCGTGCGCGCCGCCGAATTCGCGCCCAGCCGCGGCCAGCGGCGCGCGTGGACCCGCCATGCGGGACTGGTGGCCACGGTCGCCAACCTGAGTTTTTCGGACGAACACTACGCGCTCTACCTGCGCTACCAGACCACGCGCCATGTCGGCGGCGGCATGGACCAGGACAGCCGCGACCAGTACGCGCAGTTTTTGCTGCAAAGCCGGGTCAACACGCGCCTGGTGGAGTTTCGCGATCCCGAGGACGGCGTGCTGCGCATGGTCTCGATCATCGACGTGCTCTCCGACGGCCTGTCGTCGGTGTACACGTTTTTCGATCCCGACGTACCCGGCGCCTCCTTCGGTACCTACAACGTGCTGTGGCAGATCGCCCAGGCCAGCGAACTGAAACTGCCCTTCGTGTATCTGGGCTACTGGATCGAGCAAAGTCCCAAGATGGCCTACAAGATCAACTTCCGCCCGCTCGAAGCGCGCATCGACGGCATCTGGAGCCTGCTGAACCGATAGCAGCTTGTGGGCGGGCGGCGCCGGCACACGGTAAAATGCCGGAACCCGCACCAACCCGAGCACTCCATGTCCCAGAAACTGCTGTATGCCTTAGGTCGTCCCCTGCTGTTCGCGCTCAAGCCCGAGACGGCGCATAACGTCACCCTGCCCGCCCTGCGCAATGCCGCCGCCATCGGCCTGACCGGTCTGATGAAAAAGCCCGCGCCCGACCCGCGCACCGTCATGGGCATCACCTTCCCCAACCCGGTCGGCCTGGCGGCGGGGCTGGACAAGGATGGCGCCTACATCGACGGCCTGTCGGCGCTCGGTTTCGGTTTCATCGAAGTGGGCACCGTCACGCCCAACGCCCAGCCGGGCAATCCCAAGCCACGCATGTTTCGCATCCCGGCCAGGCGCGCCGTGATCAACCGCATGGGCTTTAACAATGGCGGTGTCGACGCCTTTGTGGCCAATGTGCAGGCGTCGAAGTTTTACCAGGATAAGCGCGGCGTGCTTGGCCTGAACATCGGCAAGAACGCCAGCACGCCGATCGAAAACGCGGTCGACGATTATCTGCACTGCCTCGAAAAAGTATACCCGTACGCCAGCTACGTGACGGTCAATATCTCCTCGCCCAATACCGCCAACCTGCGCCAGCTGCAGGGCGCCTCGGAACTGGACGCGCTGCTCATGCGGCTCAAGGATGCGCAACTGCGCCTGGCCGACCAGCACAAGCGCTACGTGCCGCTGGCGCTCAAGATCGCACCGGACGTCGACGGCGACCAGATCAAGGATATCGCCGCGGCCCTGCTGCGCCACAAGATCGACGGCGTCATCGCCACCAATACCACGCTCAGTCACCGCCTGGTCGACCGCATGCGGCACGGCCAGGAGACCGGCGGCGTGTCGGGCGAACCGGTGTACGACCTGTCGAACATCGTCATCCGCGCGCTGCGCCAGGAACTGGGCGACGCGCTGCCGATCATCGGCGTGGGCGGCATCATGCGCGGCGCCGATGCGAAAGAGAAGATCAGTCTCGGCGCCTCGCTGGTGCAGCTGTACACTGGCCTGATCTATCAAGGACCGGGCCTGATCCGCGAATGCGCGCAAGCCCTTCGACCATAAGGAACGCACCATGATCAAGACCAGGCTCGGACGCACGCCGCTCGAGGTATCCAGGATCTGCCTCGGCACCATGACCTTCGGCGAGCAAAACAGCGAGGCCGATGCGCACAGCCAGCTCGATTACGCGCTCGAGCGCGGCATCAATTTCGTCGACACCGCCGAAATGTATCCGGTCATGCCGCGTCCCCAGACGCAGGGCGACACCGAGCGCTTTATCGGCAGCTGGCTGAAAAAGAGCGGCAGGCGCGGCGAGATCGTATTGGCCACCAAGGCGGCCGGGCCGAATCCGAACCTGCACTGGGTCCGCGAAGGAAAGCAGAATCTCGACGCCGCCAGCCTGCGCACGGCGGTGGAAGACAGCCTGCGGCGCCTGCAGACCGACCATATCGATTTGTACCAGCTGCACTGGCCGAGCCGGAATGTGCCGGTTTTTGGCGCAACCGCGTTCGACCCGGCCAAGGAGCGCGAAGCCATTCCGGTCGAAGAGACGCTGGCCGCCCTGGGAAGCCTGATCGACGCTGGAAAGATCGGGCATATCGGCCTGTCGAACGAGAGCGCATGGGGCGTGAGCGAATTTGTCAAGCAGGCCGACATGCGCGGCTTGCCGCGCATCGCCAGCGTCCAGAATCTGTACAACCTGACCGCGCGCAGTTTCGAGACCAGTCTGATGGACGAGACCTGCTACCGCGAGGATGTCGGTTTGCTGGCCTACAGTCCACTGGCGTTCGGGCAGTTGAGCGCGAAGTACCTGGATGATCCCAAGGCCAGTGGACGGCTGACGATTTTTCCGGCGTCGTGGAGCCCGCGCTATCTGCGCGCGCCGGTGCTGGCGGCGGTGAAGGAGTACGCGGCGCTGGCGCGCGCGAATGGCATGACGCCGACGCAGATGGCGCTCGCATGGTGCTATTCGCGCTGGTTCGTGGCCTCGACCATCGTCGGCGCGACCAGCCTGGCCCAGTTGAAGGAAAATATCGATGCGATGTCGGTGACATTGACCCCGGAAGTGGTGGCCGGGATCGACGCGATCCACGCGCGCATTACCAACCCGGGCGCGTGATCGCCCCGTCGCTGCGTCACGGCATGCAGCGGTATATGAGCTGGTTCAGGCGTCGCGGGCGCGCTCGATCAGCGCAGCCTTGTCCCTGACCAGGTTCGCCGGGCGGCCCGATTCAAGAAAGACCTTCAAGTCGCATAAGACGATGCTGAAACCCTCGGTGGCGTTCACTATCTGATCCATTGCGTCGTCACCCCCGAAACCGCGGACCTCGACGCCGACAACGGTCATGCCGCCCTGCTCCGCCAGGCTGATGTCCACGAACAGGCCGCTCCCGGTCCACGTGAACGCAATGTGGCGCGGCCGCTCGAATGCAGTCACGTTCACGCATTCGCTGGCGCCCGCAACCATGAACTGCCATGCCACCTGGGCGCCGGGACCGAGCGGAGCGCTGGCAGATTTCAACCAGAAACTTGTGATGCGGTCAGGCTGGACGAAAGCGTCGAAGGCTTGCGTCGCGGTGCAGCGAATCGGCATTTTTGCCCTGGCAACTAGCTCAACCATAGGAATCTCCTTGAAGGGATACGCCTTGTGCGCGGGTAGACATTTTACGCCGCTCTCACCGGACGAGCAGCAAGGCCGCTCACACCAGGGCGGCACCCGGCGGGAACGACGCTATGCAGCCAGTATCGCGACCTGCCGCAGCCCCCCTCGAAAAACTCGTACTGCCCGGATTTTCCGTGAACACGCACTGCTTTTCCGTTTTTCCGGCGTGTACACGCTACATATTGACCTTGCTGGGACGGCGCTGAAAGGGCCGCGCGCAAGCGTCCCACTCAAGCAAAAGATCAGGCTTCCATCCTTTTCAGAAAATCCAGGGCTTCCTCGATCTCCGAAGGGCAGTAGGTACTCCAATGAGGATGCCCTTTAAGCCACTCAACAAAATGGACCAGGCATGTCACTTGCAGCCTGCTCAATGCCGAGAGGTGAACCCTGGTCTCGGCCTCGAACTTCTCCAATGGAGCGAGGCTATACAGAAGGAACTCCGTCTCCGTTTGATTGTACCCGGCCTCTGATGCGAGGCAGAACGGCAGGTAGTGAGGAAGCGCCCACGCCCACCCCTTCGCTGACAACGACGACAGTTCCCGATGGAGAACCCAGATAACCGCGCCTCCAACGGGTTCCCCCCTGAATTTATCAAGGTCTCGCGCGAGGTAATCGCAGTGGAAGCACCCTTCTCGATGAAAGCGAAGATCTGATTTCCTAGGCATTTTGACCGGCGGAAAGGCGAGTCTGATTTCAGCGAGAAGCGCCTCGGTTGTCATGTATTGGTAGCGTGCAGCGAGTCGTTGCTGTTCATCACGGGAAAAGGATTGCATCGTTACTCAGTTCATGGACTGTGGAAGTGTCGGCAAGCGACACCATTCGACTTGAAAAACGATGTTGGAACATTGGCTGCTACTAACATTGTATATGATCATATAGGCGCGGGAACAGTAGGGACACTGTCCCTACCCCTCCGCCAATATCGCGATCTGCCGCAGCCCCCTCGAAAAACTCGTACTGCTCGGATTTTCCACGAACACGCACTGCTTGCCCGTGCGCTTGCAGTGCTCTTTCACACGCCAGTACGCGTTATGGCTGATGCACCCGGTCTGGCAAATCACCAGATCGGCCGCCGCCAGGTTCGCGTCGAGCAAATCGGCCCCATGCTCCTGCCCTCCGTCATGGTGCGCGAACCTTGCCCCCGCCTCCTCCGTCATGCAGCGGTAGCTGGCCACGCTGGCACTCCTGCCACCGACGCACAACAAGGTCTTGTCGGCCAGCTGCGCCGCGGCGATGGCCTCGGCCGCATCTTCCTCGCACACCGGCGCATCCACCGGCCGCGCCGCCTGCAAGGCGTCGAGCTGGCGCGTGGACGCCGCCAGTTGCTGGCGCAACTGCGCCAGCTGCGCATCGCGCGCGTTCAGGCGCTGCGCCGCCTCCTCCAGTTTCTGCTTGAGCCGCGTGCGCGCTTCCAGCTCGGGCACCGACGCGCTCAGTTCCGCCATATCCGCCTGCAGGAACGCAAACTTGCTGTCGCGCGCCACCAGCTCGGCGCGCGCAGTCATCAACTGCGCCTGCACCTGTTCCAGCTCGCGCGCCTTCTCCGCCAGCGTGCGCACGTGGCGCTGCTGCGCCTGCGCCAGTTCGGCCCCCAGCGCCGCATTCTCTTCCTGCAGTTCCAGGTAACGCGCATGGTCGATGCGCGTGGTGGCCCCGGCCTGATGCTGGATCATGTGCATCTCGCGCAGCACCGTGTCCTGCACCAGGAAGTCGCTGCGCGGGTGCGTCAGCGCGGCCCAGAAGGCACCGGCCACGTCGCCCTGCGCGATCGCCTGGCGCCACATCAGCATGACGGCGTCGCCGCTGCGGGCATCGCGAAAGCGCAGCAGCACCAGCGCGTAACGCTGGTCGAGCGCATCCTGCAGCAGGTTCGAAATGCGGTTGCGGGTGGCGCATTCGGCCACCGCGCCGACGTGGATTTCGTAGTCATCGGCCAGCGCCTGGCCGCGCACGCCCTTGTTCACCAGCTTGCGCAGCACGCCGAGCGGCAGGCACACGCCGATCACCGGACAGTGGGTATTGGCCGGCAGCTCCCACAGGCGCTGGCGGCGCGACGACGAGGTGCGCGAAGCCGGTTCGCCATCAGGG
Source organism: Massilia scottii (assembly GCF_030846495.1). Taxonomy (NCBI): domain Bacteria; kingdom Pseudomonadati; phylum Pseudomonadota; class Betaproteobacteria; order Burkholderiales; family Oxalobacteraceae; genus Massilia; species Massilia scottii. The sequence continues at coordinate 241,221 of NZ_JAVCWM010000007.1, read as the reverse complement.
GGAAAGAACCGCGCGAGCGGCTTCTTGGCATCGTGGTCGCACATACGCGTCTCCTTAGTGCAGCTTGGGGCCGTGGCGCGCTTCGTCGATGACGGCGGCAGCGGCGGCGGCGGCATTGGACTGGGCTACGTGGTCGAGCCGCGCCTGGGCGTCGCCGACCATGCCGGACAGCGCGCGGAACGCTTCCGGCGTGAAGCGCACCGAGACATGGTTCAACGACAGGTGCAATACGCTGCACTCGGGGCAGATGCTGACGTGGCCGATGGTGCTGTCGGCGATCGTCACATGCTGGCAAGGTTCGCCTGGATTCTGTGGATGTTTGCTCGGCACGATGCTTCCTTGACGGTATGCAGTGGCTGGCAACGGCGGCGGGCTATGCGTGGGGTGGATGGCTTGCTGAAATCAAGTATAAACGAGAATCATTCGCATTTGCAAGCGATCAGTAACTCGTCGTTCCCGCGCTACATCACTTCGCGCGGGGCGTCGGCGTCCAGCGCGCGCTCGATGTCGGCGCGCGACACATCCGGCGCGAACTGCTCGATGAAGTGATACGCATACGCGCGCAGATAGGCGCCGCGCCGCACCGCCAGCCGCGTCACGTTGGGCGCGAACAGATGCGACGCTTCGACCGCGCGCAACCCCTTGTCGCGGCCGTGATCGAACGCCATCGAGGCCACGATCCCCACGCCCATCCCCAGGCTCACATACTGCTTGATGACGTCCGAATCCATCGCCGTGAGCACGATGTCGGTGCGCACCCCGGCCTTGGCGAACGCCGCATCGATATGCCCGCGCCCCGTGAAGCCCACATCGTAGGTAATGAGCGGATACCCGGCCAGGTCTTCCAGCCGGATCGGCGAACAATTGAGCAGCGGATGACCGTCCGGCACCACGATCAGGTGGCTCCAGCGGTAGCACGGGAACGACACCAGGTCGGGGAACTGCGACAAGCCTTCGGTGGCGATGCCGATATCGGCCTTGCCCGACAGGACCCACTCGGCGATATGATCGGGAGCGCTCTGCTGCAGCGCGATGCGCACGTCCGGAAAATCGTTGCGGAACGACTGCACCACCTTCGGCAAGGCATAGCGCGCCTGGGTGTGGGTCGCGGCAATGGTCAGCGTGCCGCTGTTCTGGCCCGCGTATTCCATGCTGGCCTGCTGCAGGTTCTCGGCCTCCACCAGCAGGCGGTCGATGATCTTCAAGATGCCCTTGCCCGGATCGGTCAGCCCGGTCAGGCGCTTGCCGTTGCGCTCGAAGATCACCACGCCAAGTTCGTCTTCGAGTTCGCGGATCTGGCGGCTCACGCCCGGCTGCGACGTAAACAGCGCATTGGCGACCTCGGTCAGGTTGTAGCCGCGCCGGGCCGCTTCGCGGATGGAGCGCAGTTGTTGGAAATTCATATCGCCGCTCCCTGGTCGACGAACACCTGCATCCGGCGCGGACGCACCACCAGGGTTTCGCCTTCCTTCAGCTGCAACTGGCGGTACCGCTCGTTGGGGATCACCGCTTCGATCAATTCGGCATTGTCGGCGCGCTCCAGGTCGAGCTGCGCCAGCGGACCGATGGCATGCGCGCGGCGCAGCTTGACGACGATGCCCTCGGCGCCCGGCGTGTAGCGGTCGATGTCAAGATCGTGCGGGCGCACATAGGCGATCCCCTGCCCGTTGGTGGCCGACGCATTGCCCGGTACCGAAAAACTGGCGTCGCCGCTGGCCATGATGCCGTCGTTCACGCGTCCATGGAACAGGTTCACATTGCCGAGGAAGCCGTACACGAACGGCGAAGCCGGATTGTTGTACACCTGCTCGGGAGAACCGAGCTGCTCGACCCGGCCCTTGTTCATCAACACCACCTGGTCCGACACTTCCAGCGCTTCTTCCTGGTCGTGGGTGACGAAGATGCTGGTCACGTGCAGGTCGTCGTGCAGGCGGCGCAGCCAGCGCCGCAGTTCCTTGCGCACCTTGGCGTCGAGCGCGCCGAACGGCTCGTCGAGCAGCAGCACGCGCGGTTCCACCGCCAGCGCGCGCGCCAGCGCAATGCGCTGACGCTGCCCGCCCGAGAGCTGCGGCGGATGGCGGTCGGCCAGCCAGTCGAGCTGCACCAGTTCGAGCAGCTGCTGCACCTTGTGGCGGATCTGCTGTTCGTTCGGACGGTCCTTGCGCGGCTTGACGCGCAGCCCGAAGGCGACGTTCTCGAACACGGTCATGTGCTTGAACAGCGCGTAATGCTGGAACACGAAGCCGACCTGGCGCTCGCGCACGTGGCGGTCCGACGCATCCTGGCCGTCGAGCAGCACGCGCCCGCTGTCCGGATGCTCGAGGCCCGCGATGATGCGCAGCAGCGTCGTCTTGCCGCAGCCGGAAGGGCCGAGCAGCGCGGTCAGTTCGCCCGAAGGGAACTGCAGCGACACGTTGTCGAGGGCGACAAAGTCACCGAACCGCTTGTTGATATTACTGACTTCGATCGTCATGATCCGTGCTCCATGTTGCGTGCTTCGGCGTGAAACGCGATCGTTTCGCGCAAACGCCATTCGACAAAGGTTTTGATCGCCAGGGTCACCAGCGCCAGCATTGCCAGCAGCGAGGCGACGGCAAAGGCGGCCGCGAAGTTGTATTCGTTGTAGAGGATTTCCACGTGCAGCGGCATGGTGGTGGTCTCGCCGCGGATGTGGCCCGACACCACCGACACCGCGCCGAACTCGCCCATCGCGCGGGCATTACACAGGATCACGCCGTACAGCAGGCCCCATTTGATGTTCGGCAGCGTCACGCGCCAGAAGGTGTTCCAGCCGGAGGCGCCCAGTACCAGCGCGGCCTCTTCTTCCTCGTTGCCCTGCGACTGCATCAGCGGAATCAGTTCGCGCGCCACGAACGGGAAGGTGATGAAGACGGTGGCCAGCACGATGCCCGGCACCGCGAACAGGATCTTGATGTCGTTGGCGGCGAGCCAGCCGCCGAACCAGCCCTGGGCGCCGAACATGAGCACATAGATCAGGCCCGCGATCACCGGCGAGACCGAAAACGGCAAGTCGATCAGGGTGAGCAAAATGGCTTTGCCGCGGAACTCGAACTTGGCGATGCACCAGGCCGCGCACACCCCGAACACCAGGTTGAACGGCACCGAGATGAAGGCGACGATCAGGGTCAGCTTGATGGCGGCGATGGCGTCCGGGTCGGTGATGGCCGCCACGTAGACCTCGATGCCCTTCTTGAACGCTTCCGCAAACACGGCGGCCAGCGGAATGAACAGGAACAGGGTCAGGAACGCAAAGGCGACCAGCTTGAGCAGCAGGCTGACCCAGACCGGTTCGAGCGGGTGCGAGCGGCGCAGGAACCAGTCCCTGAGCGAGCGGCGCTTGGGCGCGGCGCCTTTGCCGGCGGGCGACGCCGCCTGGTTGAACACGGTGCTCATTTTTTCCCCGTCCTGGCGCGGGTCCACGCCTGTAGCAGATTGATGGCCAACAGCAGCGCAAAGGAGGCCAGCAGCATCACCACGGCGATGGCGGTGGCGCCGGCGTAGTTGTACGCTTCGAGCTTGATGTAGATGAGCAGCGGCGTGATCTCGGAAATCATCGGCTGGTTGCCGGCGATGAAAATGACCGAGCCGAATTCACCGGTGGCGCGCGCGAACGAGAGCGCGAAGCCGGTCAGCACGGCCGGCATCACGGCCGGGAACACCACGCGCGTGAAGGTTTGCCAGGCGTTGGCGCCCAGGCTGGCGGCGGCTTCCTCGAGTTCCTTTTCCAGGTCTTCCAGCACCGGCTGCACCGTGCGCACCACAAAAGGCAGGCCGATGAAGGTGAGCGCGACCACCACGCCGAGCGGCGTGTACGAGACCTTGATGCCAAGTTCGGTGAAGTACTTGCCGATCCAGCCATTGCTCGAGTACAGCGCGGTCAAGGTGATGCCGGCCACCGCGGTGGGCAGGGCGAACGGCAGGTCGACCAGGGCGTCCATGAAGCGCTTGCCCGGGAACTCGTAGCGCACCAGCACCCACGCGACGATGCCGCCGAAGACCGTGTTGATCAGCGCCGCAACGAAGGAAGCGCCGAAGCTCAAGCGATACGAGGCCACCGCCTGCTCCGACGCGACCACCTCCCAGAACGCTTCCCAGGTCATGGCGAAGGTCTTGAGAAAGACCGACGACAGCGGGATCAGGACGATCAGGCAGAGATAAAAAACGGTGAACCCGAGGGTCAGCCCGAAGCCGGGCAGGACCCGGCGCGGCGCTTTTCTCGGAAGGGGATGGACGGCGGACATGGGGCCTCTTATTACAAAATCGTCTAATAGGCGGGAATAATCGCACTTGAACCTCATAACGCAAACGAAGGATTTCTTATTTGCATAGATCGATTGGCTATTAGGATTTGGCCGACGGGTTCGCCAGTCCATGGACATGCGCGGTTTGAGCGGACGCAAACGCCATCCAGAACGGCTGAACCCGGTGAGGGCCGGCGCGGTCTGACTGACACAGACCAGGAGGAAGCATGGACCTACATGACCGTTTGCAGGTGAGTTCCGGGGCGCGGGCTGCGGCAGGCAGTTGCCGGGCACCGGACGCGTTGCTCAGTGTCCGGGTGCCGCCGGCGCTGCGCGCCATCTTTCACGTCTGGGCGCAGGTGTGCGATCCGGCGCCGATGCTGCCGCGCGGCGGCGACATGCAGGCGCTGGTGGCGGCCTACGTGCGCCTGGGCGCCGCCACGCAGGCGGCACCGGTCGAGCGCGAGCTGCTGGTGCGGGTGTATGTCAACGCGGCGCTGAACTGCGAGTTTGCGCTGTGGACCGAACTGCGCCACGAAGCGGCGGCGGTGCTGCGCTGGCTGGCCCCGATCGTCGCCGCCGACCCGGCCCTGCGCGCGCGCGTGGCGCAGGCGTGGCCGTGCAAGAGCGGTCCGGACATGGATTAATAGATCAGTTTGGCTGCCACCAGGGTCAGGGTGGTCGCCAGCAAGGCGCGCAGGAAGCCTTCCGGCACCGACTTGGCCACCCAGGAACCGAGGGTAATGCCCGGCAGCGAGCCGATCAGCAGCATGGCGAGCAGGGCCCAGTCGATCGAGCCCAGCCACCAGTGGCCGAAGGCGGCAATCGCGGTCAGCGGCACGGCGTAGGCGATATCGGTGCCGGCCACTTCGGCCGCACTCAAGCGTGGATACAGCATGACGAGCAAGGTGGCGCCAATGGCGCCGGCGCCGATCGACGAGACCGTGACCAGCACGCCGAGCACCGCGCCGGAAAAGATGGTGGCGGCCGCCAGCGGCCTGCCCTGCAGCTGGCGCCCGGGCTTGGCGTTGACCCAGGCCAGCATCTTGCCTTTGAATAGCAGCGCAACCACGGTCAGCATGACCGAGCCGGCGATCGAGTAACGGATGATCTGGCCGATGTCCTTGTCCAGGGCGCCGAATTGCTTGAGCGCCAGGGTAGTGACCACGGCGGCCGGCAAGGCGCCGAAGCAGAGGTGGCGCACGATATCCCAGCGCACGGTACCGCGCAGGCGGTGGGTGAAGGTACCGGCCGCTTTGGTGATCGAGGCAAAAGCGAGGTCGGTGCCGACGGCGACCGAAGGCGACACGCCGAACAGCAAGGTCAGCAGCGGAGTCATGAGGGATCCGCCGCCGACGCCGGTCATGCCGACCAGCAGGCCGACCCCGAAACCTGAAATGATGTACGTAAGTTGCATGGATGAGTCCCTAGAATACCCGCAAGGGTATAGGGACTCGGCCGTTATTCAAACAACGGAAAGCTTATTTGCTTATGCGTTTCGCCGCGCAAGGCACGCGCGGCGGCCGGCTTTACTTGTTCGGCTGGGGCGTGACGCGCAGATAAGCACGCTCGGCCGTGTAGCCTTTCGGATACTTTTGCTTGATCAGTTCAGGATCCTGCACGCTCAGCGGGATGATGACATCGTCCCCATCGCGCCAGTTGCCGGGCGTGGCCACGGTGTAGGCATCGGTCAGCTGCAGGGCGTCGATGACGCGCAGCACTTCATCGAAGTTGCGCCCGGTGCTCATCGGATAGGTGATCGACAGGCGGATCTTTTTCTTGGGGTCGATCACGAACAGCGAACGCACCGTGGCCGTGGCCGACTGTTCGGGGTGGATCATGTCGTACAGGGATGCCACTTTTTTATCGGCATCGGCGATGATGGGGAAGCCCACCACGGTTTTTTGCGTCTCTTCGATATCCTTGATCCAGGTTTTGTGCAGTTCGGCCGGATCGACCGACAGGGCGATGGCTTTCACGTTGCGCTTGTCGAATTCAGGTTTGAGCCTGGCGGTGAGGCCGAGCTCGGTGGTGCAGACGGGCGTAAAGTCGGCCGGGTGCGAAAACAGCACCACCCAGGAGTCGCCTGCCCATTCGTGAAACTTGATCGTTCCCAGCGAAGAATCCTGCTCGAAATCCGGAGCGGTATCGCCCAAACGTAAACTCATTGTGATCTCCAATCGTTCGTCAAAAGTAGTAGGCGGATGTCAATCATGGCGAAAAGGCCAGCAACCTATTGTGCGCCAATTCGGCCAGCCGCTGCAAATATTGTTGGCCGGCGCGCCAGTCGCCCAGGCCCGAGTCCGCATTGATGTGTCCCAGCCTGCCCTCCTCGATCAGTTCGCTGCGCCAGCGGCGCGCTCATCCACGGATCGTTGGCGCTGCTGATTAATATGCCAGGGCAGTCGAGCGGCAGCATGAAGGACGAAAAGCAGGACGCGATCGTAAATTGTTTGAATTTCATGGGCAGAATCAGATGGGCAGGCCAGCGGCAAGCATCCGGTCGCGCAGCTCCGCAGTGCGCGCCGGTTCGAGCTTGTTGTTGAACAGCGCACGGATTTCCGCCGGCTTGGCGTCGAACTGTTCGACCATGTCCTTCAGCCCGTACCCGTGGCGGGTCAGGGTCGGCTCCAGATCGTCTAGCTGGCGAGACAGCACGGTTTCCACCAGCGCGGCCATGACAGGCTTCTCGCCCGTCTGGTAGCCCGCTTCCAGTGCCGGTGTCAGGTGCAGTTGGACCTGCAGCGGTGTGCGAAGCCTGGCGGCCGCTGCGTCCTGCGTGGCAGCGAATGTATCTGCTACGCCGATCGCAATATGCCCACATGCGGTTCCTATTGCATATTCACGCTGGTCGCAGTTGTGCGTGAGCTCCAGCACCGTGCTGTCGTTCTCCTCGCCCTAGCCGACGAAGGCCAGCGTGAATCGTCCCTCGCTGAAGTCCATGCGCCGCAACAGCCGCATGCCGCAAATGCGCTGGTAGAAATCGGGCGAGACGTCCACGTCCCGCACCCTTAGCATTGTGTGCAACATGCGGCCTGGGACGCCGGCGCTGAATTGACTGTGATAGTCGGCGGCGCCCTCCCGCGGGCGAGCGACATGTGTTCCTCCAATCTTTGGCGGTATGGGTAAGCGTAAAAGAAGCCCCGCGCACAGGCTGGGCTTCACCTGCAGTTGGCTAGCGGTAGTACGGCGAGTGCATGTCCCGGCTCGCGATTTCGGTCACGTTCGCATCAAATATTCGGGTGTAGAAAGCGGCGTTCAGAGCGCTCGCCTCCGTCGGGAAGTAGTCCACCGCGAACTTGCGGGCATTCTCGACCGTGTCGAACGCGTACAGCCCTCCTGGGGTTCCGCTATGCACACCGGACAGCCAGGTCTTCGACAACAGGCCTGGCTGGCGCTTCAGGACCGGATTGAGTTTGCGCCAGGGCACAGCCTGGTCGAAGGGGATGGCATGCAGCTGCACTTCCGTATAGACGTAGGCGCCGGGCTTGACGTCGATCTTGCCATCATAGTGAACCGAGTTCATTTCCCGGCTCGCCGCTTCGGTCGCTGCGGCGTCGAATACCCGTGTCGTTTGTGCGACGCCAAAACTGCGTGCTTCTTCCGGAAAGTAGCCCGTCACGAACTTCTGCGCGTTGTCGATCGTATCAAAGGCATACAGTCCCCCTGCGGAATGGTTGCCGACGCCCGCAAGCCAGGTCTTGTTGATGAAGCCCGGCTGCTTCTTGATGCTGTCGTTGATGCGCTTCCACGGCACGTTTTCGAACGGGATGGAAAGTTGTAGTTCAGTATAGACATACGCTTTGTGGGTCATGCTTTTCTCCTGTTGAATGGGGGTAGTTTGGGCGGCGGCATTGAAGGCGCCGAAAACCGTCGCGAGGACGGTGACGGCGGCTAGCTTGAACGTGCTGTTCACGGACACCATGCGAATTTTCATAGGCATACGGGCTCTCTGTTAAGTTAAAATAACGATCGCTACATAACGATCGTTGATGCGGATATTAAATAACGATCGTTATATTGTCAATCGCTAAATAGCGATCGATATATTCATTGAGGGATGCGATGCGACATAAAGGTGTAAACAAGGACGAAACGCGGTTCAGAGTGACCGAGGCGATCAGTCGCGGTTTCCGCAAGCACGGCTTTGCCGGTGTCGGTGTGGATGCGCTGGCAAAGGGGGCGGGCGTCACGTCGGGAGCCTTCTACGCGCACTTCGGCTCGAAGATCGGCGCCTTCGAGGTCGCGCTCGGTGTCGGACTTGACGAAGTGATCAGCGGTATTCCGTACTATCAGCGTGAGTTCGGCGCCGGTTGGCTGAAGGCGTTTGTCGATTACTACATGGGCAAGGCCCACCGGGAAGACCTCGAATGCGGGTGCGCGATGGCCTCCCTGACGCCAGAGCTTGTCCGTGCGGACTCGGCCATGCAGACTGTGTTCGAAGAAAAGATGAATGTGATTGTCGACATCGTCGCTCGCGGCCTGCAGGCCGAGGACCACGCCGCGGCACGCGCGAGGGCATGGGCGATGCTCGGTGTCCTAATCGGCGGCCTGAACCTTGCCCGTGCCATGCGCAGCCAGGCGGCCATCGACGAGCTTGTCAGTGCCATAGCGACCGCGGCCATCGCGGCGGCGGGACCTTCGTGCATCGTGAACGACTTGGCGCTGTAGGCACCGCGCGCGGATAACCGTACTGTAGCAGGTCGAGGTGGATGAATGCAGGTTCATTTGCAGCTAATGCTGGTTTGATGGGGCCTTCAGCCGCAGTTATTCCCGGCCGAGAATCGGCTGGAATGCTGGTCGGCCCCGTTTCAAATGCAGGTCGTTACAACTAGTAGAAGCGGTTGAACAGCACCACGGTCCAGGCGGCGATGGCGATCAGGACCGCCAGCATGACGGCGGCGCTGCCGAAATCCTTGGCGTTCTTCGACAGCGGATGGCGTTCGAGCGAGACGCGGTCGACCACGGCCTCGATGGCCGAGTTGATCAGTTCGACGATCAGCACCAGCACCAGCACGGCAATCAGGAACAGTTTCTGGAAAGCCGACACCGGCAGCACCAGGGCGACGATGGCGCCGACCACCACGACCATCAGTTCCTGGCGGAAAGCGTGTTCGGATGCCCAGGCGGATTTGAAACCGTCGATCGAGTAGCTGGTCGCCGCCAGAATGCGCTTGAAGCCGCTTTTACTTTTAAAATCACTGACAGGCTGGGTCATGGATACTCTTCAAAATAACAGGTAATGCACATTATGCCCCGCCCCGCCGCCGATGCGCCATCTTTGCGGCGCGTCTCAGGGAAATTGCCAATCCTTTTCACATTGTGGTATAAAGTAAGGACATATACTGCACTGCACCAACCACATCATGAAAATCGACACCGTTGACGCGCCCAAAACCTCGATTCAGGTGATCGAGCGCATGGTGGCCCTGCTCGACGCGCTGGCCAACTATACCGATCCTGTGAGTCTGAAAGAATTGTCCAAGGTATCCGGACTGCATCCCTCGACGGCGCACCGGATTCTCAATGACATGGTCATCACGCGCTTCGTGGACCGGGTCGAACCGGGGACCTATCGCCTTGGCATGCGCTTGCTGGAACTGGGCAATGTGGTCAAGAGCCGGCTGTCGGTGCGCGAAGCGGCGCTCGACTTCATGCGCTCGCTGCACAAGAAGACCCAGCAGACCATCAATCTGTCGGTGCGCCAGGGCGATGAGATCGTATATATCGACCGCGCGTTTTCGGAGCGCTCCGGCATGCAGGTGGTGCGCGCGATCGGCGGCCGCGGCCCGCTGCATCTGACCTCGACCGGGAAGCTGTTTTTGTCGGTGGACGAGCCCAAGGCGATCAGGGCGTACGCCACCCGCACCGGGCTGGCGGGGCATAACAAGAATTCGATTACCGATTTGAGCAAGCTGGAACGCGAATTGAGCCTGGTCAGGTCGCGCGGCTATGCGCGCGATAACGAAGAGCTGGAACTGGGCGTGCGCTGCATGGCGGCGGGCATCCATGACGATTCGGGCAAGCTGATTGCGGGCTTGTCGATATCGGCGCCGGCTGACCGCTTGCAGGAGGAATGGCTGGAGGATCTGGTGACGACGGCGAGCCAGATTTCGGCGACGCTGGGGTATACCGGGCCGGCGGTTTAAGCGTCTTCCTCAAGTCCGTCATTCCCGCGCAGGCGGGAAGTCATTTCTGCCAATGGCAGAAATGACGGTTTAAGATGTTGTAGTACTAAATAAGTCACACTTAAGTCAGCCCCGGCGGCCGTAACGCTTCCAGCCAGCGCCGCATCCGCCCGGCATCGGCCGTGCGCGATTGCTTGCCCTTGGAATCGAGGAACACCATGATCACCGCGCGGCCCTGAATCACGGTCTGCATCACCAGGCAGCGCCCCGCTTCATTAATAAACCCGGTCTTCTGCAAACCGATATCCCAATCCGGCATCGCCACCAGATAATTGGTATTGTTGTAATGCATCAGCCGGCCGCCCGCATCGACCGTCGATTTCGGATCGGTCGAATACTGGCGCAGCAGCGGTTCGTTATAAGCGGACATGGCCAGCTTGGCCAGATCGCGGGCGCTGGCGACATTGCGGCTCGATAGCCCGCTCGAATCGACATAGCGCGTATCGTTCATTCCCAGCTGGTAGGCCTTGGCATTCATGGCCGCGACAAATCCCGCCACCCCACCCGGATAATTGCGCGCCAGCGCGGCCGCGGCGCGGTTCTCCGAGCTCATCAGCGAAATATGCAGCAGGTTGGCGCGCGTCATCTGCGACCCGACGCGCAGGCGCGAACTGGTGAATTTTTCGTGGTCGACATCGTCCTCGGTGATGGTCAGGACCTCGTCCAGGTCTTGCCTGGCCTCCACCACGATCAGACCCGTCATCAGCTTGGTGATCGAAGCGATCGGCAAGGCGATATTGGCGTTCTTCTCGAACAATACCTCGGCATTGTTCTGGTCCAGCACGAACGCGACGTTGGACTTGAGGTCGAGCGGGTCGCGTGTCTGGTTCAGGCCGGCCAGATCGCCCGCGCTCTGGCGTACCCGTTCGGGCAGCGAGGCGGCAACAATCACGCGCTGGTACACCACCTTGCGTTTGCCACGGACCATGACCGTGCGGCGCACCATCGTGTTGCGGCTTTCGGCCATCGGACGCAATGCGATCTCGCGGCGCTGCACGCGCGACTTGACCACGACGTGCTTCTTGGCCTTGCCCGCGCTGGCGGTGCGCTCGGCCCTGGCCTTGGCCTTGACCTTGGCTTCCACCGGCGGCGTGAAAACTAACAGCAGGGAAGCGATGGCGCTCAACACTAACTTATACATCTGAAAATCCTTTGAAGCGAGCTGACCTTGTATCGCTGAAGTCTAGCAAAGTGCTCAGCAATCGCAAGCGAATTTGACATTCGGAGGAAGTCTTGTGCTGAGCTACAACATTGCGTAGCCAGGCCGCTTCTTGCATGGACACAGTGTACGCGTTTATTCCATAAAGCGAACAAAGCTTGCCACCGGTTCGCGCGCCGTCACCAGGGTGTTCTCGATCTTGTCCGGATCGGCGTAGCCCAGTGCCATGCCGCATACCAGCATCTCGGTGGGGGGCAGCTGAAGATGTTCGGCGATAACGCGGTGGTACGGGGTGAAGGCCGCCTGCGGGCAGGTGTCGAGGCCGCGGCCGCGCGCGGCCACCATGATGTTTTCCAGGAACATGCCGTAATCGAGCCAGGAGCCCTGCTCCAGCACCCGGTCGATGGTGAAAATCAATCCCACCGGCGCATCGAAGAAGCGGTAATTGCGGCCGAACTGGGCGTGCATGCCGGCCTTGTTGTCGCGCTCCAGGCCGAGCAGCGAATACAGGTCCAGACCCACCTTGCGGCGCCGCTCGATGTAGGGCGAAGTCCATTCGCGCGGATAGTAGGGATACTCTTCCACATGCTGTCTGGCGAGCGCGGGATCGTTATGCACGGCCAGGATCGCGTCGGCCAGCCTGTCCTTGGCTTGCCCGGTCAGTACGGTGACCTTCCATGGCTGGATATTGGTGCCGGACGGCGCGCGAGCGCTCACTTCCAGGATCTGCTCGATATCTTCGCGCGCGACCGGGGTCGGCAGGAAGGCACGGATCGAGCGGCGCGAGCCGATGGCGGCGTCCACGATTGCTTGTTCTTTACTTACCAACATTGCTTCTCCTATTTTTTAACGACACACACCACACCGATGACCGCCACCACCATGCCGGCCACGCCCAGCCAGCTGAAGGCTTCGCCGAACATCAGCCAGGCCATGATGGCCGTGGTCGGCGGCGTCAGGTACAGCAGGCTGGTCACCTGGGTCGCATCGCTGCGGCGGATTAACTGAAACAGCAGGAAGATGGCGCCGATCGACAGCGCAAACACCGACCACATCCACGCAGCCACGAAACGCGGCGTCCATGCGATGCGGCTCAGGCCGGGATCGAGTCCCTCGAACAGAATGGCGACCGGCAGCAACACCGCCACCGTGGACGCGAACTGGATCACGGTGCCGGTGCGCAAATCGAAGCGCGGGCAGAAATGCTTCTGGTACATCGTTCCCGCCGTGATCGACAGCAGCGCCATGACGCTGAAACCGATCGCCAGCCCCGACAGGCCGACCAGGGTGATCTTGGCATACACCACCAGGGCCACGCCAGTCAGGCCGAACAGCAGGCCCAGCCACTGGCGCGGACGCACCGTTTCGCCGATCAGGGGCGCGCAAGCGGCGGTGAGGATCGGTTGCATGCCGACGATCAGGGCGGTGACCCCGGCCGGCATGCCGAGCTTGATCGCGCACCAGACGCCGCCCAGGTAGCCGGCCTGCAGCAGCAGACCGGCCACGGCGATATGGCCGATGCTGCCCCTGGGCCAGGGCGCTTTCCAGATCAGGACGATCGGCAGCAAGACCACCAGCACGGCAACACAGCGCAGCAGCAGGAAGGTCAGCGGCGGCGCATAGGGCAAGCCGAACTTCGCGACAATGAAGCCTGTACTCCACAATAGGACGAAAAACACCGGCATTGGCGAGAGCCAGGGCACACTGTGGCGCGGCGCAGCATTTTTTAAAGCTTCGTTTGACATATATCAATGGTTGCCATCGACGCCAAAACGTCAAGGCGCCGCATCAAGAGGTTGGACTGCGCGAGCAGCGAGTCTAGCATGCGCGCCATTGCCATGTTATCAAGGCCCATTTTGTCTATGACACGAGGCCGCTTGAAGGCATGCGCGGCGGCGCATTTTCAGCTCCCCGGCCAGCTGTTTCTTCCCGCGACCTCAAATTTGTGCACTGCACAAGATTCGCTTGACACTGCTCCAAAAATCATTAAAATGGTCTTTGTTGCGCTGCACAATCCTATTGTTCAGCCTTGGCTTGACAGGTTTTTCTGCCTCACCGGTTCAACGCAGCATTTATCAACAATACTATTAATCAATATTTGGAGAATATATATGTTTGCAATCCCTGAGCAGTTTTCGAACGCCACCAAAGCTAACTTTGAATCGCAGTTCGCGCTGTATTCGTCGCTGACGTCGAAAGCGTTTGAAAGCATTGAAAAGCTGGTCGAGCTGAACATCACCGCTGCCAAGGCAACGTTGGAAGAGTCGTCGATCGCTACCAAGCAACTGCTGTCGGCCAAGGATCCACAAGAATTTTTCTCGCTGACCGCCGCCCAGGCCCAGCCGAACGCCGAAAAAGCCATGTCGTACAGCCGCCAGCTGGCCGCCATTGCCACCGGCACCCAGGCTGAGTTCAGCAAGGCTGCCGAGTTCCAGATCGCCGAAACCAACCGCAAGGTGATTTCGCTGGTTGACGAAGTGAGCAAGAATGCGCCGGCCGGTTCGGAAAACGTCGTCGCCGCCATCAAGGCATCGATCGGCAATGCCAACGCTGGCTACGAACAGCTGACCAAGACCGCCAAGCAAGCCAAAGAAGCCATGGAAACCAATGTGAACGCAGCCGTATCGCAGTTCACCCAGGCTGCACAGAACGCTGCCGCACGCACCACCAAGCGTTAATTGGTGCTGTGCTGCTGAAGTGAAAAACCCCGCGTTGCGGGGTTTTTTTATGGCCATCGCCGCCGCGCACGGGGCGCCGCAACAACGTCAGGCGCTCCTCCCTTACTCTTCGCCCAGGTACGCCGCCTTCACGCGCGGATCGTGCAGCATGTCCTGCGCATTGCCGCTCATGGTGATCGCGCCCGAATCCATCACATAGCCGCGGTTGGCCGCTTCCAGCGCCAGCTTGGCGTTCTGCTCCACCAGCAGCACCGTGATGCCCTGCTTGTGCACGTCGCGGATCACTTCGAAAATCTTTTCCACCATGATCGGCGCCAGGCCCATCGATGGCTCATCGAGCAGCAACAGGTTCGGGTGGCTCATCAAGGCGCGCGCCATCGCCAGCATCTGCTGCTCGCCGCCCGACAGGGTGCCCGCCATCTGCGCCGCACGCTCTTTGAGGCGCGGAAACACCGAGAACCACTTCTCCACATCGGCTTCGATGCCGGCCTTGTCGCCGCGCGTGTAGGCGCCCATCAGCAGGTTTTCATGGATCGACATGCGCGTAAACACGCCCCGCCCTTCCGGCACCATGGCCAGTTTTTTCTGCACCAGCTCGAACGACTTGCTGCCCTTGAGCGACTGGCCCATATAGCTGATCACGCCTTCGACCTTGCAGTCCGGCAAGGTGCCGGTGATCGCTTTCAAGGTGGTGGTCTTGCCGGCGCCATTGGCGCCGATCAGGGTCACCAGCTCACCCTTGTTCACTTCCAGGTCGATGCCCTTGACGGCCTTGATGCCGCCATACGCCACCTTCAAGCCCTGGATTCTCAGAATATTGTCGCTCATGCGTGAGCACCTCCCAGGTAGGCTTCAATCACTGCCGGATTTTTCTGTATGTCGGCCGGTAAGCCTTCCGCGATCGGTTTGCCGTATTCGAGCACGGTGATGCGGTCGCACAAGCCCATCATCAGCTTGACGTCGTGCTCGATCAGCAGCACGGTCTTGCCTTCCTGCTTGATCTTGATGAGCAACTCGCGCAGCGCCAGTTTTTCGGTCGCGTTCATGCCCGCGGCCGGTTCGTCCAGCGCCAGCAGTTGCGGCTCGGTCGCCAGCGCGCGCGCGATTTCGAGGCGGCGCTGGTCGCCGTAGGACAGGAATTTCGAGGTGCGTTTGGCGTAGGCGCCGATCCCCACGAAATCGAGCAGCTCCTGGGCCCGGGCGCGGATCGCCGCTTCTTCCAGGCGCGCCGCCTTGTGCCGGAACACGGCGCCGAACACGCCCTGATGGGTGCGCACGTGGCAGCCGACCATCACGTTTTCCAGCGCCGTCATCTCGCCGAACAGGCGGATGTTCTGGAAGGTACGGGCGATCCCGGCCTTGGCCACCGCATGCGGGGCCGACGGCGAATAGGGCTTGCCGGCCAGCTCGAAGGTGCCCGTGTCGGGCTGGTACAGTCCGGTAATGACATTGAAAAAGGTGGTCTTGCCGGCGCCGTTCGGACCGATCAGGCCGTAAATCTGGCCGCGCATGATCTTGATGCCGACGTTGGTCAGCGCTTGCAAACCGCCAAAGCGCTTGTTGACGCCGGAAATATTGAGAATGACTTGTTCGCTCATCTGGAACTCCTTACGCCGCCATCAGGCCGGCAACTCGCCGGTTTTGTTGGTGTTGGCGGCCTCGGGCCGGTCTTCGTGCTTGGGAGCGGGCCACAGGCCGGCCGGACGGTTCAGCATGATCAGCACCATCGCCAGGCCGTACAGCAGCTGGCGCAGCACTTCCGCTTCGATCAGCACCTTGCCGAACAGGGTCATCTGCAGCGGTTCGACCACGTGGCGCAGCACTTCCGGCAAGGCCGCAAGCAGCACGCCGCCCATGATCACGCCGGGAATGTGGCCGATACCGCCCAGCACCACCATCGCCAGCACGGCGATCGATTCGGTCAGCGAGAACGATTCCGGGGACACGAAGCCCTGGAACGAGGCAAACATGGCGCCGGCCACGCCGCCGAACGAGGCGCCCATGGTAAACGCGAGCAGCTTGACGTTGCGGGTGTTGATGCCCATGGCCTTGGCGGCGATTTCATCTTCGCGGATCGCCACCCAGGCGCGGCCCAGGCGCGAGTGCTGCAGGCGCGTGGTGACGAACACGATGGCGATGCACAGGAACAGGAACAGGAAATAGTAAGCGTTCACTGACGGCATGCCGTAGCTGCCGATGAAGACGGTCGCCTTCGAGCCCGGTTCGCCAGCGAGCGAGACGCCGAAAATGCGGATCGGATCGATCAGGTTGATGCCCTGCGGACCGTTGGTGAAGTTGATCGGGTCGTTCAGGTTGTTCATGAAAATGCGGATGATCTCGCCGAAACCGAGGGTCACGATGGCCAGGTAGTCGCCGCGCAGCTTGAGCGTGGGGGCGCCGAGCAGGGCGCCGAAGAAACCGGCCGTGGCCGCCGCCAGCGGCACGATCAGCCAGACCGACAGGTGAATCCCGGTTTCCTTGATTTCCGGCCCCATGATCGCGACCAGCCATTCCCCGAACACCGGATACTGGTTGACCACCGATTCGAGCAGCGCGGCAAATTGCGGCGAGGCCAACAGGCCCGTCATGTAGGCGCCGACGGCAAAGAACGCGATGTAGCCGAGGTCGAGCAGGCCGGCGAAACCGACCACGATGTTCAATCCCAGCGCCAGCATGATGTAGAGCAGGGCCATGTCGATGATGCGCACCCACGAGTTGCCGAAGTGCTGGGCAACGAAGGGGAAGATCAGCAAGGTCAGCAGCAGCGCGACCATGCTGATGCGGGCCTGGCGCGGATGGTTTTCAAGGTCGAATGAGAGCAGAGCCATGATGTTCCTTTTCTGTTCCGGTCAGGCGCGGTCGGCAACGCGTTCGCCCATGATGCCGGAGGGCCGGATCGTGAGTACGATAATCAGGACCACGAAAGCGAAGATATCCTGGTAATGGCTGCCCAGGAAGCCGCCGGTCAGGTCGCCGATGTAGCCGGCGCCGAGCGCTTCGATCAGGCCGAGCAGGATGCCGCCGATCATGGCGCCGTAAATATTGCCGATGCCGCCCAGTACCGCGGCCGAGAAGGCTTTCAGGCCGGGCAGGAAGCCCATCGCGAACTGGATCGAGGAATAGTTGGCGCCCCACATCACGCCGGCCACGGCGGCCAGCGCCGCGCCGATGGCGAAGGTGGCCACGATGACCTTGTTCGAATCGACGCCCATCAGCCCGGCCACGCGGGGATTTTCGGCGGTGGCGCGCATGGCGCGTCCGAGTTTGGTTTTTTCGACCAGCAGCACCAGCGCGCCCATCGACATGGCCGCCAGCGCCAGCAACAGCACCTGGGTCTGGGAAATCACGGCGCCGCCGATATGCAGCGGCTCGCTCGAGAGCAGTTGCGGGAACGATAGCGGGCTGCGGCCCCAGATCATCATCGAGAACGTGGTGAGCAGGGTGGAAATGCCGATGGCGGTAATCAGGGGGGCGAGGCGGGGGGCGTTGCGCAGGCGCCGGTAAGCGACCCGTTCGATGAGGACATTGACGATCATGCACACCGGAATGGCGCCGGCGATGGCAATGGCCAGGTTCACATAGCCGGGCAAGCCGGGCGCCACGATTTCCAGCCCCTTGAGGATGGACAAGCCGACCATGGCGCCGATCATCAGCACGTCGCCGTGGGCAAAGTTAATGAGGTTGAGCACCCCGTACACCATGGTATAGCCCAGCGCAACCAGGGCGTACATGCTGCCGAGCACAAGGCCGTTGATAATTTGTTGGATAAAGGTATCCATGATGACCTCATTTTATTTCGTTCTAACAAAAACGGCACCCGGGGAAACCCCCGCAGTGCCGCTCCTGGCCTCACGCCGCCGATTCACAAACGCCGCCTCCCCGGGCCACGGGAATGGCGGTTTTTCATGTCTTTGCTGCAACCGTGCGTCATCAGAACGAACATGACGTCCCGATGACAAAAAATCCGAGCGTCGTCATCATAACGAGGTTTAGAAAAAACTAATATCGGAAAATCACACGTGTTCCGAATTTAATTTTGACAAAGGGCCATGTCCTGGGTTATGCGAGCCCGGCCTTGACGCCGTCGAGTCCCTTGGGCAGGGGGAAGGTGACATGCTCTTCCACGCCATCGAGTGCGCGCACGCTGCGCGCGCCCAGTTCCTTGAGGCGGTCGATGACGGCCTGGACCAGCACTTCCGGGGCCGAGGCGCCGGCCGTGACGCCGATGCGCAGCTTGCCGACCAGCCATTGGGGATCGATCTGGGAAGCGTTGTCGACCATGTAGGCCGGCGTGCCCTTCTTTTCCGCCACTTCGCGCAGGCGGTTCGAGTTCGAGCTGTTGGGACTGCCGACGACGATCACCACGTCGACCTGGGGCGCCATGAACTTGACCGCTTCCTGGCGGTTGGTGGTGGCGTAGCAGATATCGCCCTTCTTCGGCTCGATGATGTTCGGGAACTTTTCCTTGAGCGCGGCGATGATGTCGGCCGTATCGTCCACCGACAAGGTGGTCTGCGACACGTAGGCGAGGTGGTCCGGGGTCTTGACTTCCAGATTGGCCACGTCGGCCACCGTTTCGACCAGGTGCATGCCCTCTTCCGTCTGGCCCATGGTGCCTTCGACTTCCGGATGGCCGTCGTGGCCGATCATGACGATTTCGCAGCCCTGGCGCCGCATCTTGGCCACCTCGACGTGCACCTTGGTCACCAGCGGACAGGTCGCGTCAAAAATGGTCAGGCCGCGCGCTTCGGCTTCGGCGCGCACCGCCTTCGACACGCCATGGGCGGAAAACACCAGGGTGTTACCCGGCGGGACATCGTCGAGTTCCTCGATGAAGATCGCGCCCTTGCTGCGCAAGTCCTCGACCACGTAGGCGTTGTGCACGATTTCGTGGCGCACATAGATCGGCGCACCGAATTGTTGCAGGGCGCGTTCGACGATTTCGATTGCGCGGTCGACGCCGGCGCAGAAACCGCGCGGCTGGGCCAGGAGAATTTCGCTGTCCATGATGAGCCTCTGTATTATTTATACAACAGTTATATATACAACAGCAATTAAAGCACGGAAATCAACCGAACTTCGAATTGCAGCGACTGGCCAGCCAGCGGATGGTTGAAGTCGAACGTCACCACAGCGTCGCCGAACTGGCGCAGCACGCCGGCAAAGCGGCCGCCGCCGGGCGCGGCGAAGTCGACCAGGTCGCCCACCTTGTAGTCGGCGCCGGGGGCCGAGTTCTCGTCCAGGGTGGCGCGCGACACGTCGCGCACCAGTTCCGGGTTGCGCTCGCCGAAGGCTTGCGCCGGGGCCAGCTGGAACGTCTGGTGCGTGCCTTCCGGCAGGCCCATCAGGCAGGTTTCGAGGAAGGGCGCGAGCTGGCCGCTGCCCATCATCAGGGTGGCCGGGTTGCCGGCGAAAGTGGTGATGAGATCGGTGCCGTCAGCGGTGGCCAGGCGGTAATGCAGTGTCAGGTAGGCCGATTCGGTGACGACGGCGGGGGAAGTAGTGGACATGGTATTCATTGAGGCGTGCAAAGCGCCATTGTAAGCCACGGTGGTCGAAACGGCCTCGCCTGCCCGCATTTGATTGCGGGAAGGCGAGAAAGTGCGGCCTGTTCAGCAGCCGCAGCCGTAGCCGAAGTTGTCGCTGCCGAGCAACTTCCAGCGACCGTTGATGTTGACCAGCACCAGGCGGTACCAGCGGTCGTCGGTCGTCGTGGGGCCGTCCAGATGGCCCGGGCCTTTGCCCTCCCCTTCCCACACGGCCAGGTCGGCAATGCCGTCGGCGTCGAGGTCGTAGTACAAATGCGTGCCGCGGATAAAGCCCGTCTTGGCACGGTCGAGCGTCATGCTCGCTTCCGTGCGGGCGGCCGGGCCGCGCGGCAGGTCGACCGTGGTGTAGAAGGCGAACAGGCTGCCGGGTGGATTGAGGCCGGTTTTTCTGTTGGCGGCGGCGGTGTCGCCAAAGAAGCGCCAGGGGCCGGCGTCGGCGTCGCCGAAGGCGAAACCGGGCGTCCAGCCCTCGCACTCGGGTTCGTCGGCATAGCGCCACAAGGTCTCGGTCTTGCGCAGCACGCTCGGCAGCGCGCGCAGTTGGCCGTCGCGGTACAGCTGGACGCGCTGCACCGAACGCACCAGGGCATCGGTGCGGCTGAGCATGTCGTACAGGCCCGGCGCATTGTCGTCGCCGGCCTGCGGCGCCGGCTTGGGGCGCGGGTTGACCAGTTGCCGGAACACGATGCCGAAACGGCCGCTGGCTTGCTCGGCGCTCGCGTCGGGTGGTGCGATCTGCTCGTCGGTACGGAACAGCGAAGGCTGCACCTCGGTAAACGCCAGCGCCCCGATCAGGGCGGCAAGGCGGCCCGCGCCATCGCTCTCGTCGGCAAGGTGCAGCTCGCTCCAGAGCCCGAGCGACTGCCTGAGGTTGGCGGCGATTTCCCGGCTTTGTTGCTCGCGCGTTCGCAGCGCTGGCGCATCGGTCTTGCCTTGCGCCTGCAAGCGGCTGGTTTCCTTGCTCATGGCGGCGTGTTGCAGGGCGATGCGCTGCAGGGACGACCAGCTTGGATAGGGGGCGGGTTTGCGGCCATGCACGCCCAAAGCGAGGTGCGCCTTCATCCGCTCCAGCGCCTCGTTGCGCGGGAATGGCCCCTGCTGGGGAAGCTTGGGAAACCGTTTCTTGAGGTAATCCGCGTACTGCTCCAGGGCACTCCAGCTCGGTTGCAGCCAGAACACGCGTTCAGGGTCGTAATCGGCGGGCAAAGGGTCGGTCGTGTAGATCCTGTGGCCCTGCACACTGGCAAGTATCACCGGCGTGCGCGTCAGGTAGCGGCAGGCCGTGTAGCCGGCCGCGGCGGCGCTGCGCACTTCGCAGTAGCCGCTGGCGCGATCTTCACCCACCAGCGTGACCACGGTGTTGAGCGGCAGGCGGGTCACGGCGGCGGAGGTGGGCAGCGGCGCCGCGCGCAGCGTCAGCGCGCTGCCGCTCACCCAGCGCTGCGCCGCGTCCACCCCATCCACGCCGGCCTGCGAACGCGCCACCGGCTTGGCGCTGAGGAACTCGCACGCCACGTAGCCCGCGTTGCCCGCGCCCGATGCCGGGCAAAAGCCGTTGGTCTGGGCGCTGCCGTCGAGACGCATCTCGGTGCCGCGCAGCAGGATCGCCCGGACCTTGCCATCCGCGCCGGGATGGGCGCGCAGACGCACGTCGTCGGCGCTTACCCAGCGTTTGGGCGGCGCCTCGGGGGCCGCTTGCGCAGCGCCTGCCAGCAGGACGATTCCCCGGATTGCCCATGTTCGCATCGCGCTTCCCTGTCTGTTCAATGATTTTTCCGGCCAGGCACACGCCATATGGTTCCCGCCGCTTCTCACGCCGGGATCAGTACCGTCCGCAATAGCACGCCGATAATGGCGTGTCATGCATCGGCAAGGCATTGACAGCATCAATTGTAATTCCTGCCACGTTTCTCATGTTGCTCATTTACATTAAACCGGAGGCGCGATGGGGATCAAGGACTGGCCCGAACAGCAGCGACCGCGCGAGCGGCTCATCAGCGAGGGAGCGTCGGCGCTGTCCGATCCGGAATTGCTGGCCGTATTCCTGCGCGTGGGCGTGCGCGGCAAGAGTGCGGTCGAACTGGGACGCGAGCTGCTGCTGCGCTTCGGCTCGATCAACGGCTTGTTCGGCGCCAGCCTGGTGCAGTTCTCGACGGTGCACGGACTGGGTCCGGCCAAGTTCGCGCAATTGCAGGCGGTGATGGAGCTGGCCCAGCGCGCCATCGGCGAGCGCCTGGAGAGCGGCGAGGTGCTGAACTCCCCGGAAGCGGTGCGGCAATACCTGCGCATGCAGCTGGGGCGCCAGGCGCATGAATCCTTCCTTGTATTGTTTCTGGACGTCAAAAATCGCCTGATTGCCTGCGACGAAATGTTCCGCGGCACCCTGACCCATACCAGCGTGCATCCGCGCGAAGTGGTGAAGGCGGCGCTGGCGCGCAACGCGGCCAGCATTTTGCTTGCGCACAACCACCCATCGGGCACGCCGGATCCGAGCGAAGCCGATCTGCTGCTGACCCGCGCGCTGGTGCAGGCGCTGGCACTGATCGACGTGCGCGTGCTCGATCATTTTGTGGTGGCTGGCCATCAGGTCCATTCGTTTGCGGAGCATGGGCAGCTATGAGCTTGCCCGGCTGCGCGCAGGGGCGATGTTAGGGTAAGGCCGTTTCTCAGCAGTAGCACCATCTAATTGTTAAATTTACTCCACGATAAGACACAATTGTTTTTCACAAGTCATTGATTCATCTGCGGTTTTCACGCTATACTCTTGTTTTTCCAATTTTGGATATATTCAAGGAGTGCGCTATGGCACGTGTTTGCCAAGTAACTGGCAAGGGCCCGATGGTTGGTAACAACGTCTCCCACGCTAACAACAAAACGAAGCGTCGTTTTTTGCCTAACCTGCAAAACCGTCGTATTTTTGTGGAATCGGAAAACCGCTGGGTCTCCCTGCGCCTGTCCAACGCCGGTCTGCGCGTAATCGACAAAGTCGGCATCGATGCCGTGCTGGTCGACATGCGTGCCCGTGGCGAAAAAGTTTAATTAGGGAGCTATCATGGCAAAAACTGGCCGCGACAAAATCAAGCTGGAATCGACCGCAGGTACGGGTCACTTCTACACCACCGATAAAAACAAGCGCACGATGCCTGCTAAAATGGAGATCATGAAGTTCGATCCTAAAGCACGCAAGCACGTGATGTACAAAGAAACCAAGATCAAGTAATCCGCGATCCCGATTTCAGTACCGAAAGAGCCGCCCACGCAAGTGCGCGGCTCTTTTGTATTGCGGGTCCCGGTCAGCCCCTGCCGATGCGCTCGCGCAGGCTGGCAAGCAGGCCGTCGGACGCGTCTTCGATATAGTCGAGGACCAGTTCGAAACCATCGACGTCGCCGCCGTACGGATCGGGCACCACGTCCGAGTCGGAGCGGGTGGCAAATTCCATCAGCAGGCCGAGTTTGTGGTGGAAGCGCGGCGGGCAGGCGGTTTTGAGCATGGCCAGATTCTGGCGGTCCATGGCGTAGATATGATCGAAGTTCTCGAAATCGGCCTGGGTCACCTGGCGCGCGCGCTGGCCGCTCAGGTCGATGCCGCGGCGGGCGGCGTGATCGCTCGAACGCGGGTCGGGCGCGTGGCCGATGCGGCAATTGGAGGTGGCGGCCGAATCGATCAGCAGGAATGGATCGAGGCCGGCGGCGGCGGCGCGGCTGCGGAAGACCCCTTCGGCGGTCGGGGACCGGCAGTAGTTGGCCATGCAAATGAACAGGATGGCGATTTTTTTGGTCATTGAGTTTTCCGACGATGAATGATTGCAGATAGCCAGGGCTTGTCACCGATAGCCGTAAACGTCAAAACCGTCATTCCTGCGCGGGAATGACGGTTTTTGAGTTTGGGGCCAAAGAAAAACGTTGCGCGTTATGCGTAGCTACGCAACCGCATCGAAAATTCCTGCAGCGATTTGATGCCCGACGCTTCGGCGCGGGTGCACCAGTCCTGCAACTGCTGCAGCAACTGGTCGCGCGTGAAGTGCGAACGTTCCCAGATCGCGCCCAGCTCCACGCGCATCTGGTGCATCGTTTCCAGCGCCTTGCTGTGCTGGAACAACTCAACCAGCTGCTGTTTCTGCGGATCTTCCAGCTTGCCCGGCTCGCGCTGCAACAGCTTGCGCGACGACTTCAGGAAGCGCGCTTCCAGCTCGGCCTTGTGCTTGAGGTGCTCGAACTCCTCTCCCCACGCCTGCTTGACCGATTTGGCGTATTTCGCCATCACGTCATAGCGGTTGGCGATCACCGACTGCAAGGTATCGAGGTCGGCGACCGTCTTGCCGTGTTCGAACGCCGGCTTGGGCGCCACTTTCTTCACCTTGGCCAGGCCCAGGGTTTCCAGCACGCGGATATAGAACCAGCCAATATCGAATTCATACCATTTCGACGACAGCTTGGCCGACGTCGCAAAGGTGTGGTGATTGTTATGCAACTCTTCGCCGCCGATCAGGATGCCGAACGGGATGATGTTGGTGGCCGCATCGGAGCAGTCGTAATTGCGATAGCCCCAGTAGTGGCCAATGCCGTTGATGATGCCGGCCGCGGTGATGGGAATCCAGGCCATCTGGATCGCCCAGATCGTCACGCCGATCACGCCGAACAGCGCGAAGTTAATCACCAGCAGGGAAGCGACGCCCTGCCAGCTGAAACGGGTGTACAGATTGCGTTCGATCCAGTCGGTCGGCGTACCGTGGCCGTACTTTTCCAGCGTTTCCAGGTTTTTCGATTCGGCGCGATACAGCTCGGCGCCTTCAAACAAGACCTTGCGGATGCCGCGCGTGACAGGGCTGTGCGGGTCTTCCACGGTGTCGCATTTGGCGTGGTGCTTGCGGTGAATCGCGGCCCATTCCTTGGTGACCTGGCCGGTGGTCAGCCACAGCCAGAAACGGAAAAAATGACTTGGAATCGGATGCAGGTCCAGCGCGCGGTGCGCCTGGTGGCGGTGTAAATAGATGGTGACGCTGGCAATCGTGATATGTGTCACGATCAGCGTGTAAATCACGACTTCCCAGCCGGACAGGCCAACCAGGCCAGTCGTCATAAAATCGAGCACAGCGTTCAAGGTGGTGCTTAACAAGGTCATTACCGCTCCAAAATGGTGTTCGTTGCCTTCTCGACCATGCCACATGGAAATGATCGAGTGCCCCATTTTACGACGATACCGTACCGCACGGTACGATTGTCACCAATCATTTCCTTATTCCGGCGCCAGTGTGTTCAGAAACGCATGCAGGCGCGGATCGGCAATACGCAAATCGCGGGTTGGGTAGGGCAAGCTGACGCCCTGCCGTTGTAACAAATGCCAGATTTTCAGGTTGGCCTCGGAAATGACACCGCCGCGGCCATTTTCGGGATCGTTGATCCAGATGCCCACTTCCAGCTCAAAACCGTCGGCACCGAAACGCAGGAACATGGCCACCGGTGGCGGGTCGGCCAGCACGCGCTGCACGGTGGCGCATTCGGCCTCGATCAGCGGCATGAGCGCATCGAGGTCGGTGTCGAAGGCGACCGTGACCTGGGTCGCGAGGCGCACCTGGCGGCTGGACAGGGACATGCTCTGCACTGGCCCGGAAATGAGCATCTCGTTCGGCAACACCGATTCGGTGCCGTCGAGCGCCTGCAGCACGGTATACCGGGTGTTGATCTGCGTCACCTTGCCGCTGAAGCGGTCGACGGTGATCATGTCGCCGATCGCCAAGCTGCGCTCGAGCAGGATCACAAAGCCCGACACATAGTTACTGGCGATTTTTTGCAAGCCCAGGCCCAGGCCCACCCCGAGGGCGCCGCCGAAGACCGACAGGACGGTCAGGTCGATGCCGACCAGCGATAGGCTGAGCAGCACCGCGACGACAATCAGGATGGCCCGGCTCATGCGCGCCATCACCACACGCAGCGAGGTGTGGATGCCGTGCACGCCCATCAGACGCTCTTCCAGCGCCGTCCCGGCCCACAAGGCGACCATCAACAAGACCGCGACCGAGGCGACGGCCTGCATGACGACCGCCAGCGACACCTTGTTTTTGCCTAAGGGCAGCTTGGTATCGTCGAGGAACTCGAACACATCCGGCCAGAGCCCGGCGATGTACAGCGCCACGGCCAGCCAGACCAGCATGGCGAAGATTTTTTCGAAGGTGAGCATGGCGGCGCCGACCGGACCGTGGCGCACAAACACGCGCCGCATCAGGTAAAACGCCAGGCGGATCACCGCCAGCGACGCGAACAGCGGCAGCGCCAGGCGCAGCAGGTGCACATTGTAGCGTTGCGATGCGAACAGCAGTTTGGCCAGCGCCAGGAAGCCCACCACCGCCAGCGGGCTGAGCACAAAGGAGAAACTTTCCACCCCCATCTGCACCACCCCGCTTGCGGAGCGGCCACGCAGCCAGGCACGCCGGATCGCGTAACCCAGCCCCCATCCCAATACGATACAAACAACGATGGCGCCAGCCTGGTACAGGAAGCTGGGTTTGTCGAAATCCTCAATCAGGTCGGACAGCACGTTCGATAAGGGCATGGGCTGGGTAGGGCTTTATTCGTCGGCGTCGGCGTCGATCTCGTCGGCCGGCTTGTCTTTCGGTGGCTTCGGCGCCATCGGCTTGCGTTCCATCACGGCGGCGAAGAAGCCGTCGGTCTGGTGCTTGTGCGGCAGCAGCTTGAGGTAGTCGCCCATCTCCAGGTCGATCTTTTGCTCAGCCAGCACTTTGCTCATCGGCACCAGGTCGAACTCCGGATGCGCGGCCAGGAATTGCTCGACGATAAAGTCGTTCTCTTCGTCCAGCAGGCTGCAGGTGGCGTACACCAGGCGCCCGCCGCCCTTGAGCAGGCGCGCCGCGCCGTCCAGGATCGAGGCTTGCTTTTCCTGCATTTCAGCGACGGCTTCCACTTTCTGGCGCCATTTCACGTCCGGATTGCGGCGCAGGGTACCCAGGCCCGAGCAGGGGGCGTCGACCAGCACGCGGTCGATCTTGCCGGCCAGGCGCTTGATCTTGGCGTCGCGTTCATGCGCGATCTGCACCGGATGCACGTTCGACAGGCCGCTGCGCGCCAGGCGCGGCTTGAGCTTGGCGAGGCGCTTTTCGGAAATATCGAAGGCGTACAGGCGGCCCGTGTTGCGCATCAGCGCACCCAGTGCCAGGGTCTTGCCGCCGGCGCCGGCGCAGAAATCGACCACCATTTCGCCGCGCTTGGCGCCGACGATCTGGCTCAAAACCTG
Organism: Massilia scottii; assembly: GCF_030846495.1. NCBI lineage: Bacteria > Pseudomonadati > Pseudomonadota > Betaproteobacteria > Burkholderiales > Oxalobacteraceae > Massilia > Massilia scottii. The sequence goes on along the minus strand of NZ_JAVCWM010000007.1, from coordinate 214,136 downwards.
GCTGCCCTCGTCCTGCACCTCGATCGCGCCGCTCTTAAACAGCGGCAGGTTTTGCAGGGTCGGCTTTTTCAGCACGCGCAGGCCGAGCGGCGCGTACGGCATCGGCATCGCTTCGATCGGCGCTTCGGCCAGGCCGGCAACGACGTCATCGCGCGTGGCCTTGATCGAATTGACGCGCAGGTCGAGCGGCGCCGGCTGGTTCAGGGCGTGCGCCAGGGCCAGCGTTTCGGCTTCGCCGTACTGGGCCACGAACTTGTCGAACAGCCACTTCGGCAGGTTCGAGCGCATTTGCGGCGGCATCAGGTTACGGTCGATTTCCTGGATGCGGTTCAGGAATTCGGTTTCTTCTTCGGTCAGGCCGCCCAGCGAATCGACGCCCACCGCTTCGGCCAGGCCGAGGATGGTCAGGCGGCGCATGGTCGGGCTGGCGCCCGCTTCGGCGAAGTCGGTAAAGAAGGATTTATTGCGCAGGATGGCATAAATGCCTTCCGCCACGGCGCCGCGCTCGCGCGAGCCCAGGCGTGGGTGGTCTTTGAAGTAGCGCGACAACGTGGTGTCGGCGGGCGCCGAAAAACGCAAGATCTCGCGCAATACTTCTTCCGTATTGGCGAGAATCGCTGGTGGCAATCTCATGGTATTCCTTGGTTAATTATGTGTTTTATCGGCGATGCGAACGTCGCCGTTATCGATGCTGAGCCGGTCCTCGACGAACAGGCGGATCGCGCGCGGGTACAGCCTGTGTTCCTGCACCAGCACGCGCGCGGCCAGTGTGTCCGGGGTGTCGCCCGCCAGCACGTCGACTTCCGCCTTGAGCACGGCCGGGCCGTGATCGAGTTCGGCGGTGACGAAATGCACCGTGGCGCCGTGCCTGGCCACGCCGGCGTCGAGCGCCTGCTGGTGCGTATGCAGGCCGGGAAACAGCGGCAGCAGCGAGGGATGAATATTGAGCATGCGCCCGTCATAATGGGCGACAAAGCCTGGCGTGAGGATGCGCATGAAGCCGGCCAGCACCACCAGGTCGGGCGCAAAGCGGTCGATGGTTTCCTGCAGGGCAGCATCGAACGCTTCGCGCGTGGCGAATTCCCTGTTGGCGACCACGGCGGTCGGGATGCCGTGCGACTGGGCAAATTCGAGGCCTTTGGCGTCCGCCTTGTTGCTGATGACGGCCGCGATGCGCGCCGGCCACTGCTCTTCCCGAGCAGCATGGACGACGGCTTCCATGTTGCTGCCGCGCCCGGAAATGAGGATCACAATGTTTTTCATAGCGCGCATTGTACCCTGAGCGGCTGGCCGGACCAATAAACCGGGGTACAATTGTTGCAGCGCAGCACGAACACGGCAAGAAACGCCAGGCGCCGCTGCCTGCCGGCGCCGGCTTACTCGAAGGAGTAGAACACGCGGAACGGGACTTTTTTCTCGGCCCAGAAGTCGGCCGCGTCGCGGAACACGTCGAGCAGGGTTTCGCGCGCTTCCTTGTCGAATTTTTGCGTATTCGGCAATTGTTCGAGGACGACGATAAAGCCCGGCTGCGGGCCGGCCTTGCCGATGGAATCGGTCAGGCACTCGCGCAGGGCGTCGAAATTCTTGCCGCAAGGCTTGGGAAAGCAAAAATTCTCGGCGATGCGGCCGCACACCTGCTGCTTGGTGAGCGTATCGGCGCAATGCGCGTACAGGAAATGCTGTCCCAGTCGGACTGCTTCTTCTTGCAGTTCCACTACACGGAAGGCACGGATGGACTGCACAAGATTGGGCGGCACTGTAATCAACAAACTCATTTTTCCCTCAAGTCGTCCTGGTGTGGTCGGGTGCATTTCAGTTCTATTGTTGCCGATGCGTCGCGTTTACCGGGGAAAACGCCGATCTCCTGCTACCGTTGCCACCCGCCAATATACCCCCTAATCGTATAAGGGTAACGTTTTGTGGTTACTGAATCAACCCGAATGTGATTTGAGCCACAATATTTGTAATAAATCAGAGCGAATTCTGTAGAAAGCCTCTAATTTATAAGACCTGCGGGAGGAAGGCCTGGCCATTCTGCGACCTGGCGCGGCCGGGGTTCTCCGCTGTTACAAATTGTTGCCATGCGGATTGCAAATCCCGGTCCGACAGGGATACCATGTCATGGTGGTTCTCAGTCTTTGGAACTCAGAGCCCGTCCAAGTGTCTTATCCTACATACGAGGTATTTCCATGAACATGCACACCAAACTGATCGTGACGGCACTGGGCATCTGCGCCCTGCCGTTCGCCCAGGCGAGCGAATTCGCCGATTACGGCCGCGTCATCCGTGTCCAGCCGCGGGTCGAGCAGGTTCGCCAGCCGCGCGAAGAATGCCGCACCGAGTACGTGCAGGTGCCGGTGCAACAGCAGTACCAGCAGCAGGACCGCAGCGCCGGCGGCGCCATCATCGGCGGCATTGCCGGCGCGCTGCTGGGCAACCAGGTCGGCGGCGGCAGCGGCCGCGCGGTAGCCACGGCGGCCGGCGCGATTGCCGGTGCGGTCGTTGGCGACCGGGTCGACAACAATGGCCGCGTGATGCAGAACCAGCAGCCGCAGCAGGTGCAGGAACAGGCGGTGCGCCAGTGCCGCATGGTCGACGCGGTTGAGTCGCGCACCACCGGCTACGACGTCACGTACGACTACCGCGGACAAACCTACACCAGCCTGATGGACCGCGATCCCGGCCAGCGCATCCGCCTGCGGGTGTCGGTGGAGCCGGAACGCGGGCAATAATCCGCAGCGGCTGACTGCCACGCTTCCTGCTTCAGGCGCCGGCGGGCCGGAGTCATCCTCGCCTGCGCGCAGGGGCCCAAGTGCAAGCCAGCCTGCCCGCTCCGACAAACCTTCCCCGCCCAGGTCCTCCCTGGCGCGGAGGCAAGGTCTCTCACGGTAGCGCCATTCCCTCCATCCCCGCATTTCGCTTGCACTCCGGTAAGCCCTCCATCGATAATGGGCGATCGAATCAGGCGTCCTATGCTCATCAAAAGAAAATCCATCGAACAGGCCGAGTCATCGCGCCGTCCAGCCCGTAAGCCCAAATTTGCGCCCGTGACCTTATCCGAGCAGGATGGCGTGCGCTACCTGCACTTCGGCACCGAATGGGTCCAGGGCGCCATGCGCATCCGCAAGCCCGACTGGCCCGAACTCGAATATGCGCAGCAGATGATGGCCTGGATGCTGTTCATCGACGCCCCGCGCGCCATTGCCCAGCTCGGCCTGGGCACGGCCACCCTGACCAAATACTGCTACCGCACCTTCCCCGAGGCAGTGGTGACGGCGGTCGAACTCAATTCCTCCGTCATCGCGATCTGCGCCTCGATGTTCAAGATGCCGCCCGAGGACGAGCGCCTGCGCGTGCTGGAAATGGATGCGCTCGACTTCGTCAACGATCCCGCCAACGAAGGCGCCTTCGACGTGCTGCAATGCGACCTGTACGACGCCACCGCGCGCGGCCCGGTGCTCGACACGCCCGAGTTCTACCAGGCCTGCAACGCCTGCCTGCGCGACGGCGGCATGATGACGGTCAACCTGTTCGGCGACCATCCCAGCTTTGCGCGCAATATCAAGGCCATGAAATTCGCCTTTGGACATGTGATCTGCCTGCCGGAAGTGCACGACGGCAATGTCGTCGCCCTGTGCTTCAAACAACGCCCCGTCATCGATCCGGAAGCGCTCGCCGCGCGTGCCGCGCAGATCGTGACGGCGACCAAATTGCCGGCCAAATCCTGGGTCAAGGGCATGCTGGCGGACAAGTAACTGCAGTGCCCAATGGAGAAAACGGATTGAAAGCAGAACACACGGAAACCAGCGCGGCGCCCAAACGCAGTGCCCCCAAGTCGCTCGACCTGCAAGCCATCTTTTCGTGGTTGCTGTCCGATGGCATCGTGGAAAAGCCCAACGTCAAGGGCAATTATGCCCAGGCCCAGGGCATCCTGAAGACGGCGGCCGGCTCCATGCATCCGCTGTCTGCCGTGGCCCAGTGCAAGCTGGTTTCCGCCCTGCCCCCGCACAAGCTGCTCACGCTCGACGTGCTGACCGAGTGGGCGGCAGGCAAGGTGCGGCTGCCCTTCATCCGCATCGACCCGCTGAAAATCGACTTCACCAAGGTGGCCGACGTGATGACGGCGAGCTACGCGGCGCGCTTTAACATCCTGCCCGTCGAACTGAGCGGCACCAAGCTGGTGGTGGCCACCGCCGAACCGTTCTCGGTCGAGTGGGAAGCCGAGATCATGAAGGTTTCGCGCCGCAAGATCGAGCTGGTGATGGCCAACCCGCTCGAAATCTCGCAATACATTTCGCAGTTCTTCAGCCTGGCCAAATCGATCAAGGACGCCAACAAGTCCAAGGGCCAGGACCTGGCGCTGCGCAACAACTTCGAGCAACTGGTTGAACTGGGCAAGTCGAACAAGCTCGACGCCAACGACCAGCACGTGGTCAACATCGTCGACTGGCTGTGGCAGTACGCCTTCGAGCAGCGCGCCTCCGACATCCACCTCGAGCCCAAGCGCGAGATTGCCTCGGTGCGGTTCCGGATCGATGGCGTGCTGCACCAGGTGTACCAGGTGCCGGCGGTGGTGATGATCGCCATGACGGCGCGCATCAAGCTGCTCGGGCGCATGGACGTGATCGAAAAGCGCCGCCCGCAGGATGGGCGCATCAAGACCCGCACCAGCGGCGGCCAGGAAGTCGAGCTGCGCCTGTCGACCATGCCGACCGCCTTCGGCGAAAAGCTGGTGATGCGGATTTTCGATCCGGAAGTGGTGGTCAAGACCCTGCCCGAACTCGGTTTCCCGCCGGACGACGCGGCGCGCTGGGATGGACTGACCACGCGGCCGCACGGCATCATCCTGGTGACCGGGCCGACCGGCTCGGGCAAGACCACGACCCTGTACACGACGCTCAAGGCGCTCGCCACCACCGAAGTGAATGTGTGCACGGTGGAAGACCCGATCGAGATGGTCGAGCCCTCGTTCAACCAGATGCAGGTGCAGTCCGGCATCGACCTCGGCTTTTCCGATGGCGTGCGGGCGCTGATGCGGCAAGATCCCGACATCATCATGGTGGGCGAGATCCGCGACCTGGCCACGGCCGAAATGGCGATCCAGGCGGCCCTGACCGGCCACCTGGTGCTGTCGACCCTGCACACCAACGATGCGCCCTCGGCCGTGATGCGGCTGCTGGAGCTGGGCGTGCCGCATTACCTGCTGGAAGCGACGCTGATCGGCATCATGGCGCAGCGCCTGGTGCGTACCCTGTGCGTGCTGTGCAAGGCGCCGGGCGGGGAACTCAACGACGACGTGTGGGAAAGCATCGGCGGCTCCTGGAACATTCCCAAGCCGGCGGTGGTGTACCGCCCGATCGGTTGCCCGGAATGCCGCCAGACGGGTTTCCGCGGCCGTACCGGCCTGTACGAACTGCTGACGGTCACCGAAGGCTTTACCAACATGATCGGCAAGCAGACCGACCTGGCCGCCCTGCGCCAGCAAAGCGTGGATGACGGCATGAAGCCGCTGCGCATCGCGGGCGCGTACAAGATTATCGAGGGCACGACCACGGCCGACGAAGTGCTCAAGGTGACGGCCAAGCTGACCTGAACAACGGGGTCCGCAACGGCTGTTGCAAAACTTCCTAGCGGAAATCGAAATCGCCAGCTATAATATTGCCTCTTTCGGGGTCGTTAGCTCAGCTGGTAGAGCAGCGGACTTTTAATCCGTTGGTCGCAGGTTCGAATCCCGCACGGCCTACCACGAATTCGCAGTAAGCAAAGGAAGCAGTTGCGAGCGATCGCTACTGCTTTTTTTGATCGTTTTACCTTGGGTCGTTAGCTCAGCTGGTAGAGCAGCGGACTTTTAATCCGTTGGTCGCAGGTTCGAATCCCGCACGGCCTACCAAGATTCATCAAAAAAGCCCACAAGTTCGCTTGTGGGCTTTTTGCCATCCGAGCAGCGGGCGCCGGCTGGTTCCGGCCTAGATCTTGGCCCCGATCGAGAAGAACACCTGACGCGGCGCCCCCGTCAGCAAGGTCGCATAGGTGCCGTTCGGATCGGACTTGACGAAACCATTCGATCCGATGGTGCTGATGTATTGCTTGTCGAACAGGTTATTCACGTGCAGCTGGAACGTGACATCCTTGAGGCGCCACACCGGCTGCAGCTTGTAGCCTGCCGACATCGACGCCATCAGGTAGGAATCGACGCCCGCATCGTTGAGGAAGGTGTAGTAGCGCTTGCCGGTATGCTTGACCCCGACCCGTCCGAACACATTCTTGTTTTCGTAATTGAGTTCGGAGGTGAGCATGGTGCGCGGCGTATCGACGACCTGCTTGCCGGCGGCCTTGATCAGCACCCCGTTGTCCATATAGTTCGACTTGTAGGTTGAGTCGTTGTAGGTCACCGAATTGAACCACGAGAAATCCTTGCTCATTTTCCACATGGCGCTCGCCTCCATGCCGGTGGTGAGCACCTTGCCGACGTTGACCAGGGTACTCGGGCAACCCGCAATGCCGCTGCACGTGGCCACGCTGAGCTGGCGATCGCTGAAGTCGGCCCGATACACCGCCACCGAACCTTGCAGCGTGTTGCGCCGGAAGCGGTAGCCAAGGTCGACCGAGGTCGAGGTTTCGGGCTTGAGGTTGGCCTTGCCCAGGTCGAACGCCGCCTGGGTCTGGGAAAACGGCCCCGCCGCGCCCGGCTGGTAGGCGCGCATGTTCTTCGACGCCGATCCGAAGATTTCGTCGTCCTTGTTCAAGGCATAGATCGCGCCGGCCTGGGGCAAGAAGCTTTTCTCGGCCGTGATCGAACCGGCTGCCCGCGTGCCGAGCACGCTGGTGGCGTCGATGGTCACCTTGGGGCTCTTGAAGCCGGCGTTCACCTTGAAGCGGCCATCGGCCATCGAGATCGTGTCTTGCACATAGAACTGGCGCGTGCTGGTATCGAAGGACTGGAAAAATGCGCGCGAGCTGGGAGCGGTGAGGAAACGGCCGGTATCTTCCGGACCGCCAACCGCGTAGAAATTGCGCGAAAAATCGTGGGCATTGGTCTCGCTCCACATGCCAGCCTTGAGCGCATGCATGCCGCGCTCCCAGCTCAGGTCCAGCACCACGCCGCGCCGGTGGATATCGTACTCGGAAGCGCGGATCGAGATCGGCACCGTGGCCGAGGATGCCGCATACGGCGTGTACCAGTGGCCCTGCCCCTGGTGGTTGTGGGTGTAGAGCGTGCCCTTGAACCCGAAGCCGGCGCCGAAGTCGAGGTCCAGCACCAGCGAGCCGAGGCCATCCTTGCGCAGGCCGCGCCCGAGGAAATAGGCGTCATCCTTGGTGCTGACGCCGCCGCTGTAGACGCCGCGCGCGGCCGCCACGGCACGCTCCCAGTCCGGCGCATAGTAATCGAAATCGTAGCCCACCTTCGGCAGCATGGCGAGCGACAGATCCTGGTAGTCGCGCTCGATACGGTCGGACTGGTTATAAAAGCCGCTCAGGGAATGGTCGCCGATCGGTTGCTGGAAGCGGAAATTGAACTGCTCCTGGTCATGCGAACCCTCGCCCTTCCATTTGCCGGCGCGCTGGCGCGTACCGCTCAGGTAAAACTTGCCGCCGCCGGGCAGCTCGCCCGTATCGACGCGCGCGAAGGTGCGCGAGGTATCGTTGGCGCCAAAGGTCTGGACCACGGCGGTGCCGAATTCGTCGTGCGGCTCCTGCATGACGAACTGCACCGTCCCGCCCAGGTTGCTGGTCGATGCGGTTCCGAGCGCACCGGCGCCCTGCGACAGCGACACCCGCACCACGTTTTCGGACGACACCGCGCGCGTGACCTGCAAACCGTTGTTGTTACCGTAGCTCATGTCGCCCAGCGGGACATTATCAAGCGTAAACCCGAGCTGGCTCTGGCTGAAGCCGCGCACATTGAAGCGCACCGACCATTCGTAGATGCCGAAGGAATCGGCGGCCTGGAAGCTCACGCCCGGCAAGCGTTCGAGCGCCTTGAGCGGGCTGGTACCCGGCAACAGCTTGCTCAATTCGATGCGCGAAATGTTCTGGACCTGGCGGCTTTGGCCACGCCCGAAGGTTTCGACCAGAACAGCGGCCGGCGCCGAGGCCAGCGGCGGTGCGGGCTGGACCGGCGCCGGCGCGGCGTCGAGCGCGGGCTGCTCCGGCAGCGCGGCCGGATCGGGGCCGGCGGCGGCGTAGGCGAAGCAGGACACGGCCTGCATGACGAGAAGACAGAGTGGCTTGAGCGTTGGCTGCATATGATTTCTCCCTGGCGATGCGAATGAAACTTCTGGTATCGGTAACAACATTCCCTGAGGCCGCTGCTTGCATGGCCGCTGGTGCCGGGCTTCGGGCAACATGCAAGTCGCATGAGTACATAGTGCGCCCGCGCATCAATGTGGTGGCACTATCCGTCGAATATTTTTGCTTTGCGGGAATAAATGTCGTAAAAATGTTACCAAGCAGATGGTGAGAGAGCAAAATTTTACATTTTTGCCATCAAAATCCTTGAGAATTTAACAATTTCTTATCACATTGCACATTAAATTACCGAAGTACAACGTTGATTTAAAAGGGATAATCGGAACAATATTCCCAGCTGGAGCATCACCTTCGGCCAGCACCAATTTGCCTGTTCGTTAAAGTTGTTGCGCCGGGCATACGCGCACAGCCGCATTACATGCGAATGGGCAAAGTTGAGGTACTCTTGGGGACAGGTTTCGAGGGAGGCGGGGAACTATATGGCGGAATTGGACGAGCGAGCGCAGCGCCTGACTGTGAAACTGGTCTACTACGGCCCCGCGATGTCCGGCAAGACGAGCAATCTGACGCGCCTGCACGATTTGCTGACGGCCGACCTGGTGGGCGACATGATGCTGCTCGAAACCGAAGGCGACCGTACCTTGTTTTTCGACTTGCTGCCTTTCGGTTTCACCGCGCCATCCGGCCTGCTCGTCAAATTCAAGCTGTTTACGGTTCCCGGACAGGTTGCGCACAATGGCACGCGCAAGGCGGTGCTCTCGCGTGCGGACGGCGCCGTGTTCGTGGCTGACTCCCAGCGTCACCAGTCAGTCAACAATGGCGCATCGTTCGACAACCTGATCGCCAATACCGCGACCGTCGGGATCGATGTGGCCAGCTTTCCGCTGGTGGTGCAGTACAACAAGCGCGACTTGCCCGATATCCTGTCCGAGGAAGACATCGCGCAACGCTGGAGCAAGGCGCCCTGGCCAGTGCTGCTGGCCAGCGCGCTGCAGGGCGACGGGGTAAGGGAAACGTTTTCAGCCTTGCTCAAGCTGGTCTATGTGCGGCTCGACGTCCAGTTCGCGCTGCTGGCCGACCATGGCTTGACGCAAGACGCGTTCATCGAAGCGGCCGGAGGAGCGGCGACGTGAACCAAACCCTACCCGCCTTCGACCGCCAGGTCAGCTTGCGCGAGATGATGCGCAACGTCCCGGCGAGCGCGCTGGAAACGGCGATGGAGCACAGCGTCGGCCGTGCCTGGCGCATCGACGGCGCCGACGACGGGCTGGTGCACGCAGGCGCGCTGGCGATCGACGGCCCCGTCTGCACCGTCGCGCTGGTGGTCGACATCGACGTCGTCGGCACCTTGTCGGCGCCGGCCGACCGCCAAACCTGGCTGGCGCCGGCGGGCAAATGGATCGAACTGCTGCTGGGCGCATCGAACCGTTACCGGATGGCCGCCGACCTGCATCTGGAGACGGTGGTCGCGGATCACCGCGAGCTCATGGACAAGCACGCTGCGCTGGGCGAATCCGAGGCGCGCTACCGCGCCCTGAGCGCGCAGCTCGAGGCGCGCGTGCACGAACAGGTGGGCTTGATCGAGCAGAGCCAGCGCCGCATGTACCAGGCCGAGAAGATGGCCTCGATCGGTAGCCTGGCCGCCGGCATGGCGCACGAAATCAACAACCCGATCGGTTTCATCAGGAGCAATCTGAGCACCGCCAAGGACTACGTCGCCGCGCTTGGACAGGCCATCGCGGCCCCGCCCCTGGCGTCGGCCGAGGCGAAACAGCTGGCCTATATCGTCGACGATTTTCCCAGCTTGCTGGACGAATCGATCGCCGGCGCCGACCGGGTGTCGCGCATCATCTCGGACTTGAAGGCGTACGCGCATTGCGAGCCGGCCCAGTTCGCCGACGTCGATCCGAACGATGCGCTGCGCGCGGCCGTCAGGATGCTGGGCGAACTGCCGGCCGGGGTGCGGCTCGACACCCAGCTCGGCTTGCTGCCGCAAGTCAGTTGCGACCGCGACGGCCTGACCCGGGTGGTGCTGGCCTTGCTGCTCAACGCGCGCACGGCCATGCGCGCGCGCCAGGGCGTGATCCGGCTCGCCAGCGCCGCCCGCGACGGCGAGCTGCTGGTCTCGGTGTCCGACCAGGGCTGCGGGATCGAGGAGGCGGTGCTTCCCCGCATCTTCGACCCCTTCTTCACCACCCATGGCGTGGGCGGCGGGATAGGGCTCGGCTTGACGGTGGCCGGCGATGTCGTGCGCGCCCACAGCGGGCATATCGCGGTGCGCTCGACGCCGGACGGCGGCAGCACCTTCGATGTGCACATACCGCTGCAGGCCGGCGAACGTGCATGAGCTACGGGCATTTGTTCACCGGCGCCGCCGAGGGCGACAGCAGTGCGGCGCCGGTGCGCGCCTACCGCATCCTGCTGGTCGACGACGAGCCGAACGTGCTGTCGGCCTTGCGCCGGGTATTTCGCCAGGAAAATTACGAGATCGTTACCAGCGGCAATCCGCGCGAGGCGCTGGCGCTGCTCAAGGCCGACACCTTCCACCTGATCATCAGCGATTTCATGATGCCGGGCATGGACGGCGGTGAATTGCTGCGCCAGGCGCGCCAGATCGAACCGGACATGATCCGCATCATGCTCACCGGCCATGCCGACGTCAACGCGGTGGTCGGGGCGGTGAAGACCGGCGCGGTCTACAAATTCATCCTCAAGCCGTGGAACGATGACGACCTGCGCGTGACGGTTGCGCTGGCGCTCGAACGCCAGGAGCTCAACCGCAGCAACAAGGTCCTGATCCAGGAGAGCGCGCGCAAGTCGCAGGAAATCGAGCAGATGGCCAAGTTTTCGGCCGGCAACCGCAGCCGGCTGGCCACCGTGCTGCATCGCCACGGCAAACTCAATCTGGGGCAAGTGCAGGAGCTGATCCGCATCCAGCAGCAGGCCCAGAAGCAGCAGGCCGTGTTGAAGGAAATCGTCGAGCGCGGCTGGGTGCAGGAAAAGGATGTGCACGACTTGCTGGCTGCCGAGCTGATGATCCAGCAGGTGAGCGTCGACGAAATGGCGATCGACGTGGCGGTAGCCGCGCTGGTGCCGGCCGCCTTGTGCCAGCGCCACTTGATCATTCCCCTGCGCATCGACGACAAGCGCCTGACGGTCGCGATGGCCGACCCGCTGGACGAAGGCTTGCTGCACGACCTGCGTTTCGTAACCGGCCTGGAAATTGCGCCCGTGCTCGCGCCGATGTCGTCCATCCTGGCCAAGATTGCCGCCGTCTACAGCACCGGGCGCGCCGACCTGACCGACCTCGAAGCGGCGTTCGGCTCGAACGACCCGTACGAAGGGGTGGAAATCGTCATCGAAGACGACGGCCTGGGGCAGTCGCTCGAAGAGCTGTTGCGCGGCACGGACGAGCCGCCCGCGATCCGGCTGGTCAACGCGATCCTGCTCGAGGCGATCAACCTGGGAGCGTCCGACATCCACATCCAGCCGCGCACCAAGAACGTGATGGTGCGCTTGCGGGTTGACGGCGTGCTGATCGACAAGATGCAGATTCCGCACAATATGCACCAGTCGATCGTCTCGCGCATCAAGATCATGGGCGAGATGGATATTTCCGAGCGCAGGCGGCCGCAGGACGGACGCCTGGCGGTCAAGACCCCGCAGCGGGTGGTCGACCTGCGGATCTCGACGCTGCCCACGATCAACGGCGAAAAGATCGTCATGCGCATTCTCGACCGCAACGCGGCCGTGCTGCGCCTCGACGGCATCGGTTTCAATCCGATGGACCTGGCCAAGGTGCGCAACGCCAGCGACAAGCCGCAGGGCATCGTCCTGGCGACGGGCCCGACCGGCAGCGGCAAGACCACCACGCTCTACAGCCTGCTCCAGAGCAGCGCCACGTCGGAAAAAAACTACATCACGATCGAGGACCCGGTCGAATACTACCTCGACTCGGCCGGGCAAGTGGTGGTGCGCGAAAAAATCGGCCTGACCTTCCCCCTGGTGCTGCGCGCCATCCTGCGCCAGGATCCGGACGTCTTGCTGATCGGCGAGATCCGCGATTTTGAAACGGCCGAGGTGGCATTTCACGCGGCGCTGACCGGCCACCAGGTGTATTCGACCCTGCACACCAATTCGGCGATCGCCACCATTTCGCGCCTGTTCGACCTCGGCTTGAAGCCGTTCGTGATCGCCACGGCGCTCGAAGCGGTCATTGCGCAGCGCCTGGTGCGCAAGGTGTGCGAACGCTGCCGGGCAGCGGCGCCGGCCGAGCCGGACTTGCTGCAGCGCCTCGGCGGCGATTTCGCCGCCCAGCCGTTCCAGGCCTTTTACGGCGCGGGATGCGAACATTGCCACGGCAGCGGTTACAAGGGCCGCCTCGGCCTGTATGAAGTGCTCGCTCCCGACACGCACATGCGGCACCTGATCGCGTCCCAGGTCGCCATCACGGAAATCACGCAGTACGCGATCACCCAGGGATTCATGACCTTGCGCGACGACGCGTTCATCAAGGTGCGCGACGGCTTGACGACGCCCGATGAGGTGTTCCGGGTGCTGGGGCCGGAGTGAGCCGGGCAGGCGCATGCTTGCCGTCGGCGGCACTGGCGGTTCGGAACCGCCGGCGCATGCAGCGGCATCGGCAAAGTATGCCGCGCACCGGCTTTTACGCGCTTACCAGGTCATCTCGCCCTTGCTGACCTTGGCGCCGATATCCAGTGCCAGGCCCGGCGGCGCGTCAGGATACGCCGTCTTCATGCGTGCAATCACGTCGGCGCTGTTACCGCTCGCTGCCAGCGTTTTTTCGTAGCTCTTGAGGTAGTTCCGGGTGTAGGCGATGCTGCTCTCGTCCAATTGCGTGCCAGCCTTCATATGCCCTGGAATAACGACGGCCGGCTTGAGCGCGGCCATCTCGTCGAGCTGGGCGCTCCACGCGCTGCGCTGGGCCGCCGTTGGCGCGTCGGCCATCCACAAATGCAGGTTGCCGAACACGCCGAGCGCGCCGGTGATCGTCCTGGTCGACGCAATCCACACGTACGGCCGATGCGCCAGCACGCCTTGCGTGCCGCGCACTTCCACCGCCTGGCCATCCACGGTCAGGGTCATGTTCTGCAGCGCGGTGGGCAGGCTCGCGGCCGCCGGTGCGTTGGCGCCCATCCTGGGACTCCAGAAGGCCAGCTTGGCCGCCATCTTTTCCTTGATCTTCTCGATCACCTGCGGCGTGGCGACCACTTGCGCCTTCGGGAAAATCTGCTTGAGGGTGTCGACGCCGAAGTAGTAATCGGGATCCGCCTGGCTGACCAGGATGGTCTTGAGCTGCTTGCCGCTGTCGAGCACGTTGGCGGCGATGCGCAGCGCGTCGGCGCGGGTAAAGCCGGCGTCGATCACCATGGCTTCGGTCTCGCCATAAATCAATGTCGAATTGACGTTGAAGCTGGCGCCATCGGCGTTGTAGACCTTGGTTTGCAGGGCGGGCGCGGCCAGGGCGTTGCTAAAGACCAGCGTGAGGGCGGCGGCGATGGCGGTGGTGCGAAACATACGGACTCCGATAAAGTTGTTTTAAGGAAGCCTGCAGTGTAGTGAGGTCTTTCGTCCGGATAAACGGGTTAAACTGCGCATGACTGTTTCATGGATTGGACAAATGGATCGAATTACGGCAATGCGCGTCTTCGTCGAGGTAGCCGGCAGCGGCAGCTTCAGCGCCAGCGCGGACAAGCTCGACATGTCGCGCGCGATGGTGACGCGCTACGTATCCGAAATGGAAAAATGGCTGGGCACGCGCCTGCTCCAGCGCACCACGCGCCGCGTGACGCTCACCGATGCCGGCGAAACATGCTTGCGGCGCAGCCAGCAAATGCTGTCGCTGAGCGAGAACATGGAAGAGGAAACCGCCAGCAGCGGCGAACTGCGCGGCCTGTTGCGCGTCACCTGCAGCCTGTCCTTCGGGCATGCGCAACTGGCACAGGCGCTGGTGCGCTTCACGGCGCGCCATCCGCGCCTGAAAATCGACCTGAATCTGAACGAAGGCGCGCTCAATCTGGTCGAAGCACGGATCGACCTGGCGATCCGCATCAGCGGCGAACCGTCGCCCTTGCTCATTGCGCGCCCGCTGGCGCAGTGCGATTCGCTGCTGGTGGCCTCGCCCGCTTACCTGGCCGCGCATGGCGCGCCGGCCACGCCGCAGGAACTGGAACAGCACCGCTGCCTCAGCCACGCCAACGTGGGACGCAGCATCTGGTCGTTCGCGCGCGATGGGGAAGCGGTCCAGGTCGGCGTAATCAGCTATTTCAGCGCCAACGATGCAACCGCCCTGCTGGCATCGGCCGTGGCCGGCGGCGGCATCGCCATGTTGCCGACCTATCTGGTGAACCCGGTGGTGGCCAGCGGGGAGCTGGTGCGCGTGCTGCCGCAGTGGCGCGTGCCGGCGCTGACGATTTATGCGATTTATCCATCGCGCCGGCAATTGTCGCCGGCGGTACGCGCGCTACTCGATTTTCTGGTGCAGCACTTTGCCGTGTTGCCGTGGTGACGAAGCGGCGTTCGCCAGTGTCACCACGGTGTCAATCGCCGGAAAACAACGCATTCCTAGCCTTCGAGATCGGTGGGAATGCCGAACTCGTCATGTTGACCGCGCCGCAAAGCCGGTTTGGTGAGCACCCGCAAGGACACGCTGATATGCACGGCGTTGTCCGCCAAATACTCCGCAGCGCCTCCCGTGCCCAGCATGGCTTGCAAGATAATGCCGACCTCAACTTTTTGCGCCGTGAGCGTATCGCCGCGCCCGATCACGCGCAGAGGAGGTGACTCGGGCCGCAGCGGGGCGGCCATGGCTGTGGCCACCGCGATAGGGTCGTTACTGGCCTGAACAGGTCTGTTCAGTACCGCATCATCGAGTTCAGCGAATATTTTCATTCTGGGATACTAAGGTTGATCTTACATGTGGTCGGTTCGCCAACACGCATAGATAAAGGTCGCGAACGGGGCATTGTATCTTATACATCTTCCTTAAATAAATGCAACTGAACAGTGCATTCAGGCCAACTTTGTTGCTCCAATGCGCTATCATGGCTTTCAGAGACCCGGATCAGCTCATCCATTTGAGCACAAAAAACGCCATGCAAATACCAAAAAGAGTGTTCCAGCTTGCGAAACAACCCGCACTGTCGGGTTTTCACGTCCTTGCCACGAAAACCCTGGCCGAAGCCGAGGCCAGCCTGGACAAGGCCCTGAAAGGCGCCGCCCGGCCCGACGAGCGCCTGATGATGAATGCACGCCAGGCCTTGCGCGAGCAAGGCAACTTCCTGTTGACGCGCATGCAACACCACTTTGCCAATTACCTCGAACGCGCCATGCACACCATGTACATGGACACGCGCGCCAGCCTGGACGAGATCAGTGCGGACAACCTGACCCTCATCGAGGATGACGTCGTGACGCGGCAAATCGAGATCGACCGGCTGGTAATGCGCCTGCGCGACGCCGACCAGCCCAGCCTCGGGCGCCTGAACCTGATGATTGCCCAGTTACACGGCGACGGCGAGGTGCGCGAACGCGAAAACCCATTCCGCCCGTATTTGCTGGCCCGTTCGCTGCACGAAGCCCTGCGCGAAGCGGTCAAGGACGAGGCCCAATCCAAAACCCTGTTCGATGCACTATCGGTCGCCATGGAGCATTGCCTGCAAGGATACTACGTTGCAATAGAAGAAGTATTCAAATCGCGCGGAATTTCAAGCAAGCTGACCGCCCGGCCGAGCGCGCTCACGCGTGCCCAGCGTGACCGGCTTGCCTGGCAAAAGGCCGCCGAGCAGCTCGTCGGCCGCGTGGCCGCGGGTGGACGAGCGGACAACCAGGCGGCGCAGCAGGGCCAGGCGGCCCAGCCCAAGCAGTCGCGCATACTGCCGGAATTACAGCGCATGATGCAGCAACAGCGCAACGTGCCGGCCGGCGCCCCGGCGCAGCCGCGCGCGCCCGATTTGCAGGAAATGGTCTGGAATGTCTTTAACCAGCCGAAGGCAGCGCGTCCGCCGCGCCATGCCGACACCCCGGCCCCTGCCGCGGACGGCCAGGGCGGCAGCGCCCTCGATGCGCGCTTAAAACAAATGCAACAGGCAAAGCCGGCCGGCGCTGCCAGGGATGCGCCCGCGCCCGCGCCGCTCGACGTGCGCGCCCAGCTTGCCGATGCCGCCAGCAGCGAGCCGGACCGGGTTACCATCGACCTGGTAAGCCTGCTGTTCGAGTCCATCGTGCACGACGAGCAATTGCCGGAAGGCGTACGCCAGCAGCTTGGCCGCCTGCACGTGCCGTTTTTGCGCGCCGCCATGCTCGATCCATCGATGCTGCACGATGCCCAGCATCCGGCGCGCCGCCTGCTCGACCGGATCGGCACCGTCGCCACCGGCATCACGCCCGACATGGCGTGCTACCCGGCACTGGAAGACGAGATCGACACGGTCCTGGACGGCGTGCTGGAGCGCTTCGACACCGACATGACGACCTTTGCCGACGGCCAGCGCACGCTCGACCAGTTCGTCTCGACCCTGCTGCCGCGCGGCGACGTGGGCCTGGCGCGCTGCATCGCCGCCCTCGGCGATGTCGAAGCGAGCAGCGCCCGCCGCAGCGACGCCGCCACCGAGCTGGGCGGCCTGCTCAATCGGCTCGATGTCGATCCGCGCATCGGCAATTTCGTCACCGATATGTGGAGCCGCGTCCTGGTCCATCCGGGCAGCGACGCGCCCGCCAGCCAGGCGATGCTGGCCGAGCTGGTATGGAGCGCGCAGGAAAAAAGTACAGTCGAGGAACGTGCCCAGATGGTGCGCATGCTGCCCAGCCTGGTCAAACGGGTACGCGAAGGCTTAACCGCGATCGGCATGGGAGAGACCGTCTCCAAGGCCGCGCTCGACCAGCTGGTGATGGTCCACATGGATGTGCTGGGCAACCGCCAGCCGGCCTCGGCAAAGGCGATGGACCTGGACCAGCTGCGCGCGCACTTCGCCGCTTTCGGCGGCGTGCGCGAAGCGGGCCAGGACGCGGTCAGCATCGGCCACGCCCAGCTCGAAGCGGCGCTGGAGCAGCGCGGCATCCGCGCCGAGCTGTACACCGACGGCGGCAAGAGCGCCGCGCGCGCCGCCGACGAGCAGGAATGGCTGGGCATGGCGCTGCCGGGCGCCGGTTTCGAAATTGCCGTGGATGGCCGCTACGTCCCGGCGCGCCTGAATGCGGTCAGCCCGCGCGGCAGCCTGTATCTGTTCTCGGTCAAGGGCCAGGCGGCGCCGTCCACCTTCACCCGCGATGCCCTGCTGGCGGCGATGCAGAACGAAACCTTGCGCACGGTGGAACACGCGCCCGTGTTCGAGCGCGCGGTCGAGTCCCTGATGGCTGGCGCCGAAGCGCTCGCCAGCCACTAGTCACACTGTTACAGCTGGCGGGCGGCGAAGGTATCGCACGACGCGACCTTGCCCTCGTCGAGGCCGCGCTTGAACCAGCGCGCACGCTGCTCCGAGCTGCCGTGGGTAAATGAATCGGGCACGACATGACCCTGCGACTGGCGCTGCAAGGCATCGTCGCCGATGGCCGTTGCCGCTTTCAGTGCGGCATCGACGTCGCCCTGCTCCAGGATCGCGCGCGACTGGTTGGCGTGGAAAGCCCATACCCCGGCAAAACAGTCCGCCTGCAATTCCAGGCGCACCGACATGGCGTTCGCCTGTTTTTCCGTGCCGCGCTGGCGCGCCTCGTCGACCTTGCCGGTCAGGCCCATCGCATGCTGCACGTGGTGCCCGATTTCGTGGGCGATCACGTAGGCCTGGGCAAACTCGCCCTCGACCTTGAAGCGCTCTTCCATCAGCTGGAAAAAACTCATGTCCAGATACACCTTGCGGTCGGCCGGGCAATAAAAAGGCCCGGTCGCGCTTTGCCCGGCGCCGCAAGCGGTCTGGGTGCGGCCGGAAAACAATTGCAAGGCCGGCTTCTGGTAGGTGCCGCCCTGTTCGCGGAACAAGGCCGTCCAGACATCTTCGGTATCGGCCAGCACCACGCGCACGAATTTGGAACCGCGGTCGTTGGCTGGCACGCCCGGCGCCTGGCCCTGTTGCTGCTGCACCGGCACCGCGCCCCCGCCGCCGCTCATGATATTGAGAATGGTCATCGGATTGATGCCGAAGATCCAGCCGCCCACCAGCGCAATCACGATCGTGCCGATGCCGACCGAGCGGCCGCCGAAGCCGAACCCGCCTCCGCCGCCGCCCGAACCGCGCACATCTTCCACGTTGTCGCTTTCGCGATTACCTTCCCATTTCATGTTCTGCTCCACAATGCATTTTGTTAATCTTATAATGACTTTACGCTGAAAGCCAATTTCCTGGCGCACACAGTAACCTTCGCGCCGCATTGTCGCGACAACCTGACCTGCCTGCCACCCATGCCAGAAGCATCCACCCACTTTCTCATGATCGGCGCCGCCCTCAGCGCCGCCGCCGCCGCGCTGCACATTGCCTGCATTGCCGGCGGCCCCGCCTGGTACCGCGCCCTGGGCGCGGGCGAAAAGATGGCGCAACTGGCCGAATCGGGCTCGTCGTATCCGGCCATCGTCACCTCCGGCATTTGCGTCGTGCTGACGGTCTGGGCGGCGTATGCCCTGTCGGGCGCCGGCGTGCTGCCGCGCCTGCCGTTGCTGCGCATCATCCTGTGCGCCATCACCGCCGTCTACGTGCTGCGCGGCCTGGCCTTTGTGCCGATGATGATCATGATGCCCGGCCGCAGCATGGTCTTCTGGGGCTGGAGCTCGGCCATCTGCATGGGGATCGGCATTGTCCACGTGCTCGGCCTGCGCCAGGCCTGGGCCTCGCTGTGAACACATTCCTGTGAACACATTCCTGTGAACGCTTCCCTGTGAACGCGCCGCCCGCATGATCGATATTCTCGTGCGCGTGCTGCTCATGCCGCCGATGAGCCTGATCGTGCTGATTCTGGCCGGCTACGCGCTGCGGCGGCGCTGGCCGCGCTGCGGGCGCGCCGTCAGCGGGGTGGGATGGGCGGCGCTGCTGGTGCTGTCGACCAATGCCGGCTCGCTGCTGCTGGTGCGGCCGCTCGAAGGGCTCACGGCGCCGCTGGCCGACGCCCGTGCCAGCGGCGCCCAGGCCATCGTGGTGCTGGCCGCCGGCAATGTGCATGCCGCGCCCGAATACGGCGCCGATATTCCCGACGACGTGGCCCTGGTGCGCCTGCGCTACGCGGCCCGCCTGCAGCACGCCACCGGCCTGCCGCTGCTGGTAAGCGGAGGCAATGGCGAGCCCGACAAGGGCATTCCGCCCAAGGCCAGCACCATGGCGCGCGCCCTGCGCGAGGATTTCCGCACCGCCGTCACCTGGACCGAGGAGCGCTCGGCCGACACCACCCAGAACGCCGCCTACAGCGCCGCCATCCTCAAGGCGGCCGGCGTGCGGCGCGTGCTGCTGGTCACGCACGCCATGCACATGCCGCGCGCCGAGCGCGCCTTCGTGGCGGCCGGGCTGGACGTGGTACCGGCGCCGACCATGTTCTATGCGCGCAGCACGCTCTCGCCGCTGATGTTCGTGCCCGGCTGGAGCGGCATGTTCCGCTCGTATTACGCCACCCACGAATGGATCGGCCTGGCGTGGCAGCACATTAACTGTACGGACTGCTGACCGGACCGCTGTGCGCAGTGCCGGCCGGCCTGTCGCGCGCGCGCTCGACCAGCCCGCCCAGCATGTCCAGCGGCAGCGGAAAGACAATCGTGGTGCTCTTGTCGCTGGCCAGGGTGCCCAGCGTTTGCAGATAGCGCAGCTGCATCGCGCCCTGCTGCTGAGACAGCACATTGGCCGCCTGCATCAATTTTTCCGACGCCTGCAGTTCCCCCTCCGCATGGATGACCTTGGCGCGCCGCTCGCGTTCCGCCTCCGCCTGGCGGGCAATGGCGCGCACCATCGATTCGTCCAGGTCGACGTGCTTGATCTCGACATTGGCCACCTTGATGCCCCAGGCGTCGGTCTGGGCGTCGAGCACTTGCTGGATATCGATGTTGAGCCGTTCGCGCTCGGCCAGCATGTCGTCGAGCTCATGCTTGCCCAGCACCGAACGCAAGGTCGTCTGCGCCAGCTGGCTGGTCGCTTCGAGAAAGTTGGCCACCTGGATAATGGCGCGCTCGGGATCGATCACGCGGAAATACAGCACGGCGTTGACCTTGACCGACACGTTGTCGCGCGAAATCACATCCTGCTTGGGCACGTCGAGCACGATGGTGCGCAGGTCCACCCGCACCATTTGCTGCAGCACGGGAATGAGCAGGATCAGCCCCGGTCCCTTGACCGACCAGAAGCGCCCCAGCTGGAACACCACGCCCCGTTCGTACTCGCGCAGGATGCGCACCGACATCGCCAGCAGCACAAGCAGTAGGAATACCAGCGTGCCGATACCGAACCCGAGTCCATTGATCATCGCTATTCTCCTTGTTTGACATCGTTGACGGGGACGACCTCCAGCCGCGCCCCCTTGCGCGCCAGCACCCGCACCGTCTGCCCGGGCCGCAGCGCGGCGCTGCTGTCCACGCGCCAGGTTTCGCCGTTGACGTTGGCCCAGGTATCGGTGCCGCTCGTGCCGATGACCTCGGCAAGGCTGCCGGCCAGCGCGTTCGGTCCGCCTGCCGCGGCGCGCCGGCGCGTCTTGAGCGCCACCCCCGCCATGCCCGCCAGCAGCAGCGCGCTGACGATCGCCAGCGGCACCACCACGCCGGCCGGCACGCCGTATCCGGGCAAGTCGGTATCGATCAGGATCAGGGCACCGGCCACGAAGGCCGCCATGCCGCCCAGGCCGAGCACGCCGAAGCTGGGCAGGAACGCCTCCCCCACCATGAAGGCGAGGCCCAGCAGGATCAGGCCGAGTCCGGCGTAATTGAGGGGAAGCAGGTGCAGTCCGTACAGGCCCAGCAGCAGGCACAGCCCGCCCACCACGCCGGGCGCGACCGCGCCGGGACTCATGAATTCGAACAGCAGGCCATAAATGCCGATGCTCATCAGGATCAGCGCGACCGACGGATCGGAGATCACGGCCAGCAGCCGCGTGCGCCAGTCGGGATCGGCGTGGTGGAGCTGAGCGCCGCGCGTGTGCAGGGTTACGGCGTCCGTTACGGCGCCGGCGCGCAGCGCGACCTGCCTGCCGTCGACCTGCGCCAGCAGCGCCGCCACATCGGCGGCCACATGGTCGATCACGCGCGCGTTCAGGGCGTCGGCCGCCGTCAGGCTGAGCGCTTCGCGCACCGAGCGCTCGGCCCAGTCCGCGTTGCGCCCGCGCAGTTCGGCCAGCGCGCGGATGTAGGCGGCGGCGTCGTTGAGCTGTTTGCGCTCCATGGACGTGGAGGCACGCGGATCGGCCTTGCCGGCGCGCCCGGCGGGGCCGTCCTTGGCGGTGTCCTTGCTAGTGCCGCCGCGCTCGCCGCCACCGGGGCCCGGCAGCGCGTCATCGCTGCCGGGCCCCGGGCCGCCCAGTTGCACGGGCGTGGCGGCGCCCAGGTTGGTGCCGGGCGCCATGGCGGCGATGTGGCTGGCCATCAGGATGAAGGTGCCGGCGCTGGCCGCGCGCGCGCCGGAAGGCGCCACGTACACGGCCACCGGCAGGCGCGCACCGAGAATGGCCTTGACCACCGCGCGCATGGATGTGTCGAGCCCGCCCGGCGTGTCGAGCGCGATGATGACCAGCTGGTGACGCTCTTGCGCGGCCCGTTCGAGGCCGCGTGCCACATAGTCGGCAGTGGCGGGGCCAATGGCGCCATTGACCGTGAGCACGGTGACCTGCGCCGGCGCTCCGGCGGCCGGCGCTCCGGCGGCCGGCGGCCACATGAGCAGCAAGAGAAAGGTGGCGCACGCGACCAGCAGGCGCGGCAGGGACAGCAGCCCTGCTCCGGCATCTGCATCGGCAGCGGCAAACCAAGCATGCGTCATGCGCCTCATCGCTCCCCCGGCATGGGACCCCGTGTCCCGCCTTACCTGGGGTTAGAAACCGGACAAGCGCTTTGGTTCCGTGTTTTGTTTGCCCTGGCTAGACCAGCAGCGCGGCGCTCATCGATTTGACTTCGTCGGCCGACTCGTCGAGGATCGACTGCAGGGTATCGTTGTCGATGACGAAGTCGAGCACCGAATCGGCATGCTCCGGCAACGGCTCTTCCGGCACGCCCAGCGGCGAGCGCACGGGAGCGAACTGATTGGCCAGCAGCAGGGTGTCGAGCAGGGTGCTCGGCGGCATGGTGAGCCAGCCATCGCGCAGGGCCAGGATGGCCTGGGTGACGGTCTCGGGAATGGCGAGTTTTTT
This sequence comes from Massilia scottii, assembly GCF_030846495.1. Taxonomy (NCBI): domain Bacteria; kingdom Pseudomonadati; phylum Pseudomonadota; class Betaproteobacteria; order Burkholderiales; family Oxalobacteraceae; genus Massilia; species Massilia scottii. Next base: position 191,570 of record NZ_JAVCWM010000007.1, on the reverse strand, counting down.
CAGTACTTCGCGGCTGACCACTTCCTCGCACAACTCCGCCCATTTTTCGGGATCGTCGTCGAGCAGGCCGGGGAATTCATCGGCGCGCGAGAGCAGGTAAAAGCCGCCCACCTCGTGCACGATGGCCGCGAACATGGCGGTATCGGGATTGACGAAGGTCACGCGGCGCGCCAGCACCTGGGCCAGCGCCGCCACGTGGGCCGTATGCTCCCACAGTTGCTCGGCCTTGGCGCGCAGCACCGGATCGACGATGCGCATGCCGAACTGGCGCACCACGAGGCTGGCGACCAGGGTCTGCAAGCTGCGGTAGCCCACCCGCATGACGGCCGCGCGCACATTCGTGATCGGGGTGTCGCCATTGCGGTTGAAAGCGGCCGAGTTGGCCAGCGCGACGGTGCGCGCGGCCAGTTGCGGCTCGCCCAGCACCAGCTTGATGGCGTCCTCAATATGGCAATCGGGATCGTCGAGTGCAAGTTGCAGGCGCAAGGCGGCATTCACGCTGGTGGGGAGGGTGATTTCCCCGCGGGCGGCTTGCGCGGCAATATATCCAAAGGCTTCTAGTCTGTTCACAGGAAAATTATACCTTGGGCAGGGTCCGGCGCCATGGATTGCAGCGACAAAGCCCCGAACAGTGCGGCAATGCAACACAATCGCATCGTCGCACCGTACGGGGCCGCGGTTTTCCGCCAGCCGTCCCGGATTGTCCGGGACGGCCTGGGTAATGCAAGCGCCTGGCTTACTTGACCTTGATGGCGCTCTTGACGGAAGTGACGCCCTCGACGCTCTTGGCCAGGCGTACGGCTTTCTCGGCATCGGCCTTGGAATCGACGAAGCCGCTGAGCATGACCACGCCTTTTTCGGTTTCCACGTGGATCGCCATCGATTTCAGCTCAGGCTCCTTGAAGATGTCGGCCTTGACCTTGGTGGTGATGAGCGAATCGGCCATGACAGCGCCCGTTTTGTCGGCTGCGCGGCCGGTCTTGTTGGCCATGTTGTCGGCGGCGCGCTCGGTCTTGTCGGCCAGCGTGTCGATCGCGCGCTCGGTCTTGGCAGCCATGGTGGCGCCGGCGGCACGGGTCTTGTCGGCGGCATTGTCCACCGCGTTGGCGGTGCGCTGGGCGGCGCTGTCGGCCGCCATTTCGGTACGGTTGGCCACGGCGCCGGTGGTGGTGGTGGCGACCGCGGCGCGGTTGTTGTTATCGACCAGGCAGCCGGTGTTCGGGCTGCCTGCTACCTGGGCGCATTTGTCCACGGCCGCCGACTTGGTGGCGTCGGTGGTGGTGGTGCGGGTAACCGGGCTCATGGTATCGGTGGTGCCGCTGCTGGCGACCTGCAGGTTGCGGTCGGCCTTGACGTCGGCCAGCGCCGCGCTGTGGACCGCGCGGGCGTTGCTCATGCAGCTGTCTTTTTCGGCGCCGGTGGTGTCGGCGCACTTGATCTTGGCCAGCGAGTAATCGGCATTAGCCAGTTCGGTGCGGGCCTTGGTGCGGCCTTTGAGGGTGTTGTTGTAATCGGTCAACGCAGCCAGGTCGGCGCGCGCGCGCACGACTTTCGCTTCTTCCATGCACAGGCTGCGGGCGTTGCCGCTCATGTCCTTGCACTGCGCCGAGGCTGCCTTGTAGTCGGCGGCGGCCTGTTGCGTCATCGTGCGGTAGGTCGCGGTATCGGGCTTGGCGGGCGTCTCGGCGGCATAGGCGGTAGCGAAAGCGGCACTGAGGGCGGTGGCAAGCAATGTGGCGACGATAGGTTTCATGGTGAGGTCCCTTAAATGTATGGTTGTTGGTAGACGGATTTAACATCCTAACCACACGCAACATCTGTGCGACAACGTACATACGGACGCAAAAGGACTATCGATAGCGGTTTAATCGCTCATCGGCCTGGGCAAAAAGATTCTCGTTGGCATCTTGCGGCCCTTCGGCGAGGGCGCGTTCGAGCAGGGCCACGGTGTCGTGCCTGGGTTCGCGAAAACGCGTGCGCACGCGCAGCATTTCGTTGACCAGGGCCGTGTAGCGCTCCGGATGGTAGCGCGCGATCCAGGCCACCGAGGTCATGTCGGCGTAGGCTTCCTCGGTGCGCACGCGGCGCGCGAACCAGTCGCGCAGCGGGCCGATCCAGGCCACCACCGGCAGCAGTTTTTCGTTGTGCGGATAGCCGTTCAGGCGGCGGTGGCAATGGCCCACCTCGTGCATCGCCGCGCCCGCCAGGAAGGTGTCGAGCAGCTCGGGGGCAATCATGGAACTGAGCTTGTCGGCGGTCGGATTATTGCTGGCCGAAACGACCAGGGTGCAGCGGCCGTTTTCGCTGGCCAGCCCGACCGGCGTATGGCCGGGCAAGCCGTTGCCGTCCACCACTTCCAGGCCGATCGGCATGCCTTGCGCGCGGCCATACGCGACCGCCTCGGTGGCGGCGGCGATCCATTGGGCTTCGGTGGCGGGAGCGGCGGCCGATGCCGCCGGGCCGGCCAGCGCCAGCAGCACGGCGGCGCACAGCTTATTCATCGTTGAGCAATCCGGCTTGCCACATCGTCACGGCGTCGTCGAAGGGACTGGCGCCGCGGCCGAAACCGTCGGCGTTTTTCGCCAGGCGCACCCAGGTGCGGGTATCGTGGCCGCTGCGTTCGACCGGCACGGCGTCGCGCAGGGTCGACAGCCAGGCATACACGCGGCCGTATTGCGCGGGGTGCTGGCGCTGCACCCAGGCCAGCGCCACCAGATCGGCAAAGCCTTCTTCGCGGCGCATGTCGCGCATGGCTTTCGATTCGGCCAGCATCTGTCCGTCGTGCGCATGTTCGTCGCCGGTTTCGACGAAGCCGGCCGGCAGGGCGTGCCACACGCCCTGCACGTAACGCCAGCAATGGCCGATTTCGTGGGCGGCCATGGTTTCGATCAGCAAAGCGCGTTCGGCTTCCGGCACGCTGTGCAGGATGTTCTCGGCATCGGGGTTACCGCGCAGCGACAGCACCAGCTTGCAGCGGCCGTCGACAAAGCCCATCGCCAGCGGCACATCGCCGGGGCCGGCTTTTGGTTGCACGGTGATATCTATTGGCAAGTTCATACGTTGCGAATACGCCAACACGGGAGCGGCGGCGCTCAACCAGCGCGTTTCCATCTCGGTGAGGGTGGCGCCAGCAGTGGCGGCAACAGGAAGGAGGGCGAGCAGGGCAGTCAAAAGGGGCTTCAACATGGCGTTTCCTCAGGAGGTCTATAAATGCCTAAGAGCAATAATATAGACCTCCGGGACGCTTTGGGAAAAATATCTTTCCTTGTGGAAAATTCTCAACATGGCGCTATGTCAAGCTAGCGCCAGCGCAAACAATCAGAAGGTTTCCCACTCGTCTGCAACAAGCTCGGCACGCTTGCCGGCGCCGGCAATCTGGCCGGGCCGGCGCGCCGGTGCCGCCGGGGCACGCGCCAGCGCCCTGCCCTTCTGCGCCGGTCTGGCTGGCGCGGCAGTCTTGACCCGCGCCGCCGGGGCCGCCACGCGCGCGGCGCCTTCGGCCAGCACGAACACGCCCACCACCTGCGTCAGCGAAGCCGCCTCGTCATTGAGCGACGAGGCCGCGGCAGCAGCCTGCTCGACCAGCGCCGCATTCTGCTGGGTTGCCTGGTCCATCTGCCCGATCGCCAGGTTCACCTGCTCGATGCCGGCCGTCTGTTCCTGGCTGGCCAGGCTGATTTCGGCCATGATGTCGGTCACCCGTTTGACGCTCGAGACAATCTCCTGCATCGTGCTGCCGGCCTGGTCGACCAGGCGCGCGCCGGCGTCGACCCGCTCGACCGAATTGCCGATCAGCGTCTTGATCTCTTGCGCCGCCGCGGCCGAGCGCTGTGCCAGGTTGCGCACTTCGGCGGCGACCACGGCAAAGCCGCGTCCCTGCTCGCCTGCGCGCGCCGCTTCCACCGCCGCATTCAGGGCCAGGATATTGGTCTGGAAAGCAATGCTGTCGATCACGCCAATGATATCGACGATCTTTTTGGAGGACTCGTTGATCGAGGCCATCGTATCGACCACCTGCGACACCACCGCCCCGCCCTTGACCGCCACCTCGGAGGCCGACAGCGCCAGCACGTTCGCCTGGCGCGCATTGTCGGCGTTCTGGCGCACGGTGCTGGTCAGTTCTTCCATCGACGAGGCCGTCTCTTCCAGCGTACCGGCCTGGCTTTCGGTGCGCGCCGACAAGTCCAGGTTGCCGGCTGCAATCTCGGACGAGGCGGTCGTGATGGTCGCCGTGCCGGCCCGTACCTGGGCCACGATCGCCACCAGGCTGTCGCGCATGCCTTTCATGGCGAACAGCAGGCTGCCGCGGTCGCCGTCCACGGTGTCGATCTCGACCGCCAGATTGCCGGCGGCGATGCTGGCCACGACATTGGCCGCGTAATCGGGCTGGCCGCCGAGCTGGCGCAGCAGGCCGCGGCTGATATACCAGGCCGCCATCGAGCCGACCGCGATCGCGATCGCGCCCAGCAGCGTCATCCACAGCAGGAAGGAACTGGCCAGGTGGGACGCCTTGTCGGCCTGCACACCGGTCATCTTTTCTTCCAGGTCGATCAGGCGGTTGATGCTGGCCAGCCAGCCCACGAAGGCGGGCGCCGCCTGCTGTGCCAGCAAGGCGTTGGCCTCGGGCAGCTTGTCGGCCAGGCGCAGCGCGATCACGCTGGCGATCAGCGGTTGCGTCTTGCGTTCGCTCTCCTTGATGCCGGCCAGCGCGGCCTTTTCCTCGGCCGTGGTATCGCTGTGCTCGACGAGCGCGTCCAGCGGCGCGGCCGAGCGCGCATAGTTGTCGGCCAGTTGCCTGATCAGGTCCAGATGCGGCTGGGCGGCCGCGGCATCGGCGGCCAATACCACGTCGCGCAGCGCGATGGCACGGTCGTGCACGCTGCCACGGAAATTGATCGCGTAGCGCTGCTTGACGTTATTGACCTTGTTGATTTGATTCAGACTGTCTTCAATGCCGCCGACGCGCGAAATCGCCATCGCCGACAGCACCACGATCAGCAGGAACACCCCGCCAAAACCCACCGCCAGGCGGCGTCCTATGGTCATTCCGGATTTATTCATGTCTCGCTCTGGTAAGTTATAAAAGTGCCACATGGCAACATTCATAAACTCTAGCACGCGCGTACGGCCGCACATGGCAGCCGCTCAAATCCGAGCGGATGATCGCTTTCGGGAACAACAAAATCGGTGAAAACCACGCAAATGCGTGGTTTTCCTGTCTGTATACACCGGCATTATTGGCGTTTGCGCCATGCCGGCGCGCTCATTTTGCCTTTACCAGCGCCGCCGCCGTGACGAACGCCGGGCGGATATCGTTCGGCACCGACTTCATCTTGTCGAGTGCCTTCTGCACATCCGGGCGGATCACCACGTACTTGGCCATCATCTCCTTGGCGCGCGCATAGTCGCCGGTGGCCTCGATGGTCAAAAATTCGCGGTTCAAGTCGATCACCGCCGGTTTGATCTTCTTGAAATCCACCGAGAACGTGCCGTCGCCGTGCGACACGAAGCCGCCTTGATCGAGCAGGTAATTGAGCTGGATCGCCATGCCGCGCGCATGCGAATCGGTCAGGCCGAAATGCAGCGTGCGAAATGCCGACGCCAGGAAGGTGTTATACAGCTTGCGCTCGGCCAGCTCGCCCTGCCCCAGCGTGTCTTTCAGCTGGCCCTTGTCCATCATGTACGCCAGCGCCCACAGGCCGGCCATGTCGGCCTTGGCTTCCTCGATGGTCGAATACGCGTCTTTCAGGTCCTGGCGCGGGGTCGACGGCTTGCCGTCCTGGGTGGTGCTGTGCGGACCGAGGCCATGGGTGATTTCGTGCGCCAGGATGTGCGTGAAGAAGGAATCGAAATCGAGATCCTTTTGCGCTTCCGGCCGCAGCACCAGCCTGGTGATCGGCGTCAGGGTCGATTTGAACTTCGCTTCCTGGATATTTTTCAGCATCACGCGCTTGGAACCGCGAGCGCTGATGATCCGCTCGTCGTTCGGCAGGTTATAGGCGGCCGTCTGCACGCCCATATTGCCGTCGCCGGCGCCGTAGACCTGATTGACCACCACCATCGGCGCCAGCGCACCGACCTTGGGATTGCGGTACTGCTTGTCGAGCGGCAGATTGTCTTCCAGCTCCTGCAAGTGCTTGCTGAAGAAATCGAGCTTCCGGGTTTCTTTCTCATCGCGGATATTCACGTACGCCTCGAACGCCGCCTTGTACCCGAACAGTTCATCGTTATAGGTTTCGTAAGGGCCGATGGTGATATCGACCGGGGAATCGAGATCCATCCATGCAAAATCGGAGGCCAGGTAATCGTTCGATAAAAACGCATCGGCGCGCAGGGTCAGGAATTTCTTGAGCGAGGCATTGTCGGTCGATGCCGCCGCTTGGCGCAGCAGCGCGGCCAGTTTTTCCAGCTCGGCCTTGTATTCCTCGGCGTAGGTGACGGTCTTGAATTTGCCCTCGGCGCCAGTGCGGATGGTGGTGAAGAACCACTGCGCCTGTTCCTTGTCCTTGGGCGCGAGCGCGTTCATCCACGCTTCCAGCGATGCCTTGGTCGCGCCTTCGGGGTAGAAATTGGCGCCTTCCGGTTTCTTGGCCGGGATGGTGATGCCGGCGTAGGTGGCGGGCATGAACGACTCGTTACCGTCGAGGATGGACCACGGGCCCTTGTTCAGCCAAAAATAGTTCAGGCGCGCCTTGCCCAGGGCGCTCTTGTCCTTCTTGAGCGCGCTCCACAGGGCTTCGTTGTGGGCCCAGCGCTGGCGCAGCTGCAAGGTATCGATGATCCTGGCCGCTTCGATCAGTTTGACGATGGCGGCCTTGTCGCCTTTGGACAGGGCCGACGTATCGGCGCGCAGGTCGACCGGGGCGTAGCGCTTGGCCATCTGGTTCAGTTGGACGACGCTGGCGGGCTGCTCGGCGGCGCCGCTGGCGCCGGCCAGCATCAGGAGAACGGGGAGAAGGAGTTTTTTCATGGGGCCTTGGCAAAAATAGGTGGCAAAAACAGCATCCTGATTCTATCGCGCCCGCGCCCCGTCTTCCATACTCGTTTTCGACAGGACCGCCGTTCGGCCCTGCGCCATCTGAAGGAGTGAGTAATGTATCTGATGTCGATCGGAGCCGGCGTGCTGGTAGGGATAATCTACGCACTGATCCAGGTGCGTTCGCCCGCCCCGCCTGCCATTGCGCTGCTGGGCCTGCTTGGAATGCTGATCGGCGAGCAAATGGTACCGATCGCCAAGCGCGTCATCGCCGGCGAGCCGTTGAGCATCGCCTGGTTCGCCACCGAATGCGCCCCCAGGATCACCGGCCTGCAAGAGCCCGCCAACGACAAGGAAAACGCATGAGCGCCTCCCTCATTCTCATCAACGGCCGCTTCCACACCACCGACCGTTCCAACCCCGTTGCCAACGCGGTCGCCATCGCCGACGAACGCTTCATCGAGGTGGGCGACGTTGAAGACGTGATGCGCCACCGCACCGCCACCACCCAGGTCATCGACCTGGCCGGCCGCACCGTCATCCCGGGCTTGAACGACTCGCACATGCACCTGATTCGCGGAGGCCTGAACTACAACCTGGAGCTGCGCTGGGAAGGTGTGCCCTCGCTGGCCGATGCCATGCGCATGCTGCGCGAACAGGCCGACCGCACGCCATCGCCGCAATGGGTGCGCGTGGTCGGCGGTTGGACCGAATTCCAGTTCGCCGAACGGCGCATGCCGACCATCGAGGAACTCAACGCCGCCGCTCCCGACACGCCGGTCTTCGTGCTGCACCTGTACGACCGCGCCCTGCTCAATCGCGCCGCGCTGCGGGCGGTCGGCTACACGCGCGACACGCCCAATCCGCCCGGCGGCGAGATCGTGCGCGACGCGGCCGGCAACCCGACCGGCATGCTGATCGCCCGTCCCAACGCGATGATCCTGTACGCCACCCTGGCCAAGGGCCCTGCCCTGCCGCTCGAACACCAGGTCAACTCCACGCGCCAGTTCATGCGCGAACTCAATCGCCTGGGCGTGACCAGCGTGATCGACGCCGGCGGCGGCTTCCAGAACTTCCCCGACGATTACGCCATCGTCGACCAGCTCGCGCGCGAGCAGCAGCTCACGGTGCGCATCGCCTACAACCTGTTCACGCAAAACAAGGGCGCCGAACTGCAGGACTTCCAGGCCTGGACCAGGATGATCAAGCCGGGCGACGGCAGCGACTACTACCGCCACAACGGCGCCGGCGAAATGCTGGTGTTCTCGGCCGCCGACTTCGAGGACTTTCTCGAACCGCGTCCCGAACTGGCCGCCGGCATGGAAGACGAACTCGAAAAAGTGGTGCGCCACCTGGTCGAGCAGCGCTGGCCATTCCGCCTGCACGCCACCTACGACGAATCGATCTCGCGCATGCTCGACGTGTTTGAGAAGGTCAACCGCGACATCCCCTTCGATGGCCTGCGCTGGATGTTCGATCACGCCGAAACCATCACCCCGCGCAATATCGACCGCGTGCGCGCGCTCGGCGGCGGCATCGCGATCCAGCACCGCATGGCCTTCCAGGGCGAGTATTTCGTCGAACGCTACGGCGCCGAAGCGGCCCGCCACACCCCGCCCATCGCGCGCATGCTGGAAGCCGGCGTGCCGGTCGGCGCCGGCACCGACGCCACCCGCGTGGCCAGCTACAACCCATGGACCGCGCTGTACTGGCTGGTGTCCGGCCGTACCGTCGGCGGCTTGCGCCTGTACGGCGCCGACCAGCAGATGCCGCGCGCCACCGCGCTCGAACTGTGGACCTCGGGCAGCGCCTGGTTCTCCAGCGAGCAGCACCAGAAAGGCCGCATCAAGGCGGGCCAGCTGGCCGACCTGGCGGTGCTGTCCGCCGACTTTTTCAGCGTGGCGGAGGACGACATCAAGGCGCTCGAATCGGTGCTGACCGTCGTCGGCGGCAAGGTGGTGTACGGCGCCGGCGGCTTTGCGCCGCTGGCGCCGGCCCCGATTCCCGTGCTGCCCGACTGGTCGCCCGTGAAGACCTTCGGCGGCCATTACCGGCCAGCGGCAAGCCGCACGGCGCTGCCGCACCTGTGCGCCGGGTCCTGCGGCGTGCATGGCCACGCGCATGGCCTCGCGCGCAAATCGGCCATCCCGGTGACCAGCCATACCGGCTTCTGGGGCGCGCTTGGCTGCAGCTGCTTCGCGTTCTGACCCGCCCAATTTTTCAACCCAAGGAGTGCATTGCATGAATCCGAAACTCGACGTCCTGACGCCACACAACTCGCAACTGATCTTCATCGACCACCAGCCGCAAATGGCGTTCGGCGTGCAGTCGATCGACCGCCAGGTCCTCAAGAACAACACGGTGGCGCTGGCCAAGGCCGCCAAGGCGTTCAACATCCCGACCGTGATCACCACCGTCGAAACCCAGGCGTTTTCGGGCCACACCTATCCGGAACTGCTGGACGTGTTCCCGGGCCAGAAGATTTTAGAGCGCAGTTCGATGAATTCGTGGGACGACCAGAAGGTGCGCGATGCGTTGAAAGCCAACGGCCGTAAAAAGGTCATCGTGGCCGGCCTGTGGACGGAAGTGTGCAACAACAGCTTCGCGCTGTGCGCCATGGCCGAAGGCGACTACGAGATCTACATGGTGGCCGACGCCTCCGGCGGCACCTCGAAGGAAGCGCACGACTACGCGATGCAGCGCATGATCCAGGCGGGCGTGGTGCCGGTGACCTGGCAGCAGGTCATGCTCGAATGGCAGCGCGACTGGGCGCACCGCGACACCTACGACGCCGTCATGGCCATCGTGCGCGAACACTCGGGCGCGTACGGCATGGGCGTCGATTACGCCTACACGATGGTGCACAAGGCGGCGGAACGCACCACGGGCGAACATGAAGTGCTGGCGCCGGTGCCGGCCAAGTAACACCCTCCACCACCTCGTCGTTCCCGCGGGAGCGACGACGTAATCTATGACGAATGCAACCATGTCCACAAACGAAGACCAGAAACCCCTCTCCCGCCGCGCAGCCATCACCGCCGGTGCTTCCCTCGCCGCAGCCATCCCGCTGGCCGCCCTCAGCTCCGGCGCCCAGGCCGCGCCAGCCGCCGCCATCAAACGCACTTCCAGCACCATCACCACCAGGGACGGCGTCGAACTGTATTACAAGGACTGGGGCACCGGCCAACCGGTCGTGTTCTGCCACGGCTGGCCACTGAACAGCGACAGCTGGGAATCGCAGATGTTCCACCTTGCGAACAATGGCTTCCGCGTCATCGCCCACGACCGCCGCGGTCATGGCCGTTCCAGCCAGCCGTGGACCGGCAACGACATGGACCACTACGCCGACGACCTGGCCCAGGTCATCGAAGCGCTGGACCTGAAAAACGCCATCCTGATCGGCTTCTCGACCGGGGGCGGCGAAGTGGCCCGCTACGTCGGCCGCCACGGCACCAGGCGCGTCGCCAAACTCGGCCTGATCTCGGCGGTCCCGCCGCTGATGCTCAAAACCGCCGACAACCCGGGCGGCCTGCCGATGGACGTGTTCGACGGCATCCGCGCCGCTTCCGTCAAGGACCGCTCGCAGTTCTACCTTGACCTCGCCTCCGGTCCGTTCTACGGCTTCAACCGCCCTGGCGCCAAGCCATCGCAAGGCCTGATCAACGCCTGGTGGATGCAGGGCATGATGGCCGGCCACAAGAACACCTACGACTCGATCATGGCATTCTCCGAAACCGACTTCCGCGCCGACCTGAAAAAATTCGACAAGCCGACCCTGATCATCCACGGCGCCGACGACCAGATCGTGCCGATCGACGCTGCGGGCAAAGCGTCGGCGGCCATCGTCAAGGACGCCAAGCTGATTATCTACCCGGGCGCCCCGCACGGCCTGACCGACACCCACAAGGACAAGGTCAACGCCGACATTCTCGCTTTCGCCACATCGTGACCCCCGACCAGCGCAACCGCCTTCGCAGCATCGACATGGGCTTCCTGGCGGGCTACGTGGACACCCTGGGCTTCGTCGCCCTGTTCGGATTGTTCACCGCCCATGTCACCGGCAACTTCGTGCTGATCGGGGTTGCGCTGGCCGACGCCTCGAAGGCGTCGATCCTGCTCAAGTTCCTGGCCTTCCCCGCGTTCATCGCCGGTATCGCCATGGCGCGCCTGCTGATCCTCGCTTCCGAACGGCGCCAGTGGCCGGCTTTGACACTGGCCTTGCTGCTGCAGGTGGTCCTGCTGGCCGGCTTCATGCTGGCCGGGATGGCCGCCGCGCCCATGGGCGAGTCCGCCTCCCCCCTGGCCATGGCGGCGGGCCTGTCCGGCACCGCCGCCATGGGCGCGCACAGCGCCAGCAGCCGCCTGCTGCTCGCGCAACTGGCGCCCACGTCCATGATGACCGGGAACGTGACCCAGCTCGTCATCGACAGCATCGACGTGCTGCGCGGCGCCGGCGACGCCGCCACCAGCGCGCGCTGCGGCAAATTCTTCTGGCCCTTGCTGGCCTTCGCCATCGGCGCCATTGCCGCCGCCTTTGCGTACATGGCGTTCGGCTTCATCGCGCTGCTCGTCCCGATCGCCATCCTGTGCGCCGAAGTGGCGCTGCCCGAACCGGGCAAGGAAGCCGCATGAACAAAGTGCGCCTGGAGGCGTTCAGCGATGGCGTGATCGCCATCATCATCACCATCATGGTGCTGGAACTGAAAACCCCGCACGGCCCCGCGCCGCACGACCTGGCGCCGGTGCTGCCGGTAATGCTGCGCTACCTGCTCAGCTTCATCTACGTGGGCATCTACTGGATCAACCACCACTACCTGTTCGACAAGGTGCAGAAGGTCGACGGCCTCGCCATGTGGGCCAACCTGCACCTGCTGTTCTGGATTTCGCTGATCCCGTTCGTCACCGCCTGGGCCGGCGAACACCCGTTCGAGCCGGCCCCGGTGGCCATGTACGGCGCGGTGCTGCTGATGTGCTCCATCGGCTTCGTGGTACTCGACGAGGTGCTGCGCCGGCGCGGCGCGGCGCACGCGCCCACCGCGCGACCGAGCTGGATGAAGCGTAAAAACCTCGCGTCGATGCTGCTGTATGCGCTCGCGATCCCGCTCGCGCTGTGGTACGCGCCAGCCGGTTCCATCGTGCACGTGGTCGTCGCCGCGATGTGGCTGCGCCCGCGCGCACCCGCTTGAACCCCTGGCGCGGATGGTATCATCGCGGCGCCACGAACAGCGACAGGCCGGCCGCTGACCGCACAGCGAACAGGACGAACCACGTATGAACCCGCACAGCATGTCCAGCACACGTTGGTGGCGCAAGGCCGCCCTCGTGCTGGTGCTCGCGTCCAGCGGCGCCGCACATGCGCAAGTGCGCCCGCTCGACCACCTGGAGCACCGGCGCTGGATCGCGGCCGACGGCGGCCCGAGCCAGGTCGGCGCCATCGCCCAGACGCGCGACGGCTACCTGTGGCTGGGCACCAATGAATCGCTGTTCCGCTTCGACGGCTTTCGCTTCGTGCGCTACGAAGCGCCCGGCCTGAACACGCTTAACATCGTCGCCTCGCTGCTGGCGGTCGACGACGAACTGTGGGTCGGCCTGCGTTTCGGCGGCGTGCGCGTAATCGGCCCGCACGGCATGCGCGAACACCTGCCCGGCCCCAACCTGCCCGAAGGCGCCGTGTACAGCCTTGCGCGCGACCGCGCCGGGGCGATCTGGATCGCCGCCGACGATGGCCTGGCGCGCTACAACGGCACGCACTGGGAGCTGGTGAGCACCAAATGGCATTTCCCCGGGAAGAAAGCGCGCGCGGTGTTCGTCGACGGCGGCGGCACCCTGTGGGCCGCCAACGAAAACCGGCTCCTGTACCTGCCCAAGGGCGAACGCTGTTTCATCGACAGCGGCCTGGCGGTCGACTGGGTCAGCCAGATCACGCAGGCGCCCGATGGCGCCATCTGGCTCACGGAGCGCTACAGCGGCAAGATCCATCGCGTGGTACTGCTGGACGGCCACCTCACTTCCAGCTCCCTCGCCACCGGCACGCCGGCCATCGGCCTGCTGTTCGACCGCAGCGGCAGCCTGTGGATCAGCACCACCGGCAACGGCGTGCAGTACGTGGCCAAGCCGACCAGCATCGGCGCCCTCCACACGCGCACCTCGTTTACCGCGCGCGACGGCCTCAGTTCGGATTTCATCTGGAAGATGCTCGAAGACGGCGAAGGCAACCTCTGGGTCGGCAGCAATGGCGGACTGGATCGCTTTCGCCCGCGCGCGCTGATGCCGGCCGGCTTTCCGCCCGGGTCGCTCAACTTCGCCCTCGTCGCCGGCAACGACGGCAGCCTGTGGGCGGGACCCAGCAACCGGCCAGCCATGCGCCTGACGGATGGCGGCATGGACGTGCTGGACATGCCGGCGCCGGTGTCGTGCGCGATGCGCGATCTCGATGGCACCATCTGGATGGGTGGGCCGAGCGGCATCTGGCGCTCGCGCGGCGCGCGCCTGGAACACTTCGCCGACCTGCCGCCGGCCGCCCTGGCCGAATCGTCGGTGCGGGCGATGGCGCGCGACGCCGCCGGCGACCTGTGGGTGTCGTTCAACCGCCTTGGCCTGTTCCGCCTGCACGACGGCGTGTGGATCGCCACGCCGCCGCCATCGCCCTCGGCCAACCAGCGCATGCCGGTCACCGCGTCGGCCGACGCCAAAGGGCGGCTGTGGTTCGGCTACCGCGACAACCTGCTGGTCACGCGCGAAGGCGAAAAACGCGGCGGCGAAAGGCGCTGGGGCCAGGCGGACGGCATGGACATCGGCCACGTCACCACCATCACTCACCACGGCCAGCGCACCTGGGTCGGCGGCCAGCGCGGCATCGGCTACATCGACGGCGAGCGCTATCACGCGCTGCGCCTGCCCGACAACGGCCTGTTCGCCAACATCTACGCCATCATCGTGGTGCCGCTCAAGGATGGCAGCGGCGACGACCTGTGGGTGCACTCGCGCTCAGGCATTTTCCAGCTGACCGCCGCCGAACTGGCGCGCGCCTACGCCGATGCGGCTTACCGCATCCGCTACCGCTCGTACGACTTGATGGGCGGGCTGGCGAACGACCCGTACCAGGTGCTGCCGCTGCCCACGGCGGTGCGCAGCCGCGACGGGCGGCTGTGGTTCTCGACCAGTAACGGCGTTGCCTGGATCGATCCGGAGCGTGCGCATCCCGACCTGGCCGGGCCGAGGGTGCTGATCGAGTCCGTCCATGGGGACGGCGTGCGTGTGGCCAGCGGCGCGCCGGCCACGCTGGCCGCCGGCGCGCAGCGCATCGTGATCGACTACACGGCCCTGAGCCTGTCCGCGCCCGAGCGGCTGAACTTTCGCTATCGCCTGGACGGCTACGACGTCGCCTGGCAGGATGCGGGCCGCCAGCGCGAGGCGGTCTACACCGGGCTCGGTGCGGGCAAGTACCGCTTCCGCGTGCTGGCGCATAACCAGGACGGCCTGCCCAGCACGCAGGAAGCCGTGTTCGAGTTCAGCATCCCGCCGGCGCTGTACCGTCAGCCGCTGTTCCTGCTGCTGGCCGGCGCGCTGACGTTTGCCGCCTTGTGGATGCTGTACCGGATGAACATGCGGCGCGCCGCCGAACGCCTGCGCGAGCGCATCGAGGAACGCCACAGCGAACGCGAACGCATCGCGCGCGACCTGCACGACACCTTGCTGCAGGGCGTGCACGGGCTGATTTTGCGCTTCCAGGCGATCGTCTACACCATCCCGGCCGACAGCCCGGCGCGCCGCAGCCTGGAAGAAGCGCTGGACCGCGCCGACGAGGTGCTGATCGAAGGACGCGACCGCGTGCGCGACCTGCGCACCGGCGCGGTCGACCTGAGCGAGCTGCACGAGGCCCTGGCGGCGCTCGGCGCGGAACTCGAACAGAAAGGCGGCGCGCGCTTTGCGCTCACGGTGCGCGGCTCGCCGGCGCCACTGCGCCCGCTGGTGCGCGACGAGGTGTACCAGGTCGGGCACGAGGCGATCGTCAACGCATTTCGCCATGCGCGCGCGCTGCATGTGAAGGTCGATATCGACTACGGCGCGCGCCAGTTCCAGATGACGGTCAGCGACGATGGCCTGGGCATCGCCCGCGTCTACCTGACGCCGATGGGGCGGGCCGACCACTGGGGGCTGCGCGGCATGCACGAGCGGGTCGGCCGCATCGGCGCCCAGCTGGCCATCGACAGCGACCCGGCGCGCGGCAGCGAGGTCCGGCTCAGCATGAAGGCACAACTGGCGTACCGGCGCGGAACGAGGAGCCTGTTTGCGTGGCTGCGTACGAAAACGATAAAAGAGGGGACCAATGACATCTGAAACGACACCCATCCGCGTGCTGGTGTGCGACGACCATCCGATGATGCGGGAAGGGATCGCCGCCGTCATCGCCAGCCAGCCCGATATGTGCCTGGCCGGGGAAGCCGGCGACGGGCGCGAGGCCGTGGCGCAGTACCGCGTGCTGCAGCCGGACGTGGCGCTGATCGACATCCAGATGCCGGACATGAACGGCATCGAAGCGATCCAGGCGATCCGCGCCGAATTCGCACAGGCGCGCATCGCCGTGCTGACCACCTACCGGGGCGACGCGCGTGCGCTGCAGGCGATCCGTTCGGGCGCGCAGGCGTATCTGCTCAAGAGCGCGCTGCGCAAGGAGCTGACGGAGGCGATCCGCGCGCTCGCTGCCGGCAAGCGCTATTTTCCGGCGGAGATCGCGGCCGAACTGGCCAACCACCTGGGCCAGGAATGCCTGACCCCGCGCGAAGTGCAGGTGCTGCAGCTGATCGCCCGGGGCCACAGCAACAAGCAGGTGGCGGGCGAACTGGCGCTGTCGGAGGATACCGTCAAGGGGCACCTGCGCAATATCATGGACAAGCTGGGGGCCAACAACCGCACGCACGCGGTGACGATCGGGATCGAGCGCGGGTTTATCGGCTTGTAACCATGGGCGGTCTGGCTGGTGCCGCAACGCCATCGCACCAACACTTTCGTGGGGGTACACAGTCACCCGAGTGGCCCTGTTCGCCCAGGCTGGCTTCACGCATCATCGTCGCTGACGGAGCATCGTCATGCCACCCTGGAGCGACCCATGCAAGCGACCCTGATTTCCACCGTATCGAAGGCCCCGCCGGTTCGCCGCTTCCACGCGGCGCGCTTTGCCGAATCGCCTGAGCAGAAAGGCGCCCTCGCGCCCTGGCAGGTACGCCAGCTGACGGCGCATATCGACGCCAACCTGTGCGCCACCCTGCGCACTACGCACCTGGCCGCCACCGTGGGCCTGAGCGTGAGCCACTTTTCGCGCGCATTCAAGAACGCGGTCGGCGTCCCGGCCCGTGTTTACGTGCTGCGGCGGCGCGTGGCGGCGGCCTGCGAAGCCATGCTGGCCGGCGATGAAGCGCTCACCGACATCGCGCACGCGCACGGCTTTTGCGACCAGTCGCATTTCACGCGCGCGTTCCAGATGCAGATCGGGATGGCGCCGCAAGCCTGGCGGCGCAGCAACCGCTAAGTCGCCACCAGCGCGCGACAACGGCAGTCCGAATGGCGCGGGTGGCGCGTCACGGATCTCGTCCACAGTGTGGATATAATCAATCCGCGTGACCGCGCAATCATCCGATGGGTATCCCTATGAGTTTTCGACGCTTGACCAGATCGAAATGGGCTATTGCCCTGGCGACCATCCTGCTGGTTGCAGTCGCATTCGTCGTGGGGATATTGCTAACCGGTCTTTTCAGTCTATCCTGGGTAAGCTCGAACGATGAAAGCTGGAATTGGCATGATGTTCTGACTACGGTATGCATGCTCACAGTCCTTGGCGCCTACTTCGGGACGATTGTGGCCTTTGACGCCAGATCGACCATGGCGGTTGCACACCATCCGCTTCTTCGCACTCTGCTATGCGGGGCGCTCGGTGCGGCTGCCGTTCTTGTTGCGCATGCGTGGCCACCGGAGACGGTCAGCCATACCGTGGTGGCGGCTGGCGCTGTGGTCGGAGGCGTGCTCGGATTGCTTGGGTGGACTTGGGCAAAGTACGTCAATTTCTAGTTTTTCATGTGTTCGGGAATGCGCAACGACGCTCATCACCCGCTTTACAAACCGGTGGCGATCCGCTGCCGATTCCTGGAGGAACGACGACCGTTTGGATTGACGCTTGCTGGGGGAATCCCGGCTGACATGCCTGACATGCCTGCCTATATTTGACTCCCCCCTTTGTGAGGAGGCTATCGTGTCCGCCATCACCAAAAACAAGTCGGGAGACGCACCGCGCCATTCCACACTAGGCCGGCGCAGCAATCGCCATGGTACCGCTGCCGGACCGACTTGGGTCGATGCGCATGACGATCATGCGTACGCGGCGACCTTGACCAGATGCGCGGACCGGGCCGGCCAACAGTACATCAATACCGGTTCAGCACCTCCTTGATGCGCGCATAGGTGGTGGCCAGGCCCGGGAAGTCGGTCGCGACTTCGGCCCGGTCTTCAAAGGCGAAACCTTTGTTCGACCCGGAATGGGTTGCAAAGCCGGTACTCTTGACCACGTCGGCCGCGGTACCGGTGTAATCGACCACCGCGGCCAGCGCATTGGCGAATTCCGCAGCCGGGGCCACCCCGTGATAAGTGACGAAACCGTCCAGCGCCACCCGCAGGGCCGGCATGCCGCCGGCGGGCAGGATGCCGGGACCTTGGAGAGAGCCAAACAAGTCGCCGGCCGGGTCCGAGGCGGCATCAAAATGCCCTGGACTCCATTCCATGCGCATGGTCCACAGTTTGCTCGCGAACAGGTCGACGATATCATCGACAATGGCGGCCGCCTGCCCCGCGATGGCGCCATTGAGCGCGCCGATATTGGTTTGTGTGGGCGGAGCGTCCATCGCCTGGAACATGATCTGCGATGGATGCGATTTGGGGAACAGGGTACGCCACTGCTTGAAGTTCGCCGCCACTGCCCCACCCCACCCGTTGCCCGGAATAAGCACGGCCATCTTGTGGCAAACATCGCCGATCAGGTACGCCATGATCAGTTCCATGTCGACGCCGGCGACGGCCACCCGCGCGGCCGCCGTGGCGACGGTATTGGCCACGTCGGCGTCGGCGTCGGCCAGGCTCGCGCGGTTCGGGATATTGCGCCTGTCGAGGCCATGCGACAAGCCCTCCATCAAGGCCCTCTTGGTAACTGCGCGGTCGGTCGACTCGAAGGTTATCTGGCTCGATGCGGCGTTGGTGGCGCCCGGCGTGATCAAGTACGCCTCGCCAGCGGCCGGATCGGTATTGCGGGCGATGACGATACTGGCTGCCCCTACGCCGGCCAGCGCGGCGCGCACATCGCCGCGCGCCGCGCTGATCGCCGCCAGTTCATCACGATAGTGGGTGATGCCGACCACGGTGGAGGGATGGCGGATGATCCATTCGAATTCGCCGTAATCCTCGGTCATCTGGACCGATCCCCACTGCATCGCCACGCTTTTGCCGCCAGCACCTCCGAAGTTGCCGGCCATCGCGGCCGAGGCGGCGTCGGCCATATGCCACTGGGTCAGCGCGCCGTTGGCGTCCGGGAGATTGGCGGTATGCGTCCACGCGGCGGCCTTGGCCAGCGCAGTCATCCCGGCCCAGCCGCCCTGTGGCGCGACCGCCAGGATGCCATTGCCGGCAGCGTTGGCTTCGGTGATTTCGACGCCCGCCTTGCGCTTGTTATTGATCGCGTTCTCGACGCTGTCGAACAGGCCTTGCAATACGCGTCCGCCGTGCGCCAGCGTGACCCCGCCCGTCCGCTCGCTCGCCAGCTGGGTCGACTGCGCACGCGCCCCCATGACATCGGCTTCGCGTTCGAGGCCCTGGTCATCGTTGATCGCCACGCCCTTCTGCTGCATGGTGGCAGTGACCCTGCCCTGCGCCTGCTGCACCAAATGCCAGGCCTCGTGCGGCAGGTGGCGCTCCTGACCGGGCCCGAGGTGGATGTCCGAACCTTGCGCGTACGCGAGCGCACCAAGTTGCGCCGGCCGCGCAGAATTGTAGTGCACGCGCGCTGCGTCCATCGAGATGCCGGACATCGCCTCGACCGAACTTTTCAGAGCGGGCGGCAAGCCGCCGCTGCCGGCACTGGCTGCGAGATCGCGCTGGCGCTGCACGCGTGCACTGGCGCCGGCCATCTGCATGAGCTGGCGCTGCGCAGCGGCGGCCGGGCGCCGGTCCTCGAACGCAGCCACCGCGCCATGCGCGGCGGGGACTGCGTCCGGGCGTACAGTATCGGGAGCGTGAACAGGTGCGTTAGCTTTCATGATCCTCCTCCGGTTGTGCCTCATCCGTGGCCTATTTTAACGCTGCGCACCCATGCGCGAGCATTTTTGCCGCCTCCACCTGGGACGACACTCCCATCACGCCGCCGTGACCGGCAGCTGGCATAGCTGGAACTTCTGACACAACGCGAGCGCTACATTTTCACAAACCCGGACATCGCCCGAAAGAACATGCTGATCAAGCTGATTCGGCAAGCCGCCGTGCCTGCGTTCCCGAACCTGCGCTGTACGCGGTCTCAATCGTCAGCGGCAGGCGGCGGATACCGCATCGGCTCGATATCCCACATGCGCCCATCCTGTTTGCGCCACGTCAGCTGGCCGATCAATTCCCCTTCCGGGTCGTATAGTCGGATATTTGCCGGGGCATACACGCCGGGACCAGGCCCGCAATACGAACCTATGTGAACGCGGGAGTCGATGAAACCGAAGTCGCACTGCGCATGCTTCAGGAGGGGCTGGGCCACATCCATCCACTGATAGCGCGATCCTCCGCAACAGAGCGCCCGGGCAGCATGGCGGCGCCCCATTCGCCAGCGCAGCTGGTCTCCGAGTTCCCGTAGCGCGTCCGGTGCCTTCATGTACTCGGAATACGCCGGGTACTCGACTGGGCGGCCGGCACGCGCGGCGCCATACGCATCTTCAAATACCCTTAGAGGAGCAATGTCCTCCACCACGCAAACGCACTCGCAATCCTTGCACCACGCGGGACGCACATTGACCCACAGCAGATCGGCATCGGCGATTTGCTTGTCCAGCGGCGCCGCGCCCATGTAATAGTACGCCTCACGAAACTTGAAATCGAATCGTTCATGACAGCTGCTGCAAACATAGAAGTCGGGGAGCATGCGAGGCCTTCAGGCGGATGGGGTGGCGAGCCATTATCCGCCTTGTTCCTGGCGCTAACAAGCGTGGCGGCCTACCGCACCCGATACACCTGCCCCGTCTGCGCCCCTTCCACGCTGCGGCTGTACGCCAGCGCCACGCGGCTGGCCGGCGCCGCCTCGAATCCGTAGAAATAGGGGCCATACGCATCGAGCGATTCTTCCAGCACCGTCGGGCTGATGGCATTGATGCGCAAGCCGCGCGGCAGTTCGATCGCGGCGCCGCGCACAAACCCCTCCACGGCGCTATTGATCATGCTGGCCGACGCCCCGTACCGGATCGGTTGCTCCCCCACGATCCCGCTGATCAAGGTAATCGATCCGCCATCGTTCAAAAACGCCGGCGCCACCTGCGCCACATTCACCTGCCCCATCAACTTGCTGGCAATGCCGACCTGGAACTGCTCCGGTCCCAATTCGGCCAGCGGTCCAAAATGCACGGCCCCGGCGGCCACCACCACGGCGTCGACCTTGCCGACCTGCCCGAACAGATGCCGCACCTGGGCGATGTCGCGGATATCGGCGCGCAGATCACCGCTGTTGGCGCCCACGGTCACGATCTCGTGGCGCGCGGCCAGATGGGAGGAAACTGCCTTGCCGATGGTGCCGCTGGCGCCGATGACGATGATTTTCATAGCTACTCCATAGAAGTTGAGAAATGGACGATGGGAGCAATCAGTATCGATCCCTTAGCAATGAAGATAAATGGACTAATATGACGGATATTGCTCACTCACGATTCGGAATCAATGGACAAGCTGCGCAGCATGGAAATTTTCACCGCGGTGGTGGACGACGGCAGCTTCACCGCGGCCGCCGCGCGTTTCGACATGTCGGCCGTGATGGTCGGCAAGCACATCCGCTTCCTGGAAGAGCGCCTGGGCGCGCGCCTGCTCGCGCGCACCACGCGGCGCCAGAGCCTGACCGAAATCGGCGAACAGTATGTGGAGCAGTGCCGCAGCATCCTGGCGCAGGTGCGCGCGGCCGAATCGGGCGCGGAAGCGATGCGGCTCGCCCCGCGCGGACGCCTGCGCATCAGCGCGCCCGTCACCTTCGGCAGCGAATCGCTCTCGCCGCTGCTGCCCAGCTATCTGGCGCGGCATCCCGAAGTGAGCCTCGACCTGGAATTGAACGACCGCCTGGTCGACGTGGTGGACGATGGCTACGATGCGGCCATCCGCATTGGCGAACTCGATGATTCGGGCATGATCGCGCGCCGGCTGCGCCCTTACCGCATGCTGATCTGCGCCTCGCCCGATTACCTTGCGCGCCACGGCGAGCCGCGCGTGCCGGCCGATCTGGCGCAGCACGAGTGCCTGGACTTCATGCACTGGAAAAAACTGGTGCGCTGGCGCCTGGGCGACGATGACGGCGGTGCGCCGGCGCGGGCCAGCCGGTTCCGGTCGAACAATGGCCAGGCGCTGAAACAGGCAGCGCTGGCGGGCTTCGGGATTGTGATGCAGGCGGAGGTGATGCTGGCGCAGGAAGTGGCCGCGGGACGGCTGGTGTCGCTCCTGGAAGCGCATATTCCGGCGCCGCGCACGATGCACATCATGTATCCGCGCGACCGTCAGGCCACGCCGAAACTGACCACCTTCGTCGATTTTCTGCTGGAGCACTTCGGCCCGCAGTAGCGCGGCGACCGCACCACTGCGGGTACACCTTAACGCGACGCCTGGGCGATGGTCGCCTCGGCCGCTTGCTGGGTCCAGCCGCCACCGAGCGAACGCGCCACCGCCACACTGGCCAGCAGGCGCTGGGTGCGGATTTGCGCCGCTGCGCGGTCGGCATTGAGCGAGCTGCGCTGGGCGTCCGTCACGTCCAGATAGGTCGACAAGCCACGCTCATAGCGCGCCTGCGCCACCAGGTAAGCGCGTGCGGCGGCCTGCTGCGACTGGGCCTGTACTTCGCCCTGGCGCTGACGCTGCTGCACGTCCGACAGCGCATCTTCCACTTCGCGCAAGGCCGTCAGCAGCTTCGTTTCATGATTGGCACGCGCTTCGGCGTAGCGTGCCTGCGACATCGCCAGATTGGCTTTGTTACGGCCACCATCGAAGAGCGGCAGCGACAAGGCCAGCGGGCCGATGGAAAACTGGCGCGCACCGCTATTGGTCAGATTGCTCAGACTCTCGGATGCGAAACCGAAATTGCCGGTCAGGGTCAACGACGGATAGAACGCGCCTTCCGACACCGCCACCTGCGCATTGGCCGCGCGCAGGGTCGCCACGCTCGACGCCAGGTCCGGCCGCTGCGCCAGCAGGCTGGCCGGCAGGCCGACCGGAATGGCCGGCGGCGCCGGCAAGTCCACCTTGGCGGCGGCGGCGATCAGCGGCGACGATGGCGACACGCCGACGAGGGCGGCCAGGCTGTGTTCGAGCAGGTTGCGCTGACGCTGCACTTCGTGCAGGTCCGCTTCGGCGTTGGCGCGCTCGATGCGGGCACGCGAGACATCGAGTTCGTTCGACAGGCCGGCGTCGAAACGCGCTTCAATGAGCTGCTGCGATTCCCCACGGGTTGCCAGTGCATTCTTGAGGATGGCCATTTCGGCGTCCATGCCGCGCAACTGCCAGTAGGTGCCGGCCACCTGCGCCGACAGCAGCAGGATCACGCCATCGCGGTCATCCTGCGCGGCCAGGGCCTGGGCGTCGGCCGCTTCCACCACGCGCTTGACGCGGCCCCACAGGTCCAGCTCATACGACAGCGAGGCGCCGACGACGTAGTTACTCCCTTCGATCGAGCGCCCGCCCAGGGCCAGGCTTTGCGAGGTTTCGGCGGAGGTGCGCGAATTGGCCGCCGAGGTGGTGAGGTTGACGCTCGGCGACTGCGCGGCGCGCAGGTTGCCCATTTGCGCCTGCGCCTGCAGCAGGCGCTGCGCAGCCGCTTTTACGCCCGGATTGTCGCGCACGGCGCGCTGCTCAAGGTCGTTGAGGGTCGTGTCGCCGAACACGGTCCACCAGCTCGCCGGCAGGCGCGCGCTAGCCAGGTTGCCGGCGCCGGCGTGGCGCCATGCCGGGTTGGCCGCGGCGACAGGTTCGACGAAATCGGTGCCGATGGTGGCGCAGCCGGACAGCGCCAGCAGCGCGCACAGGATCAGTGGCTTCAAGGTGATTCTCCCTACTTTAATGAGCGCCCGCGCCGGGACCGGACGGGGCTTTGACGTTGTCGGCGAACAGCAGCGCGCCGACGCAAGCGAACAGGAATACGGCCATGATGACAAAGCCATCGTTATAGGCCATGACATAGGCTTCGCGCCGCACCACGCGGTCGATCACGGCCAGCGCCTGGTTGGCGGCGGTGGCGGGATCGATGCCGCTGGCCATGAAGGTCTGGGTCAGCTGGTCCAGCCGTTGCTGCACCGGGGCCGACATCGCCGTGACCGACTGGCCGATGATCGCGGAGTGGAAGTGCTCGCGGTTGGTGAGCGTGGTGGCCAGCATGGCGATGCCGATCGAGCCGCCCAGGTTGCGCGTCATGTTGAACAGGCTCGATGCCGACGAGGTATCGGCCGGCGCGACTTTATGCATCGCGAAGCTCGACAAGGTCAGCATGATGAAAGGCTGGCCCAGGGCGCGCACGACCTGAGACCAGAAAAGCTGGTCGTATCCTGTGGTGGCATCCATGTGCGAATTCATCAGGCACGAGATCCCGAACAGGGTCAGGCCGATGGAGCACAGGATGCGGTTGTCGACCTTGGACGACAGCGCGGCGGCGAACGGCATGATGAACAGTTGCGGCAGGCCGGCCCACATGATGACTTCACCGATCTGCATCGGCGTGTAGCCGGCGATCTGGCCCAGGTACAGCGGCAGCAGGAACGAGGAGCCATACAGGCCCATGCCGATCACCGCCGACAAAATGGTGGCGACGATGAAGTTGCGCTGGCCGTACAGGCGCAGGTTCACGAACGGATCGGCGCGCGTGAGGCTCGTTGTCACCCACCCCACCAGGCCCACCAGCGACAGCGCGGCAAAGGTGATGATGAAGCTCGAATCGAACCAGTCCTTCGAGTTGCCCTCTTCCAGGAAGATGGTCAGGCAGCCCAGGCCCATGGCCATCATGACGATGCCGAGCCAGTCGGCTTTCGCCAGCAGGCCAAGATTGCCGCGGTCGCGGTCCAGGCCCCACCAGATACCGCCGATCAGCAAGAGGCCAGGCACCCAGTTGATGTAAAAGATCGACGGCCAGCCGTACAGCTCGGACAGATAGCCGCCCAGGGTCGGGCCCATGGCCGGCGCCAGGGTCGCGGTCAGGCCGAAGATGGCCATGCCGACCGAACGGCGCGACGGCGGCAGCTTGGCCATCACCAAGGTCATCGCCATCGGAATCAGCGCGCCGCCGGTAAAGCCCTGCAGCATGCGGAACACGATCATGCTTTCCAGGTTCCAGGCGGTGCCGCACAGGGTCGAGAAGACCAGGAACAGGGCGGTCGTGCCCATCATGTACATGCGCATGCCGAACACGCGCGCCAGCAGCGCGGTCATCGGGATGACGACGATTTCGGCGCACAGGTAGGCGGTGGAGATCCAAGAGCCCTCTTCCTGCGTGGCCGAGAGGGTGCCGAGGATATCCTTGAGCGAGGAGTTGGTGATCTGGATGTCCAGGATCGCCATGAAGGCGCCCAGCATGCCGGCGGCGACGGCGATCCAGGTGCGCATGTCGACCTTGTCGGAGATCGGCGGCGCTGCCGCCATTGTTCCGGCGGTCATGGTGTTGGTCGGGCTGCTCATGAACTATGCTTAGTGGGCTGCGGGAGCGGCCGGTGCGGTCGCGCTCGTGGTGGCGGGAGCGGCCTGGCCAAGTTCGACTTCGGCCAGTGCCGACATGCCGGGCACCAGGCGGCCGCGCAGGGCCTTGACGTCTTCCGCGCGCAGCACGATCTTGACCGGCACGCGCTGGACGATCTTGGTGAAGTTACCGGTGGCGTTATCGGCCGGCAGCAGCGCGAACTGGTTGCCCGACGCCGGCGAGAAGCTGTCGATGCGCCCGACCAGCGGGTGCTTCGGCATGGCGTCGATCACCACGTGGACCGACTGGCCAGGCTGCAGGCCGGCCAACTGGGTTTCCTTGAAATTGGCGGTGATCCAGACCTCGTCCTGCACGATGGCGGCGAGCTGCTGGCCGGGCTGGACGCGCGCGCCCACTTCCACGCTGCGGCGGCCAAGGCGGCCTTCGACGGGCGCGACGATGCGGTTGTAGGCCAGCTGCTGCTGGGCGTCCTTCAACTGGGTTTGCAGGACCTTGATCTGGGCCTTGACGACGTCGCGCGCGGCGCCGGCGGCGGTGATCTGGGCCTTGGCCGCGACCACGGTGCCGCGGCGGGCCGACACGTCGGCGACGGCGCCGGCGCGGCCGGCGTTGGCGGCGTCGAGTTCCGCTTTCGACACGGCCTTCATCTGCGCGTTATACAACTGGCCGAACCGCTCGGCGTCCTGCCTGGCGCGCACCAGCTGCGCTTCCGATTGCAGTACCTGGGCCGAGGCGGCGGCGGCCTGCGCGCGCACCTGTTCGACCTGGGCGTCGGCCTGCAATACCTGCTGCCGGGCGCTGGCGATCTGCGCCTGGATCTGTTCGACCTTGACGCGCTGGTCGGCCGGATCGAGTTCGGCGATCACGTCGCCCGCCTTGACGCGCTGGTTATCTTCCACCAGCACTTTGGTGACCACGCCCGAAATGCGCGCCGATACCGGATGCACGTGACCGGAGACATAGGCGTTCTCGGTTTCGACAAAATGGGAGCTGCGGTACCACATGCGCCCGCCCGCGCCGGCTGCCACCAGGGCGATCAGGGCCAGAATGCCGCGCACGCGCCAGTTGGGCGGGGTCGCGGCGGGCGCCGCGACGGATGGAACGGCGGCGAGGGCTTGTGGCTCGGCCTTGGCTTGTGCTTGCGACATGGTACTGCTCCGGATAATGAAATGGGGTAAGTGCATTATTCCTTATGCATTGCACCAAGTCAAGAAATGAAACGATTGCATTTCATTTAAGATTGAATTAGAGTGGTGGCCATGACGACAGCCAACCCTGCCCCACCCGTTCCGGCCGCCAAATCGGCGGGCCGTCCGCGCGCTAGCGAGCTCGAGGCGCGCCACAATAATCTGATCGACACCGCCGGCCAGCTGATGCTCAAGCACGGCTATGGCAAGGTCAGCCTGGAAACCATTGCCCGCGAAGCGCACGTGGCGGTGCGCACGATTTACGTGAAGTTCGGCGGCAAGGCGGGCTTGTTTCAGGCGGTGCTGCTGGCTAACCGCAGCCGGTTCTTTACCGCCAGCGCTGTGGAGCAGGACATGCGCCCGCTCAAGCAGGTCATTTCCGAGTTCAGCCTGCATTTTTTCGACATGATCACGGCGCCGGAAGCCCTGAGCATGCAGCGCATGGTGATTGCGGAAGCGGCGTCGAATCCGGAATTGTCCGCATCGTTTTACGAAGCGGGGCCACGCCAGACGCGCGACATGCTGATGCGCTATTTTGCGCGTGCCGATATCCGGGCCCAGTTGCGCGAGGATCTGGCGCTGGAACTGGTTCCGACGTTTTTGCTGAACTGCGTGCAGGGTGAATACTTCGGGCGGTTCTTGTTTCAACCGGTTCCGCAAGAGCGGGAAGAGGTGGTCAAGGCAGTGGAGCAGCGCCTGGATCTGTTTTACCGCAGCGTTCTGCGCGCGCCTTGAGGCGGTACGGGGACGGCGTGCCAGGCAGAATGTGCGTCATCGCACCGAAGTGGTGCATCATTTCTGGCAAAGTTTAGTCTTTCAAGGAGGATGTATGAGCAAGTCTGCTCGCTACGAATGGCATGACCAGCAAGCGTCACTGAATGAACGGATGAAGGGTTTTTTAGAGAACCCGAACATGGAACAACTTGAAGCGGTCGTCGCGGAGATGCACGCGTATGCGGCTGCCGCACGCTCGGGGAATATCGAGATTCCTGCGCGGTGGGTGAGTTTTCACTAAATGCCCCGTCGTTTCCGGCAGTGCCGGGAACGACGATTCAGTGGCCGGGAGGACGATAAAAAGCCCCGTTGACGCATGGCGTGAACGGGGCTTTTTCCATTTGCGGCTCTTACTTCTTGCGCACCGGCGGCAAGTCCGTGCACACGCCTTCATACACTTCCGCCGCCATGCCGATCGATTCGCCCAGGGTTGGATGCGGGTGAATCGTCTTGGCGATATCGATGCCATCGGCACCCATCTCGATCGCCAGCGCGATTTCGCCGATCATGTCGCCCGCATGCGTGCCGACGATGCCGCCACCGACAATCCGGTGCGTCTCGGCGTCGAACAGCAGCTTGGTGAAGCCCTCGTCACGCCCATTGGCAACCGCGCGGCCGCTTGCGGCCCACGGGAAGTGGCCCTTCTCCAGCTTGATGCCCTTGGCTTTCGCCTCGTCTTCGGTAATGCCGGCCCATGCCACTTCGGGATCGGTGTACGCCACCGATGGAATCACCTTGACGTCGAAGAAAGCCTTCTCGCCATGCGCCGCTTCGGCAGCGACGTGCGCTTCGTGCACCGCCTTGTGCGCCAGCATCGGCTGGCCCACCAAGTCGCCGATGGCGAAAATGTGCGGCACGTTGGTGCGCATTTGCGCGTCGACCGGAATGAAACCGCGGTCGGTGACCGTCACGCCAGCCTTGTCGGCCGCGATCTTGCCGCCGTTCGGGCTGCGGCCAACGGCCACCAGCACCATGTCGTAGATCTGCGGCTCGGGCGCGGTGACGCCGGCTTCCGCCGCTTCGAAGCTGACCTTGATGCCCTCTTCCAGCGCTTCCACGGCCACCGTCCTGGTCTTGGTCATGACCTTGTCGAAGCGCTTCTCGTTGAACTTCTGCCAGACCTTGACCATGTCGCGGTCGGCGCCCTGCATCAGGCCATCGAGCATCTCGACGACATCGATGCGCGCACCGAGGGTCGAGTACACCGTTGCCATTTCCAGGCCGATGATGCCGCCGCCGATGACCAGCATGCGTTTCGGGATCTGGCGCAGTTCCAGCGCGCCGGTCGAATCGACGATGCGCGGATCTTTCGGCACGAACGGCAGGTTGACCACGGCCGAACCGGCGGCGATGATCGCCTTCTGGAACTGCACGATCTTCTTGCTGCCGTCGGCGGCGGTGACTTCGATGTGGTTGGCGCTGACGAACTGGCCGACGCCCTGCACCACATTCACCTTGCGCATCTTGGCCATGCCGGCCAGACCGGTGGTCATCTTGGTGATGACCTTGTCCTTGTAGGCGCGCAGCTGGTCGATGTCGATTTCCGGCTTGGCGAAGCTGATGCCGTGCTTGGACATGGCTTGCGTTTCATCGATCACGGCCGCCACGTGCAGCAGCGCTTTCGATGGAATGCAGCCGACGTTCAGGCACACGCCGCCGAGCGACGCGTAACGCTCGATCAGCACCGTGTTCATGCCCAGGTCGGCCGAACGGAACGCCGCGGAATAGCCGCCGGGACCTGCGCCCAGCACCATCATCTCGCATTCGATGTCGACCTTGCCGTCGTACCTGGCCATGGCCGGCGCAGGAGCCGCCGCGCTTGGGGCCGCTGGCGGCGCCGGATGCGCAGGCGCCTGCGATTCGGCCCGGTCGGCCGCTGCCGGCGCCGGCGCGGCGGCTGCAGGAGCAGCAGCGGCAGGTGCGGCAGCGGCAGGAGCCGCCGCCGCGCCGCCGGCTTCGTCGAGCACCAGCAGCATCGAGCCTTCGGCGATCTTGTCGCCCACCTTGACCTTGATTTCCTTGACCACGCCGGCGTGGCTGGCCGGGATTTCCATGCTGGCCTTGTCGGATTCGACGGTGATCAGGGACTGGTCGACCTTGATCGTGTCGCCCACCTTGATCATCACTTCAATGACTTCAACTTCCTTGAAGTCGCCGATATTCGGTACTTTTACCTCGATTGTGCTCATCGCTGTGTCGTCCTTATAACAAGGTCTTGCGCAGATCGGCCATCACTTCGGCCAGATATGCGGTGAAGCGCGCGGCCATGGCACCGTCGATCACGCGGTGGTCGTAGGACAGCGACAGCGGCAGCATCAGGCGTGGCTGGAATGCCGCGCCGTCCCACACCGGCTTCATGGAGGACTTGGACAAGCCGAGGATCGCCACTTCCGGTGCGTTGATGATCGGCGTGAAGGCCGTGCCGCCAATGCCGCCCAGCGACGAAATGGTAAACGTCGCGCCCTGCATGTTGGCGGGACTGAGCTTGCCGTCGCGCGCCTGGGCCGACAGCTCGCCCATTTCGACGGCGATCTGCGAGATCGATTTCTTGTCGGCGTCCTTGATGACCGGGACCATCAGCCCGTTCGGCGTATCTGCCGCGAAGCCGATGTTGTAGTACTGCTTGAGAATCAGGTTGGCGCCGGTGGCGTCGATCGACGCGTTGAACGCCGGGTATTTCTTGAGCGCGGCGACGCTGGCCTTGATCACGAAAGCGAGCATGGTCAGCTTGACGGTCGACTTGGACTTGGCCAGCGCGGCGTTCGAATCGACGCGGAACTGTTCGAGGTCGGTCACGTCGGACTCGTCGAATTGCGTCACGTGCGGGATCATCACCCAGTTGCGGTGCAGGTTCGGGCCACTGATTTTCTTGATGCGCGACAGCGGCAGCAGTTCGGTCGGGCCGAATTTGCTGAAGTCGAGCGATGGCCATGGCAGCAGGTCGAGACCCACGCCGGTACCGCCGCCGGAGGCCTTGCTGCCGTTGCCTGGCGACTCGCTCGCGAGCACGCCCTTGACGAAGTTCTGCACGTCCTGCTGGGTGATGCGACCCTTTGGACCGCTGCCAGGCACGCGCAGCAGGTCGACGCCGAGTTCGCGCGCGAACTTGCGGATCGATGGCGATGCGTGCGCCTTGGCGCTCGATTGGGCTGGCGCGGCTGCTGCGGCTGGCGCAGGTGCGGCGGCGGGCGCCGGCGCTGCTGCCGGTGCAGCGGCAGGCGCCGGAGCGGCTGCGGCGGCTGGTGCGGCTTGCGCCGGCGCAGGTGCGGCTGCTGCGGGCGCGGCGGCTGCCGGTGCGGCCGCTGCGTCGTCGCTTTCGAGGATCAGCAGCAGCGCGCCTTCGGCGACCTTGTCACCGACCTTGATTTTCAGTTCCTTGACCACGCCGGCGTGGCTGGACGGGATCTCCATGCTGGCCTTGTCGGATTCGACCGTGATCAGCGACTGGTCGACCTTGATGGTGTCGCCCGGCTTGACCATCAGTTCGATGACTTCGACTTCCTTGAAGTCGCCGATATCCGGGACTTTGACTTCCACAATGCTCATAGCGTTTACTCCGTTCTTATTCGTTTAGTCGCGCGTCCCCCGGCATGCCGCTCGCGCCGCATGCCGGGGGACGCCGGGCAAAGTTACTGGGTCACCGGATTCGGTTTGTCAGGATTGATGCCGTACTTGGCGATCGCATCAGCCACCACGGACGTTGCAATCACGCCTTCGTCGGCCAGCGATTTGAGCGCCGCCACGACGATATAGTAACGGTTCACTTCAAAGAACTCGCGCAGCTTGACGCGGCTGTCGGAGCGGCCGAAACCATCGGTACCGAGCACCTTGTAGGTGCGGCCCTTCGGCATGAACGCGCGGATCTGTTCCGCGAACAGGCGCATGTAGTCGGTCGTGGCGATGATCGGACCGCTGGTCTTTTCCATCAGCTGCGTGACGTACGGCAGGCGCGGTGCGTCGGTCGGGTGGACCATGCTCCAGCGCTCGGCATCCTGGCCGTCACGGGCGATCAGGGTCAGCGACGGCGCCGACCACACATCGGCCGCAATGCCGAAGTCCTTCTGCAGCAGTTCGGCCGCAAAGATCGATTCGCGCAAGATGGTGCCCGAACCAATCAGCTGCACGCGCTGCTTGGCACTGGCGTCGCCTTGCTGCAGCAGGTACATCCCTTTCAGGATGCCCTCTTCCGTGCCTGGCGTCAGACCTGGCTGCTCGTAGTTCTCGTTCATCAAGGTGATGTAGTAGAACACGTCTTCCTGCTCCGCCACCATGCGGCGCAGGCCGTCCTGGACGATGACCGCAACTTCGTGCGCGAAGGTCGGATCGTACGGCAGGCAGTTAGGAATGGTCGCCGCCATCACGTGGCTGTGGCCATCTTCGTGCTGCAAGCCTTCGCCGTTCAGGGTCGTGCGGCCCGCGGTGCCGCCCATCAGGAAGCCGCGGGCGCGCATGTCGCCCGCCGCCCACGCCAGGTCGCCGATGCGCTGCATACCGAACATCGAGTAGAAGGTGTAGAACGGGATCATGATGCGGTTGTTGGTCGAGTACGAGGTCGCCGCGGCGATCCACGAACTCATGCCGCCCGCTTCGTTGATGCCTTCCTGCAGAATCTGGCCGGCCTTGTCTTCGCGGTAGTACATGACCTGGTCTTTATCGACCGGCTCGTACAACTGGCCCTGCTGATTGAAGATGCCGATCTGGCGGAACAGGCCTTCCATGCCGAAGGTACGCGATTCGTCGACCAGGATCGGCACGATGCGCTGGCCCAGGTTCGGGTCGCGCAGCAGGGTCGAAATGATACGCACGAACGACTGCGTGGTCGAGATTTCGCGGCCTTCAGCGGTTGCGTCCAGGACGTTCTGGAATGCCGACAGCGCAGGCACCGGCAGCGATTCGGCCGCTTGCGGACGGCGCTGCGGCAGGTAGCCGCCCAGCATTTCGCGGCGCTTGTGCAGGTAGACCATTTCCGGCGCATCGTCGGCCGGCTTGAAGAACGGGATCTCGGCCAGCTTGTCGTCCGGGATCGGGATCGCAAAGCGGTCGCGCATTTCGCGGATCGCTTCGTCGTCGAGCTTCTTGGTCTGGTGCGCGGTGTTGCGCGCTTCGCCGGACTTGCCCATGCCGAAGCCCTTGACGGTTTTCACCAGCAGGACGGTCGGGGTGCCCTTGTTTTCCTGAGCGATCTTGAAGGCGGCATAGATCTTGTGCGGATCGTGACCGCCGCGGGTCAGGCGCCAGATGTCGTCGTCGGTCATGTTGGCGACCATTTCCAGCAGCTTCGGATGCTTGCCGAAGAAGTTCTTGCGCACGAAGGCGCCGTCCTTTGCCTTGTAGTTCTGGTATTCGCCGTCGACGGTTTCCATCATCACGCGCTGCAGGATGCCGTCCTTGTCCTTGGCCAGCAGGGCGTCCCAGCCCGGGCCCCAGATGACCTTGACCACGTTCCAGCCGGCGCCGCGGAAGTCCGCTTCGAGTTCCTGGATGATCTTGCCGTTGCCGCGCACAGGGCCGTCAAGGCGCTGCAGGTTGCAGTTCACGACCATCACCAGGTTGTCGAGGCGCTCGCGCGCGGCCATGCCGATCGCGCCCATCGATTCCGGCTCGTCCATCTCGCCGTCGCCGCAGAAGACCCAGACCTTGCGGTTGGAAGTGTCGGCGATCGAGCGCGCGTGCAGGTACTTCAGGAAGCGCGCCTGGTAGATCGCCATCAGCGGGCCAAGACCCATCGAGACGGTCGGGAACTGCCAGAAGGTCGGCATCAGTTTCGGGTGCGGATATGACGACAGGCCCTTGCCGTCGACTTCGCGGCGGAAATTGAGCATCTGATCTTCCGACAGGCGCCCTTCCAGGAAGGCGCGCGCGTAGATACCGGGCGAGGAGTGGCCTTGCAGGTACAGCAGATCGCCGCCATGGTCCGCGGTCGGGGCGCGCCAGAAGTGGTTGAAGCCGATGCCGAGCATGTTCGCCAGCGAGGCGAAGCTCGAAATGTGGCCACCCAGGTCGCCGTCGGCGCGGTTGGCCTTGACCACCATCGCCATCGCGTTCCAGCGCATCCACGAGCGCAGGCGCTCTTCGTACTCCAGGTTACCGGGGCAGTGTTCTTCGAGGTGGGTGGGAATGGTGTTGACGTAGGCGGTGTTGCTGGAAAACGGGATGTGGGCGCCGCGGCGGCGGGCCAGGTCGACCATGCGTTCCATCAGGTAGTGGGCGCGGTCGGTGCCTTCATTTTCAATGACGGCTTCGAGTGCGTCGAGCCACTCCTTGGTTTCGAGCGTGTCGGGATCGTTGGCGGCTGCTGCCGTCAACTGGTCGAGTTGAGCTGACATTGATGCGTCTCCTTTGTTAGTGCCCTACCCGATCGACATCGACGGCGGACGTTTTGCTGATTATTTACCAATACCCAAATTTAGTGGAGCAATTCTAACAGTAGTTTTCTGCTTTTTCAAATTACGATATATCGTTTCATATCGTGGGATTTCACTTGACGTGAACGTAAAGTTCATCTTTCTTTCAATGCAAGATTATGGGGAGTTCCCGGGATTCGGGGCACGCGATAGCAGCAGTGGCTTTATAATCCCGCTTTTCTCCGCACTATTTCTTCCCACTCTTTTCCCGGCTAAAAATCATGTCCGCTCAACTGATCGATGGTGTTCTCCTCTCCCAACAATTACGCGCAGAAATCAAGCAGCGCGCCACGGTCCTGACCGAAAAAGGCAAGCAGCCGGGGCTGGCCGTGATCCTGGTGGGGGAAGATCCGGCCAGCCATGTGTATGTGCGCAACAAGGTCAAGGCGTGCGCGGACGTGGGCTTTCATTCGATCCTGGAAAAGTACGATGCCGACCTGACCGAGGCGGCCCTGCTCGACCGCATCGCCAGCCTGAACAGCGATCCGGCCATCCACGGCATCCTGGTGCAGATGCCGCTGCCCAAGCACATCAACCCGAACAAGGTGATCGAGGCGATCTCGACGACCAAGGACGTGGACGGCTACTCGGTGCTCAGCGCCGGCGAACTGATGACCGGCCTGCCGGGTTTCCGCCCGTGCACCCCGTACGGCTGCATGAAACTGATCGAAAGCACCGGCTATGACCTGCGCGGCAAGCACGCGGTGGTCATCGGCCGCAGCAACACGGTCGGCAAACCAATGGCGCTGCTCCTCTTGCAAGCGAACGCCACCGTGACCATATGCCATAGTGCGACGCCGGACCTGGCCTACCACACGCGCCAGGCCGACGTGGTCGTGGCCGCCGTGGGACGCCGCAACACGCTCACCGCCGACATGGTCAAGCCCGGTGCGATCGTGATCGATGTGGGCATGAACCGCGACGATAACGGCAAACTGTGTGGCGATGTCGATACCGCCGCGGTGCGCGACGTGGCCTCGCACATCACCCCGGTGCCAGGCGGCGTGGGCCCGATGACGATTACCATGCTGCTGATGAACACGGTCGAAGCGGCCGAGCGCGGCTGACCGCGGACAGGCGGCCCGGCGGCCCGGCGCGGCAAGCCGAGGCGATAGACAATTTATTGAAACCGACATGAGGAAAACACGATGACTACCGATACCAGCAATCCCCTGCTCGATTTCAGCGACCTGCCACGTTTTAACGATATCAAGCCGGAGCACGTCACGCCCGCCATCGACCAGCTGATCGCGCATGCGAGCGCGGTCGTAGCCGAGCTCGAAGCGCCCGGCGACGACGTGACCTGGGACAATTTCGTCATTCCGCTCGAAGAAGCGACCGAACAGCTGGGCCGCGCCTGGGGCGTGGTCAGCCACCTCAACAACGTGGTCGACACGCCCGAACTGCGCGCCACCTACAACGACAACCAGCCGAAAGTGACCGAATTCTGGACCGCGCTGGCCCAGAACGAAGCCCTGTTCGCCAAATACAAGGCGATCCGCGCAAGCGGCGCCTATGCAGCGCTGTCGCCGGCGCGCAAGCGCATCGTCGAAAACGCCCTGCGCGACTTCCGCCTGGGCGGCGCCGAATTGCCTGAATCGAAAAAGCAGCGTTTCGCCGAAATCCAGGAACAGCACGCCAGCATTTCGACCCGCTTTTCGGAAAATGTGCTCGACGCCACCAACGACTACAAGCTGATGGTCGAGAACGAAGCCGACCTGGCCGGCCTGCCGGACGACGTCAGGCAGGCCGCGCGCGCCGCCGCCGAGGCCGACGGCAAGCCTGGCTACCAGTTCACCCTGCATTTCCCGTCCTACTTCCCGATCCTGCAATTTGCCGACAAGCGCGACCTGCGCGAAACGATTTACCGCGCCAGCGCCACCAAGGCCTCGGAAATGGGTACCGTGTTCAGCGAGCTGGAGAAGTGGGATAACAGCAGCAACATCGCCAATTTGCTGAAATTGCGCGACGAAGAAGCCAAGTTGCTCGACTATCGCAATTTCGCCGAAGTCTCGCTGGTGCCCAAGATGGCCCAGAGTCCCGAGCATGTGATCGAATTCCTGGAAGACCTGGCACGGCGCGCGCGTCCATTCGCCGAGCAAGACCTGGCCGAACTGCGCACCTTCGCCAAGGACGAGCTGGGCATCGACAAGCTCGAAGCCTGGGACCTGAGCTACGCCTCGGAAAAACTGCGCGAACGCCGCTACGCCTTCTCGGCCCAGGAAGTGAAGGAATACTTCCCCGAGCCGAAAGTCGTCGATGGCCTGTTCCGCCTGGTGCAAAGCCTGTTCTCGGTCCGGATCTTGCCCGACACGGCCGCCGCCTGGCATCCGGACGTGCGCTTTTTCCGCATCGAGCGCGACGGCAAGCTGGTCGGCCAGTTCTACCTCGACCTGTACGCGCGCAGCGGCAAGGGCGGCGGCGCCTGGATGGACGACGCCCGCGGCCGCCGCCTGCAAACCGGCGGTACCCTGCAAACGCCGGTGGCTTACCTGACCTGCAACTTCACGCCGCCGGCCACGGTCGACGGCCAGCTGCAGCCTTCCCTGTTCACGCACGACGAAGTGACCACCCTGTTCCACGAATTCGGGCACGGTTTGCATCACATGCTCACGCAAGTGGACGAAATCGCCGTCTCCGGCATTTCCGGCGTGGAGTGGGATGCGGTCGAGCTGCCATCGCAATTCATGGAGAACTTTTGCTGGGAATGGGACGTGCTGCAGCACATGACCGCCCACGTGAAGACCGGCGAGCCGCTGCCGCGCGCCCTGTACGACAAGATGCTGGCCGCCAAGAACTTCCAGTCCGGCCTGCAAACCCTGCGCCAGGTGGAGTTTTCGCTGGTCGACATGCACCTGCACTACGACTTCGATCCGGCCAGCGCGCAAACCGTGCAGGAACTGATCAACGACGTGCGCCAGAAGTTCTCGGTCATGATGCCGCCCGCATTTAACCGTTTCCAACACTCTTTCGGACATATTTTTGCCGGAGGGTACGCCGCCGGTTACTATAGCTACAAGTGGGCTGAAGTATTATCTGCCGACGCTTACGCCGCCTTTGAAGAAGCGGTCGAGGCGGGCGGCGGAGCCCTGTCCGAAGAAACCGGTAAACGCTTCCAGCAAGAGATACTGGCCGTCGGCGGTTCGCGCCCCGCGCTCGAATCGTTCAAGGCCTTCCGCGGCCGCGAGCCCAGTATCGATGCGCTGTTGCGCCACAGCGGCATGCAGTCCTGAAAGACCGTGCCAGCAGGAGAATTGTAATGACAGTAACAAAAAAAATGACTGGCACGATGATGGCGCTGCTGCTGTGCGCGGGCGGCGCCAGTGCACAGCAGATGTACAAATGGGTCGATGCCTCGGGCAAGGTCACGTTCAGCGACCAGCCGCCGCCGGCCAACGCCAAGCCGGTGGAAATCAAGGCCGGCGCCGGCGGCGCGGCCAGCGTGCCCCTGCCGTATGCGCTGTCGCAGGCGGTGCGCTCGCACCCGGTGGTGCTCTACACGCGCACCAAGTGCGATTTTTGCGACCAGGCCCGTACCTTCCTGAAAGAGCGCGGCATTCCGTTTGCCGAGAAAACCGTGCAAACCCAGTCCGACGAAGCCAAGCTCAAGGAAGCCGGCAGCGATGGCCGCCTGCCTTTCATCAAGATCGGCCGCGTGAAGTCGACCGGTTTTGAAGCGGCCGCATGGAATACCATGCTGACCGAGGCTTCCTACCCGGAAAAGAAAATCCTGCCGGCAACGTACCAGTATCCGAAACCGACCTCCGCCGCGCCAGCGGAGCCGGTGGTGCCGAAAGTCGATGAAAAGGCCAAGGCTGCCCAGGACGCCGAACGTACGCCGCCGGTGCAGGACAAGACCTCCCCGCCCGGCTTCGTGTTCTGAGCACGCCGATGACGCGCATCGATTTCCATACCAACATCCCGGACAAGCTGAGCTACGCATGCCGGCTGGCGCGCAAAGCCTATGCCAGCCGTGCAAAGGTGGTGCTGCTGGCCGAGGATGCGGCGCAGGCGCAGGCGCTGGACGAGGCCCTGTGGACCTTGTCGGAAACCGATTTCCTGCCGCACGTGATGGCCGGCGACCCGCTGGCCGCGCACACGCCCATCATCATCGCCGACAGGGACGATGCCGAGCTGCCGCATTACGACATGCTGGTGAACCTGACGCGGGCCACGCCGGCCCAGCTCGGGCGTTTCCAGCGCGTGTTTGAAATCATTTCCACCGATGACAGCGACGCCGCCGCCGGACGCAAGCGCTACGTCGCCTACAAGCAGCAATCCTATCCACTGACTCACTTCGTCGCAGGCCAGTCATGACCCAGGCTCGTCCGTTCGATCCGAATATCCCCGTGCTGACGGAATTGTTTTCCGACAAAGGCGAGGCGCCAGCCGATCCGGCCGCGCAGGCGCCGGCACAGGAATCCCTGCTGGCGGACTGGAGCGATCCGGAATGGGCCTTGCTCGAACGTCGCCTGTCCGAGCGCATCCTCCAGCAAATCCAGGGAAGAGTCGACTTCGTGCTCGAACAGCGCCTGCGCGAGAGCATGGAACAAGTGCTGCAGCACGCCGTGGCCGGGCTGACGGCCGAACTGCGCATCGGCCTGCAGGACACCATCGAGAGCATCGTGGTGCGTGCGGTGGCCCAGGAACTGAGTCATCTGCAGGGCCGGAAATAGCCTGCCCGGCCTGCCCTCCCGGGCGGCGCCTTTCATTTGCTTACAAAACAGCGGTAATCTCGTGCACCCCGGCGTGCACGCAACGCCTGCACGCGCGTTGATGGCGAGATGCCACAATTTGTTCCTTCAATTCTGACAATCGGCTTTGCGAAGCATTTAAATTGTTGTACCTTTTGCCCTACACAAAATTTTCGAAACGGCGCCACGAGCGCTGTCTGTTTTCAATCCAATGGAGAATGCACATGCAGTTCACGACCAAACTCATTCCACTCGCAATCGCCATGGCATTTGCCGGCAGTGCCAGCGCCCAGGACGTCGTCAGGATCGGCCACGTCGGTCCGATCTCGGGCGCCAGCGCGCACCTGGGCAAGGATAACGAGAACGGCGCCAAGATGGCCGTGGAAGAACTGAACGCCAAGGGCTTCATGATCAACGGCAAGAAGGTCAAGCTGGAACTGGTGCTGGAAGATGACGGCGCCGATCCCAAGCAGGGCACGGCCGTGGCGCAGAAGCTGGTCGATGCCAAGGTGAACGGCGTGATCGGCCACCTCAATTCGGGCACCACCGTACCGGCCTCGCGGATTTACCATAACGCGGGCATTCCCCAGATTTCCCCTTCCTCCACGATTCCCGAGTACACCAAGCAAGGCTTCAAGTCCGCCTTCCGCGTGGTTGCCAACGACAACAAGCTTGGCGGCACCTTGGGCCGCTACGCGGTCGACACCCTGAAAGTGAGCAGTATCGCCGTCATCGATGACCGCTCGGCCTACGGCCAGGGCGTGGCCACCGAATTCCTCAAGGGCGCCAAGGCAAAAAATCCGGCGATCAAGGTCGTAGGCAAGGAATTTACCAGCGCTACCGCGACCGACTTCACCGCCATCCTGACCTCGATCAAAAACAAGAAGCCGGACCTGATCTTCTTTGGCGGCATGGATGCGGTCGGCGGCCCGATGCTCAAGCAAATGAAGGCACTCGGCATCAACGCCAAATTCATGGGCGGCGACGGGATTTGCACCGAATCGCTGGTGCGCCTGGCCGGTGACGGCGTGGGCGAAGGCAATGTCACCTGCGCCGAAGCGGGCGGCGTGACCGGCGAGCAGGAAAAAATGCTGGCGGACTTTGTGGCACGCTACAAAAAACGCTTCAACAATGCCGACGTGCAGCTGTACTCGCCGTATGTGTACGACGCGGTGATGGTCATGGCGGCGGCGATGCAAAACGCCAAGTCGGCCGACCCGGTCAAGTACTTGCCTGAACTGCAGAAGATCAAGCATCAGGGCGTGACCGGCCTGATCCAGTTCGACGACAAGGGCGACATCAAGGATGGCGCGCTGACCATGTTTACCTTCAAGGGTGGCAAGAAGACCAAGATGTCGGTCATCAAGTAAAGACCTTGCGCTGGCTGCGGCCCTGGCCGCGGCCAGGGCCGCAGGCATAAAAAAACGCGCTGCAGTGACAGCGCGTTTTTTATTGAGGGTGATCGAGCAAGCAGCGGCTTATTTCTGTGCCAGGATCCATTTGACCAGGGCGCGGGCGTCATCGTCGGTCACTTGCGGATTGGCTGGCATCGGTACCGCGCCCCAGGCGCCGGCGCCGCCCTTGAGGACTTTGGCGACCAGCTTGCTTTCAGCATCCTTCTGGCCGGCATACTTTGCCGCAACGTCCTTGTAGGCAGGTCCGACCAGCTTGTTCGCGACAGCGTGGCAGGCCATGCAATTTTTTGCTTTTGCCAAATCGGCGTTTGCCATGGCGCTCGACGACGCCAGCGCCGACAACACCGTGAACAACATCAGGGACCGTTTCATGTATTTCTCCAGAGTGAACAACTGAATGCAATTTTACCGTGTTTCGGAAATCCGAATGTGCGGACACACGCTCTATAACGGGTCAAGCCTGTGGACGGTTGACCCAACTATTTGCCTAGTGACACAATTTTACTGCCCCTCGGGGGCAATTGTTTGTAAGATATGCGTATGAAAAGGAGTTTGCCATGCCACTGATACTATTAATTGCAGCGCTTGTGGGCCTGCGCTATTTCGAAGTCTGGCGTTTTGCCGAGTTGTCGTGGTGGTGGGTGATTGGTTTGATGTTCGTGG
The DNA here is from genome assembly GCF_030846495.1 of Massilia scottii. NCBI lineage: Bacteria > Pseudomonadati > Pseudomonadota > Betaproteobacteria > Burkholderiales > Oxalobacteraceae > Massilia > Massilia scottii. Next base: position 151,516 of record NZ_JAVCWM010000007.1, on the reverse strand, counting down.
CCTTCATCTGGTTCGAGTTCGTCGAAAAGATTTTCGGCCTGGACAAGAAAAAAGCCCACAACGTCGATGAGGCACGGCGCAAGGCGCGGGTGAAGGAAGCGTTTGAGAAGGCGAACAAGAAGTAAACATTGTGGCCACGCGGCGGACCCAACCAGCATCGCGCCAAGGCGGCCCTTTGTGGGCGCGTTATCGAAAGGCGATGACCCAAAAACCGTCGCCCCCCTCCCGCGCCAAGGCGGCTCTCGGCGGGGCGACGGTATTTGATGCCTTGGTTCCGGCAACCTGTCAGTGATTCAACCCGTCACAGCCCCCTTGCTGGCCGACGACGCCAGCGCCGCAAACTTGGCCAGCACGCCACGGGTATACCGCGGCGCCGGCTTGACCCAGTTAGCGCGGCGGCGCGCGATTTCTTCGTCGCTCACGTTCAGCTGAATGAGCTGCTGGTGCGCATCGATCGTCACCGAATCGCCCTCTTCGACCAGCGCAATCGTGCCGCCATCGAACGCTTCCGGCGCCACGTGGCCCACCACCATGCCCCAGGTCCCGCCCGAAAAGCGCCCGTCGGTAATCAAGCCCACCGATTCACCGAGCCCCTTGCCGATCAGCGCAGCGGTCGGCGCCAGCATTTCCGGCATGCCCGGACCACCCTTCGGCCCCAGGTAGCGCATCACCAGCACGTCGCCCGCCTTGATGCCGTCCGCCAGGATCGCATCCATGGCCGAATACTCGTCGTTGAACACGCGCGCAGGACCGGTGATCACTGGATTCTTCAGCCCGGTAATCTTGGCAACGCAGCCTTCCGGCGACAGATTGCCCTTGAGGATGGCCAGGTGGCCCTGCTGGTACAGCGCCTTGTCGATGGTGCGGATAACATCCTGCTTCGGGTCCGGTACCGACGGGATCTCGGCCAGTTCCTCGGCGATCGTGCGGCCGGTGATGGTGATGCAGTCGCCATGCAGCAGGCCGGCGTCGAGCAGCAGCTTGAGCACTTGCGGCACGCCGCCCGCCTTGTGCAGGTCGGTCGCCACGTACTGTCCGGACGGCTTGAGGTTGCAGATGACCGGCACTTTCTGGCGCACGCGCTCGAAGTCGTCGATGGTCCACTCGACCTCGGCCGCATGGGCAATCGCCAGGTAGTGCAGCACGGCGTTGGTCGAGCCGCCCGTGGCCATGATCAGCGAGACCGCGTTCTCGATCGATTTGCGGGTGATGATGTCGCGCGGTTTCAAATCCTTTTTCACCGCTTCGACCAGCACGCGCGCCGATTCGGCGGCCGAGCCGACCTTTTCGTCGTCCGGATTGGCCATGGTCGACGAGTACAGCAAGCCCATCCCCAGCGCCTCGAACGAGGACGACATGGTGTTGGCCGTGTACATGCCGCCGCAGGAACCGGCCGACGGGCAGGCGTTGCGCTCGATGCCGTCGAAGTCTTCCTTGGACATGCGCCCGGCCGTGAATTCGCCCACCGCCTCGAAGGCGGAAACGATGGTCAGATCCTTGCCCTTCCAGTTGCCCGGCTTGATGGTGCCGCCGTACACATAAATGCCCGGCACATTGGTGCGCGCCAGGGCGATCATCCCGCCCGGCATGTTCTTGTCGCAGCCGCCGATCACGACCACGCCATCCATCCACTGGCCGTTCACGCACGTTTCGATGCAGTCAGCGATCACTTCGCGCGAGATCAGCGAATATTTCATGCCTTCGGTGCCCATCGACATGCCATCCGAGATGGTCGGGGTGCCGAACACCTGCGGATTGGCGCCGGCCGCCTTGACGGTGGCAATCGCAATATCGGCCAGCTTTTGCAGGCCCGAGTTGCACGGCGTGATGGTCGAGTGGCCGTTGGCGATGCCGATCATCGGCTTGTCGAAATCCTCGGTTTCATAGCCCATGGCGTAGTACATCGAGCGGTTCGGGCTGCGCGAGACGCCTTCGGTGATGTTGCGGGAACGGCGGTTGTAGCGTGGCTGGTCTGACATGGCTTCACTCCGGTGATGATCTGGTGTTGAACTGATATTGCCAAGAATGCCTTGCAGCCGGGCGCGCGTCAAATATATCATTTGCATTGCTGTGAGTCGCAGCGCATATCACAACACCTTCTTCACATGGAAAAGCATATCGATGAACCTGGAACTGCGCCAGTTGCGCTATTTTGTCGCCGTCGCTGAAGAACTTCACTTCGGCAAGGCCGCGCTGCGCCTGCACATGACCCAGCCGCCGCTGTCGCAAACCATCCAGGGCCTCGAAGAGTTGCTCGGCGCGCCGCTGTTCGCGCGCAGCCGGCGCGCGGTGGAACTGACCCCGGCCGGCCAGGCCCTGCTGCCGGAAGCGCGCCGCATCCTGGCCGCCAGCGCCTCTCTCCCCGCGCTGGTGCGGCGCGCGGCCGGCGGCGAGGCGGGCCGCCTGTCGCTGGCGTTCGTGTCCTCGGCCGATTACAGCGTGCTGCCGCCCTTCCTGCGCAGCTACCGCGCCGCGTTTCCGCAGGTCCAGATCGCGCTGCAGGAAGCCACCTCCGACGTGCAGATCGACGACTTGCTGCACGGACGCATCGACGCCGGCCTCCTGATTCCGCCGCTGCCCGACAAGGCGCGCCTGGAACTCGATTACCTCAAGGTGCTGACCGAGCCGCTGATCGTCGCCTTGCCGGCCGGCACCAGCGGGGCCACGGGGGATGCGCCGGTAGCGCTGGCGTCCTTGCCGCCGCTGCCGCTGATTATCTTTCCGCGCCCCATCGCCCCGGCCCTGCACGATGCGATCCTGGCCTGCTTTCGCGCGGCCGGCATCACCCCCGAGATCGGGCAGGAAGCGATCCAGATGCAGACCATCGTCAGTCTCGTGTCGGCCGGCATGGGGATGGCACTTGTGCCACAATCGGTGTCCAATCTGATGCGGCCCGGCGTAGAATACCGGGCCCTGCGCGAACCGGCGCCGCAGGTGGAAACCGGACTGGCCTGGCGGCGCGACGCCGTCTCGCCGGTCTTGCAGGGTTTTTTGGATTTACTGAGGAAAAATACTGATGCTGACCCACCCGATGCCTGACCCCGTCGCCTTTTCGCTCGGCCCGCTGCATGTGCACTGGTACGGGCTGATGTACGTGCTGGCGTTCGCCATGTTCCTCGCGCTCGGACGCGTGCGCATCAGGCAAGCGCATATCGCCGCGCGCGGCTGGAAAAAAGAAGACCTGGACGACATGCTGTTCTACGGCATGCTCGGGGTGATCATCGGCGGGCGCCTGGGCGAGGTATTCTTTTACCAGCCGGCCCGCTTCATGGCCGATCCGGTGGCCATCTTCAAGGTCTGGGAGGGCGGCATGTCCTTCCACGGCGGCTTTCTCGGCGTGCTGGCGGCCATGGCGCTGTGGGCGCGCAAGGCAGGGCGCAAGCTGCTCGACGTCTACGATTTCATCGCACCGCTGGTCCCGCTCGGCTATGCGGCCGGACGCATGGGCAATTTCATCAACGCCGAACTGCCGGGCCGCGTGGCCGACGCCAGCCTGCCGTGGGCCATGCTGTGGCCGGGGGTGCAGGGGCCGCGCCATCCCTCGCCGCTGTACCAGATGATCGTCGACGGGCTGGTGGTGTTCGTGCTGCTGTGGATGTATGCGCGCAAGGAGCGCCCGCGGCTGGCCGTGGGCGCCATGTTTACCCTCCTTTACGGCTGCGCACGCTTCTTCACCGAATATTTCCGCGTACCGGACTGGCAGATCAGCGTGGCCGGCTTGCCGGTCACGTCGGGCCAGATGCTGTCGCTGCCGATGATCATCGGCGGCGTGGCCATGCTGGTCTGGGCCTACCGCAGCGCTGCGGTCAGTGAAACGCCTTCCACAGCATATAACCGGCCAGCGCATACAAAATAAGGGCGAAGATGCGCTTTAACTGCTGTACCGGCATGCGGTGCGCGGCGCGCGCCCCGAGCGGCGCGGCCAGCACGCTGGCGGCGGCGATCACAGCCAGCGCGGGCAGGTAGATGAAGCCGAGCGAATACGGCGGCAAGCCGGGCTGGTCCCAGCCGAACCAGATGTTCGACAAGGTGCCCGAGAGCGCGATCGGAAAGCCCAGCGCGGCGCTGGTGGCCACGGCCTGATGCATCTTGACGTTACACCAGGTCATGAACGGAATCGACATGAAGCCGCCACCCGCCCCCACCACGCCCGACACCACGCCGATCGCGCCGCCCACCGCGAACATGCCTGGCGCCTGCGGCAACTCGCGCGCGCCGGCCGGCTTTTTCCCGCTCAGCATCTGCGTGGCCGAAAACGCCACGAACACGGCGAACAGCAGCGCCAGCGCGGTGGTGTTGAGCTGCTTGCCCAGCCACGGCCCGACCCAGGAGCCGGCCACGATGCCGGGCGTGAGCATGCGCACGATCGGCCACGCCACCGCGCCATGCGCGTGATGCGCGCGCACCGATGACAGCGAAGTGAACATGATCGTGGCCAGCGAGGTGGCGATCGCCATGTGCACCACCGCCTCGGGCGGGAAATGCTGGGCGGTGTAGATCATGGTGATGAAGGGCACCAGCACCATGCCCCCGCCGATGCCCAGCAAGCCGGCCGCGAAGCCGCCGGCGGCGCCCATGGCCAGCATGATCAGAATCAGGCTCCAGTCCATCGGCGCCCCCCTGGGGTAGCCGTCATTGCATTTACTGTCGTCATGGGTGCGGTCGGTGAGGCTTGCTGTTAGTAGCAAGCCACGCAGAGACTTGCCTTGGCAAGTATTCTACAGCGCAACGCCCGCCTGCATTGCCGCGCTACCGGCAAGGACGACCAGGTTCAAGTGCCCTAGGCATGCGGCGCGCGGCCGGCAAGGCGCGCGCTGTCCGGGTCGATCAACACTTGCGGCAGGTCTGGCACGGCCGCCGCGCAAGCGGCATCCATCAGAACTGTTCCCAGCTGGTGTCGCCGGAGCGCGCATTGGCCACGCGCAGCGGCCGCGCGGCCGGCCGGGCCGGCGCCGCGCGGCGTACCGCTTGCAGCGTGACGACCCTGGCGCTTTGCGGCGCGCTCTGCTGCACGGGGGCCGTATCGGCCAGCTTGAACACCCCGACCACCGCCGCCAGGCTGGCCGACTGGTCCTGCAACGCTTCGGCGGCGGCGGCCGCTTCCTCGACCAGCGCCGCGTTCTGCTGGGTGACGGTATCCATTTCGCTGATGGCCTGGTTGATCTGCTCGATGCCCGCTTCCTGTTCAAGGCTGGCGGCGCTGATCTCGGCCATGATGTCGGTCACGCGCTGCACGCTGGCGACGATCTCGGTCATGGTGCTGCCAGCCTCGCCCACCAGTTTCGAGCCGAAATCGACCTTGTCGACCGAGTCGCCGATCAGGACCTTGATTTCCTTGGCCGCCGCCGCCGAGCGCTGTGCCAGGTTGCGCACTTCGGAGGCAACCACGGCGAAGCCGCGGCCCTGCTCGCCCGCCCGGGCCGCTTCCACGGCGGCATTCAGCGCCAGGATATTGGTCTGGAAGGCGATGCCGTCGATGACCGCGATGATGTCGACGATCTTGCGCGACGCATCGTTAATGCCGTTCATGGTGTCGACCACCTGGGCCACCACGGCGCCGCCTTTTTGTGCCACCTTTGATGCCGACGCCGCCAGCACATTGGCCTGGCGTGCATTGTCGGCATTCTGGCGCGTGGTGGAGGTCATCTCTTCCATCGACGACGCGGTCTCTTCCAGCGAACTGGCTTGCTGCTCGGTGCGCGAGGACAGGTCCAGGTTGCCGCTGGCGATTTCGCCGGACGCAGTGGCAATGCTGTCGGTGCCGCCGCGCACCTGGCCGACGATATTGGCCAGGCTGTCGTTCATGTCCTTGAGCGCCAGCATGAGGCGACCCGTTTCATCGCCGTCATGGCCTTCGATGGTGCTGGTCAGGTCGCCCGCCGCCACCGTCTGCGCCACCAGCACGGCGGCATTGATCGGCACGGTGATCGAGCGCGTCACGCGCCAGGCCAGCACGATGCCGATGACCAGCGCCAGGGCGCTCAGTCCCAGCGTCAGGAGGCGCGCCCGCTCATAGCTGGCGTTCGCTGCCGCGGTATCGGCGGCAACCTGTTTCTGCTGCTCGTTGAGATGGGTGGCCAGCGCGTCCTGCCACAGCTGGGTGGCCGGCGCGGCGCGGGCGATCAGCAGCGCGGTTGCCTCGGCCTGCTTGTTGGCGCGCGCCAGGGTAAGAAACTGGGTATTGAGCGGCCTGACGCTCTCTTGCAGTTCGGTCAGCTTGACGACGAACGCCTTGTCGGCGGCACTGACGGCATGCGTGCCGAAGGCGCTAAAGGCGGCATCGTACGCTTCGCGCGCCTTGGCGATCTTGACCGATTCGCGCTCCATGGCGGCCTCGTCGTCCAGCAACGCCACGGTGCGCGCGACGCGGGCGACGATATGCACCGACTCGGACATCTGGTGCAGCAACTCCATGCGCAGCATGCTGCCTTGCACGATATTCTGCAGGCTGGCCTGCACGGTGCCGAGGGAGGTCATGCCGACGACGGCCAGCGCCAGGGTCATGGAGAGCAGGACCGCGAAGCCGAAAGCGAGACGGGTACCGATATTGTATTTTGCGATTTTCATGGGAAATCCTTGTATGGGGTGAGGAAGACGCCGCGCCGGTCAGGCTGCGATGGCGTCGGTCAGGTGCAGTGCATCGGCGCCCATCAGGCGCTCGATGTCGATCAGGATCAGCATGCGCGCGCCGATGATGCCCAGCCCGGCCACATAAGCGGTGCCGGCGCGGGCGCCGGTGTCGGCGCCGATGGCCGGTGCCGGCTTGATCTGGCTTGGATCGAGGGTGCTGACGTCGGACACGCTGTCGACCACCAGCCCCATGACACGCGCGCCGAGGTTCAGGATGATGACCACGGTGAACTGGTCGTAGCTCGGCAGCGCATTGCCGAATTTGATGCGCAGGTCGACGATCGGCACAATGATGCCGCGCAGATTGATGACGCCCTTGATATGCATTGGCGCGTGGGCAATGCAGGTGACGGCGTCGTAGCCGCGCAATTCCTGGACCTTCTGGATATCGATGCCGTATTCTTCGGCGCCGAGCGTGAAGGCGAGATAGTCGGATGCGGGGAGCGCGCCGGTACTGCTGGTAAAGGTGGACATGAGGTCCCTTTCGTTCTGGTTACGCAAACTTGCGTGAAAAAGAACCGGGCGTCGGGTGACAGGGATGCGGATAATGGCGCGCTGGCACGATGGACGAACGGTCGTCGAGCGGCGGAGCTGGGCCGGGGGGGTGCTGCGTCGGCTGCCGGAGGGGACAGCCTGGAAAGGCATCCGATGCGTACCCTGCAACGGGGAGGGGTCGCGGGGCGGTCAGCGCGGGCGCTGTGGGGCATCGGAGAGAACAGGAACAAGCTTACTCCCGTTATTTCCATATGGCAATTGTTTTAATCAAAAAACTACCGCCTGTTACTTCTGTGCACGTCCACCGATCAGGTTCAGCGCTTCGGTCGCTTGCAAGACGTCGCCGGCGACATCGTTGAGCTTTCGCTGGTGCGAACGGGCATGCTCGCGCAGGGTGCGGAAGGCGGTCTCGCGATCGGTTTTGTTACGCTCCATCAAAATGCCCACCGCCATGCCGACTTCCCGCCCCTGCTGCAGGGCCAGGGTGAGCCGGCTTTCGCTGCCGCGCAGCTCGCGCAGCTCGTCGGCGCGCGCCAGTCCCGCCTGCACGCTGGGCACGATGCGCGTGATATCGATCGGCTTGACCAGGTAGCCGACGGCGCCGCCGTCGATGGCCGCGCGCACGGTGGCCTGGTCATCCTCGGCCGACAGGAACATGACCGCGATGGCGCCGTGCGCCTGCAGCTGCTCTGCCAGTTCCAGGCCGGACATGCCGGGCATGGACACGTCCAGCAGCGCCAGGTCGGGTGCGCGCGCGCCGCTGGCCAGCAACTCGAGCGCCATCGCCCCGCTGGTGGCGACGCGCACCTCGTAGCCGGCCAGGGTCAGCACGCGGTTGAGCAATCCCAGGATCAGGACATCGTCGTCGACCAGCAGCAAGGCGCGCCTGGCGGCGCCGGAGGCAGGCAGGCTCATGGATGGCTCCCACGTTCGATCTTGCCCAGCACCTCGGCGATCCGCTGCGCCGAGTAAGGCTTGACGACGAAGCCGGCGGCGCCGCCCCGGATCGCCGCCATCACATTGTCGACCGCGCTGTGGGCGCTGACGATGACGCAGGCGCAGCCGGGACGGTGCTGGCGTGCCAGCGCCAGCACCTCGAGGCCGCTGAAGCCGGGCATGTCGATATCGAGGAAAGCCAGGCCGACCGCGGCGCCGCCGGTGCGGATCAGCTCGACTGCCTGCTGGCCGTCGGAGGCGTACACGAAGTCGCGATAGCCATGCTCCTTCAAGACCATCGCCAGCAGACTGCGCATGGCGCCGTCGTCGTCGGCGATCATCACCGTCAACGCATGCTTATTCATCATCGCCTCCTTGGGGTACGGCGGGCGCCAGCAGGCGCCGCACGTCATCGAGCTGTTGCAACTGTACCAGCAAGCCGGCGCCAGCGGCAGGTTCGCCGTCCAGCAAGGCGCGTTCCAGCGCGCCGGCCAGTTCGGTCACGCGCGGGTAGCCGAAACTGCCGGCGCTGCCCTTGAGCATATGCGCCAGCGCGGCCGCCTCGGCCGCCTCGCCAGCCGCGAGGTGGCCCGCAATCTGCTCCAGGCGCGTCACCAGGCCGGCTTCGAAGCGGGCCCGGATCTCCGCGAACACGGCCAGCTGGGCCGGCGACATGGCCGGGGCCGGCGCTGCCGGCACGGCCGGCAGCAGTTGCGCCAGCAACAGGCCCAGGGCCGTGAAATCGATCGGTTTGCCCACGCAGTGCGAGCAGCCCGCCGCCAGGTAGCGTGCCACATCCTCGGTCATGATATTGGCGGTCAGCGCCACCACCGGGATCCCCACCCCGGCCGCGCGCAGCAGTTCGGTCGCCGTCACCCCATCCATGAGCGGCATCTGGATATCCATCAGGATCAGGTCGAAGCTGCCGGCCAGGGCCATCTCGACCGCGCGCGCGCCGTTCTCGGCCATCTCGCAGTGCACCCCCAGGCGGCTCAGGAAGGCGCCGATCAGGGCCCGGTTGTCCGGCCCATCCTCGGCCAGCAGCACGCGCCCGTGCAAGGCCGGCGGCGCCCCCGCGGCGGCGGCGGCGGGCGACGCCGGCGGCGCCGCGCCGGCCAGCCAGGGCGTGCCGTCCTGCGCGCGCGCCAGAATGCCCACCTCGAACGCCGAGCCCTGGCCCGGCTCGCTCGACACCTGGACCGCGCCGCCCATCCTGGTGGCCAGCTGCTGCACCAGATACAAGCCGAGCCCGGTGCCGCCATACTTGCGCGTCGTATCCAGGCCGGCTTGCTGGAAAGGCGCGAACAGTCTGGCGCACTGCTGCGGCGACATGCCGATGCCGGTGTCGAGCACCTTGCACACCAGCCGCGCCGGGTCGTCCTCGTACCATAAGTCCAGCTCCACGCCGCCCAGTTCGGTGAACTTGATGGCATTGCTGCACAGGTTGAACAAAATCTGCTTCCAGCGCGTCGGATCGCCCACCACCTGCGCCGGAAACGGATAGCGCACCCGCGCGCCAAAGCCGATGCCTTTGCTGTGCGCCTGGGCACCCATCATGGAGTCGATCTCGGCAACGATCTGGACCGGGGAAAACGCCACCTGCTCGAGGCCGAGCCGGCCGGCCTCGATCTTGGCGATGTCGAGGATATCGTTGATCACGCTGAGCAGATGCTGGCCATTGCGCAGGATCACCTGGCCGGCTTCGCCGCGCTGCGCGGGCTCGTCCGCCGTGCCCAGCAGCTCGGCAAACCCGATGATCGCGGTCAGCGGGGTACGCACTTCATGGCTCATCATGGCCAGGAAGTCGGACTTGGCGCGGTTGGCGGCATCGGCCTTGTCCATCAGGTGGCGGGTCAGCGCGAGGTCGCGTTCGCGCCGCTGCAACAGGCGCAACAGCACCACGGACGCGCCCGCCACCGCCAGGCTGGCCAGCGCCGCCAGCAGGATGCGGGCTTCATTGAATTCACGCCAGCGCGCCAGCATCAGCGTTTCGGTGATGGTGAGGTTGACGATCAGCGGGTAATTCTCCACCAGGCGCGGCGCGCCCAGGCGCGTGACGTTCTTGCGATCCTGCGAGAAGCGCGGCGCCGAGGTCAGGATCACGTCATCGCTTTTGTGCATCTGCTCGATCACCTGGTAGGACGAGCCGCCCCGGTTGATCTGGCCCATCAGCGCATCGACGTGGGGCCAGCGCGCCAGCAGGGTAAAGTCGCGCCGGTACAGCGAAATGCTGGCGCCCTCGCCGAGCGTGATGCGCTGGTAAAAGTCGCTCAGCGAGGCGCAGGAGAAACCGGCCAGCACAATGCCGATAAATTCGCCCCTGGGGCCATTCAGGCGGCGGCTCAGGTAAAAGGTCCACTCGCCGTTACCCTTGTTGCGCACCGGCTTGCTGAAAAACATGCCCTGCCCGGGATTGCGCAGATGCGCCGTGAAGTAATCGCGGTCGGCCAGGTTGATGGCGGGCGCCGGCCAGGAGCGGGTGAAATTGACCACGTCGCCATTGGCCGCGACGATGGTGACCACGTCCACCTGGGGCAGGCCGCGCACCTTGTCGCGCATGCTCAGAAACACGGCCTGGCTGCTCATGCGATCGCGCAAGCTGGCATCGCTGTCGGCCCCGGCGGTCTGCACCGAATCGGCGACGCTGTCGAGGACCAGGGATGCGGATGTCACTTGCTGCCCGATGTGTTCGGCCAGCACCAGCGACAGATTGCTCAGTTGCTTGCGCCATTCCTTGATGGTCTGTTCGCGCGCTGTCCAGCTGGCTGCGCCAAGCGAGGCAAGGATGGCCAGCACCAGAAACCCGCCAAACAGCGAAGCGATATGGCTGGCACGGAACCGGTAGCGCGGACGTTCGCTGTTTTCGGGGGGCATGAATACACCATAGCATTGCCGCCCCGGCCGCGGCACACCCTGTTGCCGATAAGGTACAGCTTGCTAAGTCCGGCCGAGCAAGGCGTCGATGACATGCCATTCGTGCGGCTCGACCGGCATGACCGACAGGCGGCTGCCCTTGGCCAGCAGGCGCATGCCGGCCAGCGCGGGAATGGTGCGCAGCTCTTTCAGGCTCAGCAGCGCGGTCTTGCGCACGGCGCGCACGTCGACGCTGATCCAGCGCGGCTGTTCGCGGGTGGCCTTGGGGTCGTAATACGGACTGGCAGGGTCGAACTGGGTGGCGTCCGGATAAGCGTTCGAGCACACCTCGACGATGCCGGCGATGCCCGGCTCGGCGCAGCTGGAATGGTAGAACAGCACCAGGTCGCCTTCGCGCATGGCGTCGCGCAGGAAATTGCGCGCCTGGTAATTACGCACGCCGAACCAGGCCAGCGTGCGATCGGGCGCGGCCAGCACGTCGTCGATACTCACTTCGTCCGGTTCGGACTTCATCAACCAATAAGCCATGTATGCCACTCCATCGGCGCGTCGCCATTGGCGGACAAAAGCGCGCGCCCATAAAAAAACGGTTGCGCACCGAATGCTTGCAACCGCTTATGAAAATCAGAGCCCCGCCTGTGCCGTTTTTGCCGGCATCCCGAACCTAATGGTTCAAGGTGGTCGCAGTTAGTCCAATTTCGGGTTCGTCGGACAAGCGACGCTCACTCCCATCGAACAAAATTCCGCAACCGGTGCACATAAATGGTTCAAGGAATATATGGCAATCGCGAACACCGCAGGGTGAGACGGAGTTTACTCCGATGTGCCGTCATGTCAAACGAAATTAGCCTCAGAACAGATTTTCCTGGGGGGTCAGGGCGTTATCGAGGACCGTGTGCATGTCGCCGAGTTTCTGCTTGACTTCCAAAATCGACATTTCGGAAAGCGGTCCTTGCGGCGTTTTCACCGACAGGAATTCAGCGGCCACGCTGAGCGCGGCCATGACGGCGATGCGATCATTTCCCTTGACCTTGCCCGAATCGCGCAAGCCGCACATTTTCCCGTCAAGATAGCTCACCGCTTCCAGCAAGGTGCGCTCCTCGCCCTCCTTGCACATGAGGCGGTACGCGCTTCCCATGATGGTGACATTGAGCTCGGTCATTGTGCAACCTCATCATGCTGTACAAGCGGCGCAGCCGGTGCGTTCGGATCGGGCATTTGCGAGAGCAAGGTTTCGAGCCGGCGCTGCACTTCGTGCATGCGCCCCACGCATTCCTCGTTTTCGGCGCACAGCGCCATGTTCGACTGGCGCAGTTCGGCATTGGTCTGGCGCAGTTGCGCGTTCTCGCTGCGAAGTGAGAGGGTCAACGCGGCAAGCCGGTCAATTTTGTCGGATAGTTCGTCGAATTCAGAAATCATCCCGTAACTATAGGGGTGTGAAGGAAAGTCCGTCAACCGAATCAGTAACAGGGGTGGACGATTGATGTAAGGGGATGTAATAGCGCCCGGCCGAATCGGCCGCGGCCGGGCCGATTCATCACCGCCTTTTCCCACGGAGCGCAAACCGGAAGTCGCGCCGGCATATCCGCCGCATGCCGTAACCGCACCAGCGCGCACCGTTGAGATCTCTCCAGTTTAAGGCGCCGCGGCGGGCCCGCGGTTTGCGCCAGATCAAGCTCGTCTGTTAAATAGTCAACAGGACGCCTTGAAAAACACCTTGACCGTCCCTATAATTAGCACTCGTTAGTAGAGAGTGCTAACAACTCTTTCTAGTCTCCGCGGCAACACCGCGAGACATGTTGAAACACCGGGAACGCCTGTGGCGGTCCTGACCAATAGCTACTAAACCACTGAATATTAAGGAGTTTTGCATGAACCTTCGCCCATTGCACGATCGCGTTATCGTCAAGCGTCTCGACCAGGAAACCAAAACTGCGTCCGGCCTCATCATTCCTGACGCAGCTGCTGAAAAACCGGATCAAGGCGAAATCTTGGCTGTCGGCAACGGTAAAGTCCAGGATGACGGCAAAGTACGCGCGCTGGAAGTGAAAGTCGGCGACCGCGTCTTGTTCGGCAAATACTCCGGCCAAACCGTCAAAGTCGACGGCGAAGAGCTGCTGGTGATGCGTGAAGAAGACATCATGGCCGTCCTGGTCAAGTGATTCTCAACTAGTCCGCGCACGACCTTTCATTAAGAATTCCACGCGATAGAAATCTACGCACAACGGAGAAAATAAACATGGCAGCTAAAGATGTAGTATTCGGCGACGCAGCGCGCGCCAAAATGGTTGAAGGCGTCAATATCCTGGCCAACGCAGTCAAAGTCACCCTGGGCCCGAAAGGCCGCAACGTGGTGCTCGAGCGCTCGTTCGGCGCGCCGACCGTCACCAAGGACGGTGTATCGGTCGCCAAGGAAATCGAACTCAAAGACAAGCTCATGAACATGGGCGCGCAAATGGTCAAGGAAGTTGCTTCCCGCACCAGCGACAACGCCGGCGACGGCACCACCACCGCGACCGTGCTGGCACAAGCCATCGTGCGCGAAGGCATGAAGTTCGTTGCCGCCGGCATGAACCCGATGGATCTGAAGCGCGGCATCGACAAGGCAGTTGCCGCCACCGTCGAAGAGCTGGCCAAGATCGCCAAGCCATGCACCACCACCAAGGAAATCGCCCAGGTTGGCGCGATCTCCGCCAACTCGGACTACTCGATCGGCGAGCGCATCGCTGAAGCGATGGAAAAAGTCGGCAAGGAAGGCGTTATCACCGTTGAAGACGGCAAGTCCCTGAACGACGAACTCGACATCGTCGAAGGCATGCAGTTCGACCGCGGCTACCTGTCGCCGTACTTCATCAACAACCCGGACAAGCAAGTTGCCATCCAGGATAGCCCGTTCGTCCTGCTGTGCGACAAGAAGATCTCGAACATCCGCGATCTGCTGCCGATCCTGGAACAAGTCGCCAAAGCCGGCCGTCCACTGCTGATCATCGCGGAAGACATCGAAGGCGAAGCACTGGCCACCCTGGTTGTGAACAACATCCGCGGCATCCTGAAAACCTGCGCAGTCAAAGCCCCAGGCTTCGGCGACCGTCGCAAGGCCATGCTGGAAGACATCGCTGTCCTGACCGGCGGCCAGGTGATCGCTGAAGAAGTCGGCCTGACCCTGGAAAAGGTCACCCTGGCAGAACTCGGCCAAGCCAAGCGCGTTGAAGTGGGCAAGGAAAACACCATCATCATCGACGGTGCCGGCCAGGCGGAAGCGATCGAAGCGCGCGTCAAGCAAGTGCGCGTCCAGATCGAAGAAGCAACTTCGGACTACGACCGTGAAAAACTGCAAGAGCGCGTTGCCAAGCTGGCAGGCGGCGTTGCAGTGATCAAGGTTGGCGCAGCCACCGAAGTCGAAATGAAAGAAAAGAAAGCACGCGTTGAAGATGCACTGCACGCAACCCGCGCTGCCGTGGAAGAAGGCATCGTTCCTGGCGGCGGCGTTGCCTTGCTGCGCGCTCGTGCCAACATCAAGGTCAAGGGCGACAATCCTGACCAGGAAGCCGGCATCAAGATCGTCCTGCGCGCCATGGAAGAGCCACTGCGCATGATCGTTCAAAACGCTGGCGAAGAATCGTCGGTGGTTGTTGCAGCAGTGTTGGCCGGCACCGGCAACTACGGTTACAACGCAGCGAACGGCACCTACGGCGACATGGTCGAAATGGGTGTTCTGGATCCAGCGAAAGTCACCCGTTCGGCACTGCAAAACGCAGCCTCGATCGCTGGCCTGATGCTCACCACCGACGCCATGGTATGCGAACTGGCTGAAGACAAGCCAGCTGGCGGCATGGGCGGCATGGGTGGCATGGGCGGCATGGGTGGCATGGACGGCATGATGTAATTGCCTGATACGGAGCGCGGCTGGTCCGCCTCCGCTGTCACCGAACAGCCTGCAAGGTCCGCGCCTTGCAGGCTTTTTTACGTCTGTATATTAGTGCTCGGCGGCTCCGGCGCGCGGCCCCACCAGCTGCACCTCGACCCGGTTATTGCGGGCGCGCCCTTCGCGCGTGTCGTTGCCGGCGACGGGCAGGCGCTTGGCCTTGCCTTCGGTGTAGATGCGGATGCGCTCGAATCCTTTGTCGGCCAGGTATTTTTTTACCGCTTCGGCGCGCTGGACCGACAGCGTCTGGGCCCTGGCGTCGCTGAGCAGCGCATCGGTGTGGCCGATGGCCATGATCAACTCCGGCTCGAGTTCGCTGCTCTTGCTGACCACCTGGTCGAGAATCGATACCGCATCGGCCGACAGGCGCGCGCTGCCGCTGTCGAAAAATACTTCGGTCGCGAACTGGACCTTGGCCGGTTCGGCGCGCACGATGGCCGGCAGCGCACACGCCATGCAAACCGCAAGCGCGGTCAAAATGTGCCGCATAGCAAACACCTTCCCCGAGTGAAGTGGAGCGACGACTGTAACGCGAACTTGCCTGATTGACAAGCTATATGCTCCGGTCCGGGTAGGAATGCCATCCCTGGCGGCGGGCGCTGGTATGCTGGCGTTTTGCATGAGGAGCGCGCATGGTGGATTCTCTGGTTCCCCTGGCGGCCAGGATGGAGCCGCTGCGCGGTTTCGTGGCGGTCGGGCGGCGCATGAGCATCTATCCAAGCCACGCTGGCCTACATGCATCCGCCGGCCGCCAGCCCGTTCAACGATGCCTGCGAACCGCCGCCCGGCCAGCCATGGCAGAACTACGACGCCGCCCGGCGTGCCGCCGCGCGTGAGCATCGAAGCGCGCTGCCTCGTGATTTACGATTAACCGTGCAGGGAGACGCCATGCTTACCAATGATCCGCAGATCGAATTCTGGTTCGATTTCGGCAGCAATTACAGCTATCTGAGTACCATGCGTATCGAGGCGCTGGCCGCCGCGCAGGGCGTGCGCGTGCTGTGGAAGCCATTTTTGCTGGGGCCCGTGTTCAAGACGCTGGGCTGGACCACGTCGCCGTTCGTGCTGCAAAAGGAAAAAGGCGCCTACGTGTGGCGCGACATGCAGCGCCAGTGCGATAAATACGGCTTGCCGTGGACGCAGCCGGGCACCTTTCCGCGGCGCGCGCTGCTGCCGCTGCGCGTCGCCCTGCTTGGTGCCGGCGAAGCGTGGATCGGCGCGTTTTGCCGCCGCATCATGCAATGCAATTTCGTCGAGGACCGCGAGATCGATGACGCGGCCCTGGTCGGCGAGGTGCTCACCGCGCTGGGCCTGGACGCCGCCGCCCTGATCGCCGGCGCCGGCACCGACGAAAACAAGCTGGCCATGCGCGACCAGGGCGAGCAAGCCATGCGGCGCGGCGTGTTCGGCGCGCCGATGTTCTTCGCCCGCGGCGAGATGTTCTGGGGAAACGACCGGCTGGAGGATGCCCTTGCGTGGGCCGCTGGCCATGTTGCTCCCCGTATAGTTTTGGCGTAGTATGACCACAACATCAACGTGCCTTTGCAGCCCACATCTATGTCCGGATCGTCGAAAAAAGTAGTCCTGCTGTTTGCCATGATCGCCCTGGTCGCCGCGGGCGCCGTGGTGTACCACAGGTACCATGAATCGGCCCATGCGCCGACCGCGGTTGCCGCCAGCGCCAGGCCGGCGGCGCAGATGGCGCGCACCAAGGCGCAGGCGATCGATGCGCTGATGGCGCTGCCGGAACTGAAAGCCTGGTCGGCGCATATCGAGAAAGCCTCGGGCGGAACCGCGCATGGTGCGGTGCTCGACGACGAGACCGCGACGAAGGTCATCGACGGCAAAAATTACTGGACCCTGAGCTTCGTCGAAAACAGCAAGGATGCGGCGCATCGCTGGGAGACTTTTCTGGTTGCCGCCACAGGCGACGAGATTCTGGTCGACGACATGAACGACGAGCGCCAGCTGACGCTGGCCCAGTGGCGCGCCGAAACGCGCCCGATGGAGCGCATTGCTAAAGATGCAGTGCCCGCGCCAACCGAAACTGGCCCGGCTCCGGTTCCGGCTCCGCCGCCTTGATCGATGCCGGCGGGTGCCCTACCCGCCCAGGTGCGAAATCTGCGTGTGGCGGTTGCCGCCGTCGGGCTGCCCATCGGCGCCGAGCGAAATCCCGACCGACAGAATATCGATCAGCAGCAGCTGCATGATCCGCGAGATCATCGACAGGAAGCTGGTGCTGTCTTCGGCATGATCGACCGCCAGGCACACCGTGGCCTTCTTGGCCAGGGGCGAGCCGCTGCTGGTCATCGCAATCACATCGGCGCCGGCGGCGCGCGCCGCATCCACGGCGGCCAGCAGTTCGGGCAAGCGCCCGGAATTTGAAATCGCAATGACCACATCGCCCGGCTTGAGCAGTTCGGCCGCGAGCGTGAACAGGTGCGAGTCGCCGTACGAGGCGGTCGGAATGCGGAAGCGGAAAAACTTGTGCTGGCCGTCCAGCGCCACCACCCGTGAATTGCCCATCGCGTAAAACTCGACCCGGTGCGCGTGGGTCAGCAGTTCGATGGCGCGGTCGAGCGCGCGCACGTCGAGCTGGTCGCGGAACTTGAGGATCGCCGAGACGGTGTTGTCGATCACCTTGGCCGAGACGTCATGCGTGCTGTCGCCGCCGCGCACCTGGCTGTGGCGCACGGGAATGGCGCCGGTCAGGCTGCTGGCGAAACGCAGCTTGAAGTCGGCCAGGCCCAGGAACCCGAGCGAACGGCAGAAGCGGATCACGGTCGGCTGGCTCACTTCCGCCAGGCGCGCGATATCGGCAATCGGTTCGTTAAGTACAAGGCGCGGCTGCTCCAGTACCAGGCTGGCCACGCGCTGCTCGGCGGGCGTCAGTTCGTGCTGCAGATGCTGGACGCGCTCCATCAGCGTATTGGCGCCGCTGCGCCCGCGCAGGTGCTCCGACAAGATCGTCGCCACGCCGTGGAAGGCCGGATTGGGCGTGGTGATGACGTAGGTGGGAATATCGGCCAGGTAGGTCGAGAAACGTCCCTTGGCCTCGAAGCGGCTGCGAAACGGCGAACCGGCAAACAGCTCGCCCATGCGCGGCACGATGCCCCCGCCAATGAAGATGCCGCCGAACGCGCCCAGGGTCACCGCCAGGTTGGCCGCGGCGCCGCCCAGCATGCCGCAGAAGCACTCGATCACCTCCAGGGACAGCGGGTCCTTGTCGTCGATGGCGCCGGCGATGATCTCGGGCGAGGTGCGGGCGGCAGCCGCCACGCCGTTGCGCTGCGCCAGCGCGCGGTAGATGATTTCCATGCCGGGTCCGGAGATCAGGCGCTCGTTCGAGACGTGCGGCCACTCCTTCCAGGCAAACTGCAGGATCGCGAATTCGCGCTCGTCGGCCGGCGCGAAATTGACGTGCCCTCCTTCGCTGCCGAGCGTGACAAAGCCATCGACCGTGGGAATCACGCCCGACACGCCCAGGCCGGTGCCGGGACCGAGCACGCCGATGACGGCATTGCCGGCCGCCGTGCCGCCGCCGACCTTCATCAGGTCGTCCGGCGTCAGGCCCGGCAGCGCCATCGCCAGGGCCGTGAAGTCGTTGACGATCAACAGCGTATGCAGCCCCAGTTCGCGCCGCACCGCGTCGGTGGAAAACTCCCAGGCGCGGTTGGTCATGCGCACCTGGTCGCCGTTGACCGGGTTGGCGACCGCGAGCGCCGCGTGGTTCAGCACCATGCCCGCATGGTCGGCCAGGTAAAAACGCAGCAGCGCCACGATGCCCTCGAAGTCGTCGCACTTGAGCACCCGCACCGAGCGAAATACGCCGGGCGCGGTCTGCAGCGCGAAACGCGCATGGGTCGCGCCGATGTCGGCCAGCAGGCGCGGGCCGTCGGCAAAGGCCGTGCGGCCGAATTTTTCGGGATCGGGCTGGTCGTTCATCAGTTCTTGGTACCGAACCAGGCGCCATAGGCCGGCAAGGTCAGCGTGCTGCCTTCGGCGCTGCCATGCAGGCCGTGGCCGATCATCGAAACCGCATCGAGGGCGTCGGCAAACTCGTAGGTGACGGGGTCCGGTCCGAGGTTGAACACGGCCAGCACGCTGGCGTGGCCGGCCAGGTCGCGGCGCAGCGCCAGGACCGGTTCGGGCGCGTCGAAGAAGACGATCTCGCCGCGCGTGAGCTGCGGCTGCTGGCGGCGCCAGGCGATGATGCGGCGCGCGAAATTGAGCGGCGAGTCCGTATCGGTTTCCTGTGCGCTGGCGGCCGATGCGATGTGTTCTTCCGCCACCGGCAGCCACGGCGTGCCGGTGGTGAAGCCGGCGTTGGGCAGTTCGGCGGTCCAGGGAATCGGCGTGCGGCAGCCGTCGCGGCCCTTGAACTCGGGCCAGAAGGTGATGCCGTACGGGTCCTGCAGCAGCTCGAACGGCACGTCCGCCTCGGTCAGCGCCAGTTCGTCGCCCTGGTACAGGCACGGCGTGCCCTTGAGCGAGAGCTGCATCGCCAGCACCAGCTTGGCCAGCGCATGGGTCGGCGCGGCGCCGCCCCAGCGCGTCATGACGCGGATGCTGTCGTGGTTACCGACCGACCACGAGGCCCAGCCGCCCTTGACGCGCGCCTCGAATTCTTCGACCTGGCGCCGCACGTGGCCTGCCGAGAATTCAGGCGTGAGCAGATTGAAGCTGTACGCCATGTGCAGCTTGTCGCCGTCGGCGGTGTAGTCGGCCATGACGCCGAGCGCATCGTCCGCGCCCACTTCGCCGATGGCGACCGCACCGAATTCGTCGAGCAGCACGCGGATCTTCTGCAGAAAGGCCAGGTTCTCCGGACGCGTCTTGTCGTAGACGTGAGCCTGCATGCCGTACGGGTTCACGTCGGTGACGGTGGAAGTGTCGCGGCTGGTGGCGGCGGGGTTACTGCGCAGTTCAGGATCGTGGAAGTGGAAATTGCAGGCGTCCATGCGCACGCCGTCCACGCCGCGCGCCAGCCAGAAGCGCAGGTTGTCCAAGTGCGCCTGCTGCACCTCGGGATGGTGGAAATTCATGTCCGGCTGGCTGACCAGGAAGTTATGCAGGTAGTACTGCTTGCGCCGGCTGTCCCACTGCCACGACGAGCCGCCGAACACCGACAGCCAGTTATTCGGCGGATTGCCGTCCGCGAGCGGGTCGGCCCACACGTACCAGTCGGCCTTGGGATTGTCGCGGCTCTTGCGGCTCTCGCTAAACCACGGGTGGATGTCGGCGGTGTGCGACAGCACCTGGTCGATCATGATCTTCAGGCCCAGGCTGTGCGCTTTGGCGATCAGCGCGTCGAAGTCGTCGAGGGTGCCGAACATCGGGTCGACGTCGCAGTAATCGGCCACGTCGTAGCCGAAGTCCTTCATCGGCGACGTAAAGAACGGAGAGATCCACACAATGTCGGCGCCCAGGCCGGCGATGTAGTCGAGTTTTTCGGTAATGCCGGGCAGGTCGCCGATTCCGTCGCCATTGGTATCACGGAAACTGCGTGGATAAACCTGATAAATGACGGCCTCACGCCACCATGGCGTATTTTGTTCGGAGTGCAGCGAAATATCTTTGTTCATGATGGGCGCCCATGTGAGTTTTTGTACATAATATACATCAATCTAAGCGATTTTACAATTTAGAGAACAAAACGATAAAATCGAGAAATTTCCTTTTGTTTCAATAACTTATGCCAAATGCATCGGCACTGGCGCAATGGATTCAGTAGTCAAACTACAGCCATGTCAGGCAAGCATCGGCACCATTGTAACTACGCGGCCGGGGACTGCGCGCGGCGCACCGCCACGATGAACGATACCTATTGCCAGCCTCCGGGCTTGGGCTTAGCATCCCATCTGTTTAAATAGTGGGAGTACCCATGTCGCAGTTGGATAAAGAAAACGGAAACGGGCCGATGCCCCGTCAGATTCCGTACATCGTGGGCACCGAGGGATGCGAGCGATTCAGTTTTTACGGGATGCGCAACATCCTCACCCCCTTCCTGATCAGCACCCTGCTGCTGTTCATGCCGGTCGCCGACCGCGCCGGCGAAGCCAAGCACGTGTTCCACACCTTCGTCATCGGTGTGTATTTTTTCCCGCTGCTGGGCGGCTGGCTGGCCGACCGCTTCTTCGGTAAATACGACACCATCTTCTGGCTCAGCCTCGTGTACTGCGCGGGCCACGCCTGCCTGGCGGTCTTTGAAGATAGCCTCAAGGGCTTTTACTTCGGCCTGTTCCTGATCGCGCTCGGCTCGGGCGGCATCAAGCCCCTGATCTCGTCGTTCGTGGGCGACCAGTTCGACCAGACCAACAAGAACAAGGCGAGAATCGTCTACGACGTGTTCTACTGGATGATCAACTTCGGTTCCTTCTTCGCGTCGCTGCTGATGCCGATCTTCCTGCGCGACTACGGGCCTGCCGTCGCTTTCGGCATTCCGGGTGCGCTCATGTTCGTGGCCACGATGGTGTTCTGGATGGGCCGCAAAAAATACATCCACGTTCCGCCCGCCCCGCCCGATCCGGATTCGTTTACCCGCGTGGCACGCACTGCCCTGCTGGCGCACAAACCCGGCCAGGCCCGCACCGGCCTCGGGGTGGCCCTGTTCGGCGTAGCCGGCGCGGTGGCTTCGCTGGCCATGTCGCCGCAGTGGGGCTTCGTCATCGCCGCCTGTACCGCGCTGGTATTGCTGCTGGCGTTCGGCGGCATCGGCACCTCGATGCAGCTCGAGCGCGCGCGCGGCCTGCACCCGGACGTGGCCGTCGACGGCGTGCGCGCCGTGCTGCGCATCCTGATCGTGTTCGCGCTGGTGACACCGTTCTTCTCGCTGTTCGACCAGAAGGCGTCGACCTGGATCGTGCAAGCCAATTCGATGATCCCGCCCACCCTCAGCATGTTTGGCCGCGACTTCACGTTCGTACCGGCCCAGATGCAGGCGCTCAATCCGCTGCTGGTGATGATCCTGATCCCGTTCAACAACCTGGTGCTGTACCCGGCCCTGCGCAAGATGGGCGTCGAACCGACTCCGCTGCGCCGCATGACGACCGGGATCGTGTTCTCGGCGCTGTCGTGGATCGTGATCGGCACCCTGCAGGTGCAGATGGACGGCGGCACGCCAACCTCGATGGCATGGCAGGTCCTGCCTTACGCGCTGCTCACCTTCGGCGAGGTCCTGGTATCGGCCACCGGCCTCGAATTTGCCTACAGCCAGTCGCCGCCATCCATGAAGGGCGTGATCATGGCCTTCTGGTTCCTGGCCACCACCGTGGGCAGCCTGTGGGTCCTGATCGTCAACGCCAGCGTCAAGAACGACGCGGTGGTCGCCAACATCGCCACCAGCGGCTTTAGCGTCATCGCCTTCCAGATGTATTTCTTCGCCGGGTTTGCGTTCGTGGCCGCCGCCGTCTTCGGCTGGTACGCGACACGCTATAAGATGATGGATAACTACCGTTCCGACGCCGCACCGGCCAAGGCGTAAAAACTGGCCGTATGAAGGCGGGGAGGCTGCCAGCTTCCCCGCCCGACAACGATAAGGGGATCATCATGCGTAAATTGT
This sequence comes from Massilia scottii, assembly GCF_030846495.1. NCBI lineage: Bacteria > Pseudomonadati > Pseudomonadota > Betaproteobacteria > Burkholderiales > Oxalobacteraceae > Massilia > Massilia scottii. The sequence goes on along the minus strand of NZ_JAVCWM010000007.1, from coordinate 129,095 downwards.
TCCAGATAGCGTTAATGTGCTGCGCCGCCGTGTTTTGCACCAGCAGTGTCGCCGCCAGCGACCATGGCAGCGCCGAGGAAGCCAAGGCACTGGTGCAGAAGGTGATCGCCTACATGAAAGCGAATGGCCGCGAAAAGACCATCGCCGAAATCAACGACATGCAAAGCACGCGCTTTCGCGACCGCGACCTGTACGTGACCATCAACGACATGACCATGAAGAACCTGGCGCACGGCGCCAATGCCAAGATGCAGGGCAAGGACCTGATCGACCTGAAGGACGCCGACGGCAAGTCGTTCATGCGCGAGCGCCTCGACCTGGTCAAGGCCAAGGGCAAAGGCTGGCAGGATTACAAATTCGTCAACCCGGTCACCAAGCAGATCGAACCGAAGTCGATGTACTTCGAAAAATACGAAGACCTGATCATCAACTGCGGCATCTACAAGTAAGTACGCACTCCGGGCGCCGCAGCCGTGGCGCCCATCCCCTCGCGCGCGGTTTTCCGCACGCCGCAGTGTCCCCGTTCCGGATTTTCGCCAGTTTTCGTCCGTCTCCTTGCCGCTGTGCCCGTGCGGGCAGCACCAGCGCCGCTGGCACGAAAGATGCAATAGACATGGTGTAGCTAAACCATAACGGAGACGAAAAATGAAAACCATCCACCACCTGATCCTGGCGGCTGCCGCCCTGTCCGCGTCCGCTCAAGCAGCCGACAATGTCGTCAGGCTCGGCAACCTCAAATTCGCCCATTACGGCGCCGTCTCGTACATCAAGGAGATCGCGCCCAAGTGCGGCATCAAGGTGGAAGAGAACATGTTCGCCAAAGGCCCCGACGTGATGCAGGCGATCCTGTCGGGAGACCTCGACGTCGGCGCCACCGCATCGGAAGCGGCCATTTCCGGCCGCGCCAACGGCGCTCCCATTTACATCGTGGCCGGTTTCGCTAAAGGTGGCGCGCGCCTGGTCGCGCGCCCCGACGGCGGCATCAAGTCGGTCAAGGACCTCAAGGGCAAGAAGGTCGGCGTGACGCGCGGCGGCATCCATGAAGTGCTGCTGTACGCGCAACTGGCCAAGCATGGCCTGACCTGGTCCGATTCGGCCGGCAAGGACGTGCATGTCATCTACCTCGCATTCGCGGACCTGAACCAGGCGCTGCTCGGCAAGAACCTGGACGCGATCATGCAAAGCGAGCCGCAATCGTCGCAAGCGATCAACAAGGGCTTCGGCATGGAAGTGATGAAACCCTACGACACCCCGATCGGCGAGCCGGTACGCACGCTGGTCATGAGCGAAAAATTCTACAAGGAGAACCGCGCCACCGCGGCCAAGTTCATGAGCTGCTTCGTCCAGGCCACCAAGCTGTTCATCGATAACAAGGCGGCCGGCGAAAAATACGTGCGCGAATCGATGTTCAAGAACCAGATCACCAAGGACGATTTCGACGACGCGATCGCCAACTCGCCCTACACCTACGACGTCAGCATCGAGCATATCCAGACTACCACCGACGTGATGGCTAAAACCGGTACCGGCAAGATGCGCACGCCGCCGCTCGCCAAGGACTGGGTCAAGACCGACCTGCTCGACCAGGCCAAGAAGTCCCTGTCCGTCCAATAAGCGGAGGCATTCATGACCCAAGCTACATGGCGCGAAAGCGCCGTTGGATTCGTCGTACCTGTCGTCATCATCGCCTTGTGGCAGGCCGGCGCGATGCTGGGGGTGATCAACCCCCAGGTGCTGCCTTCACCGTGGGCGGTGCTGCTCAAGTGGATCGAGTATGCGCTGCCTTTGAGCGCCTACGACCCGGCCGCCGGCTCGCGCCTGGCGTGGATGTTTTCGGGCGAACTGCTGATCGACACCATGGGCAGCATGTACCGCGTGGTGGTCGGTTTCGTCATCGGCGCCGGGCTGGCCCTGCCGCTCGGGCTGGCGATGGGATCGAGCCGCACCATGTACGCATGGCTCAATCCCCTGATGCAGGTGCTGCGCCCGATTCCGCCGATCGCCTACATTCCGCTGGCGATCCTGTGGTTCGGCCTTGGCAACGCACCGGCAGTGTTCCTGATCGCCATCGGCGCGTTCTTCCCGGTGCTGATGAATACCATCGCCGGGGTGCGCCAGGTCGACAGCATCTACATCCGTGCCGCGCGCAACCTGGGCGCCAGCCAGAGCACCATGTTCCTGCGCGTGATGCTGCCGGCCGCCGTGCCGTACATCCTGTCCGGCGTGCGGATCGGGATCGGTACCGCGTTCATCGTCGTCATCGTCTCCGAGATGATCGCGGTGAACAACGGGCTAGGCTTCCGCATTCTCGAAGCGCGCGAATACTTCTGGTCCGACAAAATCGTCGCCGGCATGATCAGCATCGGCCTCCTGGGCCTGGGCATCGACATCGCCATGAATAAACTGAACAACCATTTGCTGCGCTGGCACCGCGGCCTGGAGAGCTGACATGACTTCCTCACACATCGACGTTGCGAACGTCAGCAAGATATTCAACGCCGGCGAGCGCGAAGTGACCGCCCTGCGCGACATCAACCTGCACATCCCGGACGGCCAGTTCGTCTGCCTGCTGGGGCCATCGGGATGCGGAAAATCGACCCTGCTCAATGCCATCGCCGGCTTTTCGCTGCCATCGACCGGCGAGATCCACGCCAATGGCGCGCGCGTGACGTCCCCCGGCCCGGACCGTGGCATGGTGTTCCAGGAGTACGCCCTGTTCCCCTGGATGACGGTCGAAAAGAACATCGGCTTCGGTCTCGGGATCAAGGGCATGGAACCGGCCGCGATCGATCAGCGCGTCGGCGCCCTGCTGGAGATGCTGTCGCTGTCGGATTTCCGGCATCGCTTTCCCAAGGACCTGTCGGGCGGCATGCGCCAGCGCGTGGCGATTGCGCGCGTGCTGGCGCTCGACTCGCCCATCATGCTGATGGACGAACCGTTCGGCGCGCTCGACGCCCTCACCCGGCGCAACCTGCAGGACGAGCTGCTGCGCATCTGGGCCGACCTGAAAAAAACCATCGTGTTCGTCACCCACAGCATCGAAGAGGCGATCTACCTGGCCGACCGCATCATCGTGATGACCTACCGGCCGGGCACCGTCAAGCGCGACATCATCGTCGAACTGCCGCGCATGCGCGATCCATCGTCGGCGGCCTTCAATGAACTCAAGCGCGAGCTGGGGGCACTGGTGATGGAAGAGCAGCAGCGCCACCACAACGATGAAATAAGGATGGCGGCTGTCGACTGAGCGTGCGCGTGCAGTAGAATCGTGGCCACTCACCGTGGGCCGACCATGCACGTAAAACGACAACTCGCCTGGCTCCTCGCGCTGCTCGCCAGCGCGGGGCTGGTTGCGGCCACCTATCACTGGGCGGCGCGCCAGGGCGGCGCCGACGAACTCGAACGCGGCGCGCGCCAGCTGCAGCTGATGGCGCCCGAACTGGAATCGGCGCTCGACAAGTTCGAAACCCTGCCCTACGTCGTCGGCCTGCAGGAAAACGTGGCCGCGCTGCTCGCCCAACCCGGCGAGCGCGCGCGCATCGACCAGGTCAACCGCAGCTTCAAGGCGATCGCCCGCCAGTCGCGGGTGGGCGCCATTTACCTGATGGACCGCGCCGGCAACACGATCGCCGCCAGCAACTGGGACCTGCCGCTCACCTTCGTGGGCAGGAACTTCGGCTACCGTCCGTATTTTCGCGAAGCGCTGGCCGGGCGCGCCGGGCGCTTTTACGGCATCGGCAGCACCACCAGCGAACCCGGTTACTTCATCGCCCAGCCGGTGATGGTAGGCGCCACCGTGAGCGGCGTGGTCGCGGTCAAGATCAGCCTCGACGAGTTTGAACGCAACTGGGCCGGCGCCGAGGACGCCATCGTGCTGGCCGACCGTGCCGACGTGGTGTTCCTGTCCAACCGGCCGCAATGGAAGTACCGCAGCCTGCGCCCCCTGAGCGCCGCTACCCAGCGCGAGCTGGCCAGCACCGACCAATACGCGCGCCGCACCATCACCCGCATCGAGGGGCAGCCGGCGCCGCATGCCGCGCGCAAGACCGGCCCCCTGGGGTGGCAACTGATGCTGTTTCCCGCGCCGGGCCGGGTGCAGCGCGTGGCGGCCCTGTGGGCACTGGCAGCCGCCCTGGTCGCGGCCAGCGCCATCGTCGCCGCCTGGGCCATGTACCAGCGCCGCCGCCGGCTCGAAGAACGCCAGGCCGCCAACGCGGCATTGCAGCGCGCGGCCGGCGAACTCGATGTGAAACTGGCCGAGCGCACCGCGCTGCTGCGCCAGGCCAACGACAACCTGGAAGCGCGCTACGCCACCCTGAAACAAACCGAACATGTGCTGCGCTCGACCCAGGACCAGCTGGTCCAGGCGGGCAAGCTTGCGATGCTGGGACAGATGGCGGCCGGCGTCACGCATGAACTGAACCAGCCGCTGGCCGCGATCCGTGCGTTTGCCGACAACGCGCGCACCTTTCTCGAACGCGGGCAGCAAGCGCAGGCCAGCGCCAACCTGACCCACATCAGCGACGCCAGCGCGCGCATGGGCGCCATCATCGGCCAGTTGAAGGGCTTCGCGCGGCGTAGCGACGCCGTGGCGACGGTCGACATCGCCCAGTCCCTCGCCGCCTCGGCATTTTTGCTGCAGGGCGAATTCAAACGTTTGGGCGTCGCGCTGGCGCTGCCGCCGCCGGTTCCCCTGCTGATCACCGGCGACGCCGTGCGCATCGAGCAGGTGTTCATCAACCTGCTGCGCAATGCGCTCGACGCCGTCGACGATGCAGCCGTACGCGACGTGTCGGTCACGCTCGCGCAGCAGGATGGCTACGCCGTGGTGCGCATCGCCGACAGCGGACCGGGCATGTCCGACAGCGTGGCTGCCCACCTGTTCGAGCCATTTTTTACCACCAAACCATCGGGCAAGGGCCTCGGGCTCGGGCTCGCGATATCATCATCGATCGTGCAAGCCATGAACGGACGGCTCGAAGGCAGCAACCGCCCCGGCGGCGGCGCCCAGTTCGAGGTGCGCCTGCCGCTGCCGGGCAGGGAAAACGACGAGGGGAATGAATGAAGATCATGCAAGCCATCCTGGTGGAAGACGAAGCGCCGCTGCGCCTGGCCACCACCCAGACCCTGGAGCTGGGAGGCTTCGGCGTGCGCGCCTTCGCCAGCGCCGAAGAAGCCGGGGCGGCGCTGGACGCGGCTTTCGATGGCGTGATCGTCAGCGATGTCCGCCTGCCCGGGCGCTCCGGCCTCGACCTGCTGGCGCAGGTAGTGGCGCTGGACGCGGAACTGCCGATGATCATGGTGACCGGCCATGGCGACGTGGCGATGGCGGTCGGCGCCATGCGCGCCGGCGCGTACGACTTCATCGAAAAACCGTTCGGTGCCGAACGCCTGTTAGATGCGGTCCGGCGCGCGCAGGAGCGGCGCAGCCTGGTGCTGGAAAACCGCCGCCTCAAGACCGCGTGGGCGCTGCATCCGGATACGCCGCAGCTGGTGGGACGCTCCGACGCCATCGAACGGCTCAAGGTCTTGGTGCGCAATATCGCGCCGGCCGGCGTGGACATTCTGATCAACGGCCAGACCGGCACCGGCAAGGAAGTCGTCGCGCGCCTGATCCACGCTGCCAGCGCGCGCAAGGGCAATTTTGTCGCGATCAATTGCGGCGCCCTGCCCGAATCGGTGTTCGAGAGCGAGATGTTCGGACACGAGGCCGGTGCGTTTACGGGCGCGCACAAACGCCGCATCGGCAAGCTCGAATACGCCAACGGCGGCACCCTGTTCCTCGACGAGATCGAGAGCATGCCGATGGCGCTGCAGGTCAAGCTGCTGCGGGTGCTGCAGGAACGCCGGCTCGAGCGCCTGGGCGGCAACGAGGCGATTGCGGTGAACTTTCGCATCATCGCGGCCAGCAAGGCCGACCTGCTGGAACTGAGCGCTGAGGGCCGCTTTCGCGAAGATCTGTACTACCGCATCGGCGTGGCCACCATCGACCTGCCGCGCCTGAACGAACGGCGCGACGACATCGCGCCGCTGATGGCGCACTTCACGCAGGATGCGGCGCAGCGCTACGGGCGGCCGGTGCCGCAGTGGAGCAGCCAGCAAATGAGCCAGTGGCAGGCCGCGGAGTGGCCGGGCAATGTGCGTGAGCTGCGTAACTTCGCCGAGCGGCTGGTGCTTGGCATCGTCGCGGCGCCGGCGCCAGTCGTGGTTGCCGCGCCCGGCGCCGCCTTGAGCCTGCCGCAGCAGCTAGACGCCTATGAGCGCGAGCTGATCGCCAACGCGCTCGACGCGGTGGACGGCAATGTATCGACCGCCGCCGACCAACTCGGCGTGCCGCGTAAAACCCTGTACGACAAGCTCAAAAAATATCAGCTGGCGCCCGGCAAAAGGTAATCTGAAGATGTAATTTCACTACAAAGTCACCGATAATATGCAAAAATCGGGGGCTTGGACGAAATCGGGGTGTAGCAAAGATAACCTGACTGTCCTGGCGCTTCTACAACCACGACACCGGACGCCAGATGACCTTCTCACTTTTCAGGGCCGCGGTTCTCGCCGGCGCGAGCGCATCGGCTTCGGCCGCGCAGATGGCGGCCGTGTGCGACAGCGACGCGTTTCAAACAATCGTGCAGCCGTCGCCCGGCAGCATCGATGCGCGCGCCGTGTGGCTGGACCGGCGCCTTGCGCAATGGCCCGGCGTGGAGAACGCGGGGCGATTCAAACTCTATCACTCGCCCGATGGCACCATCGCCGCGCCGACCGGCGGCACGGTCACCGGTGCATCAGGCGCGCTGTCGCTCGCTGCTTTCAGCGGCGCACTGGCGCCGGACATGGCGCAGCGCTTCAGGTACGTCGGCAAGGGCGTGATGCTGGCCGTGGCGGCATCCGATCTGGCGCGCCTGCCCGAATTGCACCGCCAGCAGCTGGTACTGGTGCAGGAAGACGCGGACGGAAAAGTGCGCACGGCGACAAGGCTGCAGGCGGCAGGGGCGCTCGACGATCTTTACGCGGCCGCGCAATCGGCGAGCGATCTCGGTGCCGTCCCTGCGCGCCGGGGCACCACTTTCAAGCTGTGGGCGCCGACTGCGCGGCAGGTATCCGTCTGCACCTATGACAGCGGCAGCGGGCGCGCGACAGCGATCGATACGATGCGGTTCGACCCCGCGACCGGCATCTGGAGCGCCACCCGACAAGGCGACCTGTCCGGCAAATACTACAAATACGCGGTCGACGTGGTGGCCGATGGCACGGGCCTGGTGCGCAACATGGTGACCGACCCGTATTCGGTCAGCCTGACCACCGACTCGAAACGCAGCTACATCGCCAACCTCGCCTCGCCGCGACTCAAGCCGGCCGGCTGGGACAAGTCGGCGCCACCGGCGACAGTCAGGGCGCAGACCGACATGGTCGTCTACGAGCTGCACGTACGCGATTTTTCGATCAACGACGCGACCGTGCCGGCGGCCATGCGCGGCAAGTACGCCGCCTTTTCCCGCACCGGCTCAAACGGCATGAAGCATCTGGCCGCCCTCGCCCGCGCCGGCATGACCGACGTGCACCTGCTGCCGGTGTACGACATCGCCACCATCCCGGAACGCGGCTGCGCGCAGCCGGCGCCCACCGGCGCGGCGGACGGCGAAGCGCAGCAGGCGCTGGTCAGGCGGACGGCGGCAACCGATTGCTTCAACTGGGGCTACGATCCGTATCACTTCAATGCGCCGGAAGGCAGCTACGCCAGCGATGCGGCTGACGGGGCCACACGCATCGTCGAATTGCGCGGCATGGTCATGAACCTGCACCGGGCCGGGCTGCGGGTCGGCATGGACGTGGTGTACAACCACACCTTTGCCTCCGGCCAGAAGGAAAAATCGGTCCTCGACCGCATTGTGCCCGGCTACTACCACCGACTGAACGCGGCCGGTGGCGTCGAACAGTCGACCTGCTGCGACAACACCGCGACCGAAAACCGCATGATGGCCAAACTCATGATCGACTCGGCCGCCTTGTGGGCGCGCGAGTACAAGATCGACTCGTTCCGTTTCGACCTGATGGGCCACCAGCCGCGCGCGGCGATGGAACAGTTGCAGGCGCGCGTGAACGCGGCGGCGGGCCGCCATGTTCAGCTGATCGGCGAAGGCTGGAACTTCGGCGAGGTGGCCGATGGCGCGCGCTTCGTGCAGGCGTCGCAATTGTCGCTGAACGGCAGCGGCATCGGCACCTTCAGCGACCGCGCGCGCGATCATGTACGCGGCGGCTCGGCGGCCGATGGCGGAGCGGACATGATCCGGCGCCAGGGCTACATCAACGGTCTGGTGTACGACCCGAATGCGCTGGCCGGCGAACGGGCGCCGGCGGACCTGATGCAGGCGGCCGACATGGTGCGCGTCGGGCTGGCCGGTTCGGTGCGCAGCTACGCCATGACGACCTGGAAGGACAGCACGTTGGCGTTGGAGGCCATCGACTACAACGGCCAGCCGGCCGGATACGCCAGCGAACCCGGAGAAACGGTCAACTACGTCGAAAATCACGACAACCAGACGCTGTACGACATGAACGTGTTCAAGCTGCCGCTGGCCACATCAGGCGCCGAGCGCGCCCGGGTGCAGGTACTGGGCGCGGCAATCAATGCGTTCAGCCAGGGCGTGGCCTACTTCCATGCCGGGATCGACACCTTGCGCTCGAAGTCGATGGACCGCAACAGCTTCAATTCCGGCGACTGGTTCAACCGCATCGACTGGACTTACCAGGACAATTACTTCGGCACCGGCGCACCGCCGGCCGACGACAACGCCAAAGACTACGCGCTGATCAAACCCTTGCTGGCCAATGCCGCGCTCAAGCCCGCGCCGGCCGATATTGCGTTTGCGCGCGACGCGTTTCGCGACCTGCTGAAAATCAGGGCCAGCTCCACGCTGTTCCGCATGCGCAGCGCGCGGGACATCGGGCAGCGCCTGCGCTTCTACAACACCGGGTCGAAGCAGGTTCCCACCGTGATCGCTGCGCACATCGACGGCACGAGCTACGCCGGCGCCGGTTTTGCGGGCGTGACGTACTTCATCAATGTGGACAAGGTGGCGCACACGCTCGATGTGGCCGGGATGCGTGGCAGGCGCCTGCGCCTGCATCCGGCACATACGGCACCTGCCGCAGCCGACCAGCGCGCCGCGGCAAGCACGTTCGACAGCGCGACAGGACGTTTTACCATCCCCGCGCGCACCGCCGTCGTGTTCGTGGAGTGATCAGATATCGAGGTGCGAGATGAGCGAGCGCTTTTTCTCGTGATCTGCCGGATCGTCGCCCTGCGCGCCGAGCGAAATGCCGACCGACAGAATATCGATCAGCAGCAGCTGCAGCACGCGCGAGATCATCGACAGGAAGCTGGTGCTGTCTTCGCTGTGATCGACCGCCAGGCAAATGGTCGCCCGTTTCGCCAGCGCCGATTTGCTGCTGGTAATCGCAATGACGTCGGCGCCGGTGGCGCGCGCCGCATCCACGGCCGCCAGCAGCTCGGGCAGCTGGCCCGAGGTGGAAATGGCGATCACCACGTCGCCCGGCTTGAGCAATTCTGCGGCCAGCGTGAACAGGTGCGAGTCGCCATACGACGAGGTGGGAATACGGAAGCGGAAGAACTTGTGCTGGCCGTCCAGCGCCACCACGCGTGAATTACCCATCGCGTAGAACTCGACCCGGTTGGCCTTGCGCAGCAGGGCGATGGCGCGGTCGATCGACACCACGTCGAGCTGGTCGCGGAATTTCAGTATCGCCGACACGGTATTGTCGATCACCTTGGCCGACAGGTCGTGCGTGCTGTCGGATACCCGCACCTGGCTGTGGCGCACGGGAATGGTGCCGGTCAGGCTGCTGGCGAACTTGAGCTTGAAGTCGGCAAGGCCCAGAAAGCCCAGCGAGCGGCAGAAACGGATCACGGTCGGCTGGCTGACGTCGGCCAGGCGCGCGATCTCGGCGATCGGCTCGCCCAGGACCTTGCGCGGGTGTTCCAGCACCAGGGTCGCGACGCGCTGTTCGGCCGGCGACAGTTCGTGCTGGAGATGCTGCACGCGCTCCATCAGCGTGTTGGCGCCGCTGCGCCCGCGCAGGTGTTCGGACAGGATGGTCGCCACACCGATGAAGGCCGGGTTGGGAATCATGATGACGTAAGTCGGGATCTGGCCGAGGTAGGACGTGAAGCGGCCCTTGGCCTCGAAGCGCGCGCGGAACGTCGATGTGGCGAACCACTCGCCCATGCGCGGCACGATGCCGCCGCCGATAAAGATGCCCCCGAAGGCGCCGAGCGTGACGGCCAGGTTGGCGGCCGCGCCACCAAGCATGCCGCAGAAGCAGTCGAGCACTTCGAGGCAGAGCGGGTCGTTGTCCTCCAGCGCGCCGGTGATGATCTCGGGCGAGGTGCGTGGGGTGGCCTGCACACCGTTGCGCTGGGCCAGCGCGCGGTAGATGATTTCCATGCCCGGGCCGGAGATCAGGCGCTCGTTCGAGACATGCGACCACTCGTTCCATGCATATTGCAGGATCGCGAATTCACGCTCGTCGGCCGGGGCGAAATTGACGTGGCCACCTTCGCTGCCGAGGGTGACGAAGCCGTCGACCGTCGGAATCATGCCGGAGACGCCAAGGCCGGTGCCCGGTCCGACGACGCCGATAACGGCATTCGTTGCCGGCGTTCCGCCGCCAACCTGCATCAGGTCCTCGCCCGACAGGCCGGGCAGCGACATCGCCAAAGCGGTGAAGTCGTTCACGATCAGCAGGGTATTGAGGCCCAGTTCGCGGCGTACTTCATCGGTCGAGAATTGCCAGTCGCGGTTGGTCATGCGGATCATGTCGCCGCTGATCGGGTTCGCGAGGGCGAAGGCAGCGTGATTGATGCGGATGCCGGCGTGATCGGCGAGATAGGTATGGAGCAGCGGGACGATACCCGAGAAGTCGTCGCACTTGAGCACACGCACCGAGCGCAGCACGCCGGGTGCGGTTTCGAGGGCAAAGCGCGCGTGGGTCGCGCCGATATCGGCCAACAGGCGCGGGCCATCGGCGTAGGCGGTACGGCTGTACTTTTGTTCTGAATCGTGTTCTTTGGTCATCGCGGTCGCTTGGGACAGTTCGGGCAGTTCGCGCGTAGCATACCCTATTGTATGAAATGTATGAAATGTATGAAATGCCAGCACCGTCGTTTCTGGCAGTGCCAGGAACGACGGTTTTGAGGCAATAGGTATTGAGGGCGGGAACGACGGTTTTTCGGTTAGCGCGAGTGGGTCAGTTCGCGATCAGCACAATCCCGTTCTTCGTTTGGAAATCGACCTTCCCGCCCGCCACCACGGCCTTCTTGCCCGAGTAGTAATCCGTCACCGACTCCCCATCCCTGAAAATCGGCCCCACCACAATCGGCGTCGACTTGTCGGTCGGCAGGTCGAGCGCCACCACGACCCGGTCCTTCTCGTACGTCCGCGCAAAAACGTACGGGGTCGTTTGCAGCTTGCGATGCTCGCCCGCGCCCACCGCCGGATGCGCCTGGCGGAAGCGGCCGATCAGGCCCCAGTGCTTGCGCACATCGGCAATACGGTAGCCGTCTCGCTGGGCGTTGCTGGCCAGTTCCTCCCAATTCATGAAGGAACGCAGCACCGCGTCGCCCTTCGCACCGTCGTGCGTGAGCAGGCGCGCGGTCTCGTCGCCGTAATAGATCTGCGCCGCGCCAGGCGAGAGCAGCAGCTTGACCGCCGAGTCGAAAGGACGCACACGCGTCGGATCGAACGGCGCCCCGTCGTCGTGCGAACTCAGATAGTTAATCACCGAATAACCGCGCAGCGGCCCGCCCAGCAGCGCTGCGTAGCGGCCGAACATGGCGTCGTAGCCGCCCTTGGCGTCCGCCGTCATGCTGAAATTGATCACGCTGTCGAAACCATTGTCGTAGAAGTCGACGAAGGTTTCGCCGCCCATGTCGAACTGGTGCGCGTGGCGCAGCGAGTAGTTGTAGACTTCCGCCGTCATATAGAATTTGCTGTCGCCCAGGCGCTTGGCCGGGTTCTCGCGCTTCCAGTCCTCGAACGCTTTGCTGGCGACTTTTTTCAGGTCCTTCCACACGCGCGGCTCGACGTGCTTGGCGGTGTCGGCCCGGAAGCCGTCGAAGCCATATTTACGCACCCAGTCCGCGTGCCATTTCATCAGATAGTAGCGCGGCGCGCGCGGGTAGCCGGTCTCCTTGAAAAAGGCATCGAGCGAGGCGACTTCACGATCGTAGCGCTTCTCTTCCTTCCACTTGGCCACCAGCGCCGGCGGCAGCGCGACGGGCCGGTCGACGTCGGTGCGGAAGTCCGGCAGGTTCTTCACCAGCGTGCAGTCGATGGTGGTGCGCGCATCCTTGAAGGCGCACACGGGTGCGGTGCGTACCCAATCCTTGGGCCACACCGGGTCCGATGCCGTGACCGGACCGGTGTGGTTCATCACCACGTCGAGCAGCACGCGGATGCCGTTGGCGTGCGCGGTGTCGACCAGTTCCTGCAGGTCCGCTTCGGTACCCAGGTTGGCGTCGATGCTGGTGAAGTCGCGCGCCCAGTAGCCATGAAAGCCGTAGGATTTGCCGGTGCCTTCATCGGTGCCGGCATGAATCTGCTCGACCGGCGGCGTGATCCAGATCGCATCGACGCCCAGCTCCTTGAAGTAGCCTTCCTTGATCTTCGCGGTCACGCCGGCCAGGTCGCCGCCCATGTAGCCGCGCAGCGGCGCGGCATCGGCCTTGCGTCCGTACGCCAGGTCGTTGGCCTTGTTGCCGTTGTTGAAGCGGTCCGTCAACAGGAAATACACAGTCGCGTTTTCCCACACAAACGGGGTGCGCGCCACCGGCGGGGCAGCGCTGACGTGGGCAGCGCCGAAAGTGAGCGCCAGTGAAACTGCAAGTGCGGAAAATTTCATGTATTCCCTGTTGGCTAATCGTTAAAGTGGATCGTCAGGTCGTGACCGTCGGCCGGTCGCGCCCCGTACGCTGGTGCAGGCCGGCGAGCCGGTCGGCGATGGTGGCCAGGCCGGCCAGCGCTTCCTGCGCCGGAATGTCGTGCATGGCCACGTCACGCTCGTAGCGTTCGAGGTAAAGACGGATGGTGGCGCCTTCGGTTCCGGTGCCGGACAGGCGGAACACGATGCGCGAGCCATCGGTCATCACGATGCGCACGCCCTGCTTGCTGGCGATGCTGCCGTCGACCGGATCCTTGTAAACAAAATCGTCGGCGAAATCAACAGTGTAGCCGTCGATGACCTGGCCGGCCAGTGCCGGCAGCTGCTCGCGCAGGTGCGTCACCAAGCCTTCCGCCGCGCTCGACTCGACCGCTTCGTAATCGTGGCGCGAGTAGTAATTACGGCCGAAACGCGCCCAGTGCTCGCGCACCAGCGTGTCGACGGATTTTCCGCTGGCCGCCAGCAGGTTAAGCCAGAACAGCACTGCCCACAAGCCATCCTTTTCGCGGATATGGTCCGAGCCGGTGCCGTAGCTCTCTTCGCCGCAGAGCGTCACCATGCCGGCATCCATCAGGTTGCCGAAGTACTTCCAGCCGGTCGGGGTTTCGTAGCACGGCACCTTGAGCGCTGCCGCCACCCGGTCCGGCGCGGTGGAAGTGGGCATGGAGCGGGCGATGCCCTTGATGCCGCCGCGGTAGCCCGGTGCCGCAGCCGCATTGGCGGCGATGATGGCCAGGCTGTCGGACGGTGTCACGGCGATGCCGCGCCCGACGATCATGTTGCGGTCGGCGTCGCCGTCCGATGCGGCGCCGAAATCCGGTGCGTCTGGCGCGGACATGAGCGCAATCAGCTCGGCCGCATTGACGGGATTCGGATCGGGATGGTGGCCGCCGAAGTCTTCCAGCGGTTCGCCGTTGATGACGGTGCCGCGCGGCGCTCCAAGCACGCCTTCGAGGATGGCGTGCGCATACGGGCCAGCGACGGCATGCATGCCGTCGAAACGCATTGTGAAGCCGCCTGCGAACAGCGACTTGATGGCGCCGAAGTCGAACAGGTCAGCCATCAGCGCCGCGTAGTCGGCCACCGGGTCGATGACTTCGACGTCCATCTGCTCGATGCGCGCGCCGCCGATGATATCGAGATCAAGGTCGGCGGCGTCGCTGATGCGGTATTCGCCCAGGACCTGGGTATGGCTGTAGATGGCGTCCGTGATTTTTTCAGGAGCCGGGCCGCCGTTGGCGATGTTGTACTTGATGCCGAAATCGCCATCGGGCCCGCCCGGATTGTGGCTGGCCGAGAGCACGATGCCGCCCGAGGCGGCGCGCTTCCTCACCACGCAGCTTAGCGCCGGGGTGGACAAAATGCCGCCCTGCCCCACCAGCACCCTGGCAAAGCCGTGTGCCGCCGCCATGCGCAGGATCACCTGGATCGCGTGGCGGTTGAAGTAGCGCCCGTCGCCGCCGAGAACCAGGGTCTGGCCGGCGCAGTCGCCGAGCGTGTTGAAGATGGACTGCACGAAGTTTTCAAGGTAAGCGGGTTGCTGGAACTCGCCTACCTTCTTGCGCAAGCCGGAAGTACCGGGGCGTTGTCCGGCAAACGGCGTGGTGGTTAGTGTGTGGATGGTCATTTTTACTCCTGTCTGTTAACAATAAGATACGACAGGTAGGAAAATTTCGACGCCGCGTTAGGCCTGCTCGCCTTTGTCAGCCACGAACACGGTCAGCAAGCCGCCGATGGCCATGCACGCACCGGCCAGCAGCAGGGTCGCCACCGGACGCCCGCCCAGCAGGGCCGCGCTGATCGGACCGAGAATCACACCGCCGATGATCTGCGGGATCACGACGAAGAAATTGAAGACGCCCATGTAGAAACCCATGCGCTCCGCCGGCAGCGCGCCCGCCAGGATGGCATACGGCACGGTGAGGATGCTGGCCCACGCGATGCCGACGCCAATCATCGGAATGAGCAGCATCTCTTTTTGCGTGATGAAGAAAATGCTGGCCAGGCTGATGCCGCCGATGACCAGGCAAGCCAGGTGCGTCATCTTGCGGTTGGTGCGGCGCGCGATGGCGGGCAGGATAAAGGCGGCAATGGCCGACACGCCGTTATACACGGCGAACATCACGCCGACCCAGTTGCCGGCGCTCTGGAATGCAGGCGACTGGGCGTCGAGCGTGCCGAAGACGTTTTCGGCCACGGCAGGAGTGGTGTTGACCCACATCGTAAACAGCGCCAGCCACGAAAAGAAGCTCACGCTCGCCAGTTGCACCATCGTGCGCGGCATGGTGGTGAAGCCACCCAGAATTTCGCGCAGTGCATGGAGCGTGCCCTTGCGCTTCTCTACATCGGCACGAAACGCCTTGATGTCTTCGGGCGGTGTTTCGCGGGTGGTGATGACGGTCCACGACACCGCACCCATGAAAGCCAGGCCGCCGACATAGAACGAGTAGCGCACCGTATCCGGAATGCCGCCGTTGACCGGCACATTGCTGACGTTGAACCACTCGGTAAACATGGTCGGCAACAGCGAGGCGATCACCGAGCCGCAGCCGATGAAGAAGGTCTGCATCGCAAAGCCCGACGTCTGCTGGGTCGGATGCAGCTTGTCGCCGACGAACGCGCGGAACGGCTCCATCGACACGTTGATCGACGCATCCATCATCCACAGCACGAACACCGCCATCCACAGCGACGTGGAGTTCGGCATCAGGAACATGGCCACGGTCGCCAGGAACGCGCCGAGGAAAAAGAATGGGCGGCGCCGGCCCCAGAACGGGTGCCAGGTATTGTCGCTCAGGTAGCCGATGATTGGCTGCACCAGCAGCCCGGTGACCGGGGCGGCAAGCCAGAACAGCGGCAGGTCGTCGGCGTTCGCGCCGAGGGTCGAGAAAATGCGGCTGGTGTTGGCGTTTTGCAGCGCAAATCCGAACTGGATGCCGAAGAAGCCGAAGCTCATGTTCCACAACTGCCAGAAACTCAGGCGTGGTTTGATTGGCGGGAATTGCATCTGCATCAGGAGTCTCCAGGCGTTTGGCTACGCATTATATTTGTAGGAAAATAACATGGCGATTTCTAAGTGTCAATCTAAACAGTTCCATAGTAAAATCGCCGCAACAAGACGAGCAAAATCGCGATTTTGTAGTCAAATAACAGACAAGATGGGGACATGATGCTGGACATGCAGAAGCGCCTGAATAACCTTTTTTACGCGACCCTGAGCCTGCCTTCCACGGCGATGGGATTTGCGCTCTGTATCCAGATTTCGGCCCTGAGCTGGATTTTGAGCACGCGCTTCAACCTCGAAATTCACGAAATCGGGATCGTGTGGGCGGCCGGGCCGCTGGCAGGCATCTTCGGCCAGGTGATCATCGGCTTGATCAGCGACGACGCCTGGTTCTGGGGCGGGCGGCGCCGGCCCTTCATCCTGATCGGCGGCACCCTGGCCGCGCTGATGGTGTTTCTGCTGCCGCGCATCGACGTGGTGGGCAAACTCCTGGGTATCGACGACATGGTCATCGTGGCGGTGATCATCGCGCTGACGCTCGACCTGTCGATCAATATCAGCTTCAACCCGACCCGCTCGATCATCGCCGACCTGACCCCGGAAGGCGAAGCGCGCACGCGCGGCTACACGTGGATGCAGACCGTGTCGGGCTTCTTCGGCGTGATGGCCTACGTGATCGGCGCGACCATGGGCAACGACGTACTCATTTCGGTCGGCGCCGGCATCGTGTTCGTGTTCTCGGTGGTGCCGATGTTCTTCATCAAGGAAGAACGCGAGCTGGTGAAAAAGAACGACGCCGCGGCGGCCACCAAAGCCGACTGGGGCCAGCTGTGGCGCATCTATATCGCGCACGGCTTCGCGTGGCTCGGCGTGCAGTCGATGTTCGTCTACACCTATGGCTTCATCCAGCAGCAGCTGGTGCCGGCAGGGCTGGAAACCAAGGTGGCGGACGCCATGAGCGGCCAGATCATCGCCTATGCCTTTGCGGTGCTCAATACGGTCGGCTTCCTGCTGCCGGCGCTGGTGCTGGCGCCCCTGGCGCGCAGGATCGGGCGCGTGCACACGCAGGCCGGCTGCATCGCCATCATGGCGGTCGGGTACTTTTTGATCGCGACCATGGCGCGCACGCCGATGATGCTGTACGCGCTGATGGCGGTGGTCGGCATCGGCTGGAGCGCCATTGTCAGCCTGCCGTTTGCGATCATGAGCGACAAGGTGGACAAGAGCCGCATGGGCTTTTTCATGGGCGTGTTCAACCTGTCGGTGGTGCTGCCGCAGCTGATGTCCACCGGCGTGGGCTTCGTACTGAAAAAGGCACCCGACCAGAGCACCTTGTACATCATCTGCGGCACCTCGCTGGCGATTTCGGCGGCCTTGTGGTGTTTGGTGAAGGATGAGGCGCCGGCCAGACAGGCCGCGGTGCCCGCGTCCGCACACTGACGTAAACGCAAAAATGGGCAGCCGAAGCTGCCCATCTTTTTACCCGCCTGCCGCTTTACTCCGGCTTGGCCAGCTTGCGCGCTTCCTTCTTGGCCTTGGTGGCCGCGTCGTACGGCTTCTTAGGTCCGAGCTTCTTCTCTTCAAAACGACGGTCGCCCGCTTTTTTCGGAGCTGCCTTCTTGACCGCCGGCGCTTCGCCATCACGCGTGATGTTCAGCTGCTGGCCCGCGACCCACACACCCTTGAGGTGATCGATCAGGTCCGCCGGCATGTCGACCGGCAGGTCGAGCGTGCTGTAGTCGTCGTAGATCTCGATGCGACCGATGAACTTGGACTCGATGTTCGCTTCATTGGCAATCGCGCCGACGATGTTGCCCGGCTTGACGCCGTGCGCGTGACCGACTTCGATACGGAAGGTGCCCATGCCCTCTTCCGACGGACGCGATACGCGCTCGCGCTTGAACGCTGGCGCATCGCCACGGTCGCTGCGCATTGGCGCGTCGGAACGCGGTGCGCGCGCGGCAGGGGCATTTTCCTGCCACGATGGCGCGCTCTTGGCGTCGCGGTTCGGCTTTTCCAGCAGCAGCGGAATGTCGCCGCGCGCCAGCTTGGCCAGGGCCGCTGCGATTTCGACGGCGGGCACGTTCTGCTCGCGCTCATATTCTTCGATCAGTGAACGGAATACATCGAGTCCGCCGGCAGCCAGCACTTCGGTGATCTGGTCCTTGAATTTGGCGATACGCACGTCGTTGACGGCTTTCACGGTCGGCAAGGTCAGCGGCGCGACTGGCTGGCGCGTGGCGCGTTCGATCGCTTTGAGCAAACCCTGCTCGCGCGGAGTGATGAACAAAATCGCTTCGCCGCTGCGCCCCGCGCGGCCGGTACGGCCGATGCGGTGGGTGTAGCTTTCCGGGTCCGACGGCACGTCGTAGTTGATGACGTGGCTGATGCGTTCCACGTCCAGGCCGCGCGCGGCGACGTCGGTGGCGACCAGGATGTCGATCTTGCCGTTCTTGAGCTGTTCGATGGTGCGTTCGCGCTGCGTTTGCTGCATGTCGCCGTTGATCGCCGTGGCCGCGAAGCCGCGCGCCTGCAGCTTGGTCGCCAGTTCTTCGGTACCGAGCTTGGTGCGCGCGAAGATGATCATGCCGTCGAACGGTTCCGCTTCCAGGATGCGGGTCAGCGCTTCGAGCTTCTGCATCCCGCTCACCATCCAGTAACGCTGGCGGATATTGTCGGCGGTGCCGGTCTTGGCGGCGACCGTGACTTCAGCCGGATCGCGCAGGTAAGTCTTGGCGATGCGCTTGATCGCGGACGGCATGGTGGCCGAGAACAGCGCGGTCTGGCGCGATTCAGGGGTTTTTTGCAGGATCTGTTCGACGTCGTCGATAAAGCCCATGCGCAGCATCTCGTCGGCTTCGTCGAGCACCAGCGTTTTGAGCTTGGACAGGTCGAGCGAACCTTTTTCCAGGTGGTCGATCACGCGGCCCGGGGTGCCGACGATCACGTGCACGCCGCGGCGCAAGGCCTGCAGCTGCGGACCGTAGCTCTGGCCGCCGTAGATCGGCAGGACGTGGAAATCTTTAATGTGCGTTGCGTACTTCTGGAATGCTTCGGCGACCTGGATCGCCAGTTCGCGGGTAGGAGCCAGCACCAGCGCCTGTGGCGACTGCTGCTTGATGTCGATGCGCGACAAAATCGGCAGCGCGAAGGCCGCGGTCTTGCCGGTTCCGGTCTGGGCCTGCCCCAGCACGTCGCGATTGGCCAGGAGCAGCGGGATGGTGGCAGCCTGGATCGGCGACGGCGTTTCGTAACCGACCTCTTTCATGACCTTCAGCACTTGGGCGCTCAGGTTGAGTTCGGAAAACAGTAGTACAGGGGTTTCAGACATAGGACACTCACAATTTGACTAGCTAGCCCGACGGGAAAGCATCCTGCAGTTTACTCTCTTGTAGTCCAGAATGCGATTTTTTGTAACGGAGTTGCGTGCAAGTGGGGTGTAATTGAGGCTATTCGTGCAATCTAATCGTCGTTAACGCGCTCCCCGCCCTGCTCGCGCCATCCCCAAAATGACACAACCCCGCCACACTCGCATGCGCCGGGGTTGTTTTCAGCGCCGGGATCACCCCGGCAGGCCACTCATCAGAACTTGTAGTTCGCGCCCATCAGGAAGGTGCGGCCATACTTCTGGTATTCCAGCGGCTTGTTGCGGTCGCCAGCGTAGGTTTCATACGCGGTATCGCCAACGTTATTAACCTGCAACACCAATCCCAGGCCCTTGAAGCTACCTTCGGTGAAGTTGTAACCGACCTGGAAATCAACCACATCTTCGCCAACCACATAGCGCAAGCTGCGCTCATTGGCAAAGTTGCCGATTTCACCAACGAAATCGGAACGCTTGCGCTGGCTGACGCGGGTCTCGAAACCATTCTTTTCATAGTACAACGTCAGATTGGTCACGCGCTTCGACAGGCCCGGCAGCGGAATGTTCTTGCCGATATTGCTGTCCGGATCTTCAATCGCGATCGAGCTCTTGCTGTGGGTCGCACTGGCCGAGACGCCGAAACCATCCAGCACCGGCGTAAGCAGGCTCAGCGGCAGGGATGCCGACAGTTCCAGGCCCTTCAACTTGCCGCCATTGCCGTTATATGGCGCCTTGTAGTTACCAACCGCGGTAATCGCGTTGGTGCCAGGAATATATTTCGAGAAATCGTAATCCTTGGTCTGCGTAAAGATGTACGTATCGAGCTTTTTGTGGAAAGCCGCGACCGCGAAGTACGCCTTGTTGCCGAAATACTTTTCGTACGACAGATCGAGTGCCTTGGCGCGCCATGGATCGAGGCGCGCGTTGCCGCCGTTGGCACTCGGCTTGAAGTCCGTGGTGCCAACGTTAAAATCGAGCGCGGAACGCAGCTGGTCGATACGCGGACGGGCCAGTTGCTTGGCGGCCGCAAAACGAACGGTCTGCTGGTTGCCCAGGCCAAACGCCAGATTCAGGCTCGGCAGGTAATCCGTGTAGGTCATGCCATCCTTGACGGGCTTGACCTGGCTGCCGACAGCGGCGGTGCCATCAAAATAGTTGGCCTTGGACGACTGCTCGGTATGCTGCACCTGCACGCCCACATTGCCCTTGACGGTGACCGAACCGATTTCGCTGTCGATATTGGCCTTGACGAAGCTGGTCGTGATTTTTTCGTTCACTTCCCACGCCTTCGAAATCAGGAATGACTCGGTCGAGCTCGGGTTGAAGTTCATGTATTGGCTGACAACGCCAGGCACATTCCACGAAGGAATCATGCCGGTGCCGGCAAAGCCGAGGTCGACCTGACCGTATAACAGCTCGTTCGGAACCGGGCCCGGCGCGCCGCGCAGGGTGATCGCGCCTTCCGGCTGAATCTTGCTCTTGGTGCGGTCGGCGTAGTTAACACCCACGTCCAGGCCCGAGAAGTAGCTTTGCAGCATGGTCGGCATCGGCAGCGAGGCGACCAGCTTGAAGCCCTTGAGTTCATCTTCGATCTGCGGGGTCTTGCCGTAGCCCGAACCGTAAATGGTGTTGCGCACGTACAGGTTCTTGGGGTCGCTGTAGTTCAGGCGGCCGCCAATTTGCGAAAAACCGCCGGTGGCGAATTTCAGGTTGACCGTGTCGAGGAATGGATCGCCGGCAGCATTGCTCAGTTGCAGGTTGTTTTCCAGGCTCACTTCATCGCGGTTCGCCTTCGAGTAGCTGACGTCGGCAAACACGGACCAGCCATCGAAGCGCAGGGTGTTACCCCAGCCGACCGCCTTGATTTCATCCTTGCGATTGTTGTACATGCCGCGCACCAGCGGATACACGCCGCTGGCCGAGCCGCCCGTCAGCACGCCGTTCGAGGTGGTTGCGGGCGTGTACATCAGGCCCGGCTCGAAGCCGCCGTTGTAGTTACTCAGGTTCACTTCGAACTGATTGGCCGTCTCTTCACGCTTGAATTTCGATGCGTACACATCGATCATGCTGGTCCAGGTCTTGTTGGGACGATATTGCAGGACACCCATGACGCCATCGCGCTTGTTGGTACCGCTGCGCGCGACCGACTTCAAACCATCCATCAAGGAGGTACCGGCAGGCACGCCAGGACGCGAGTCGGTTTTCCACGGCTCGTACAGGCCGGTTTCGTTGGACAAGACCGGCGACGCCAGGTGCGCGTAACCGATCGCAATACCGATCGTGCGGTCGGCGAACTGGTCGATGTAGCTGACGCTGAAACGGTTACCGGTGTCTTTCGCATTGGCGATGCCGCCGAGCGAGTTTTTCTCGCCGCGCACATTCATCGCGATCGTGCGCTTGCCGAACGACAGCGGCCGCACGGTTTGCATGTCGATGGTGCCGGACAGGCCCTGGCCGACGAGGCCGGCGTCCGGAGTCTTATAAATGGTCACGCCGCTGAGCAGCTCGGATGGATACTGGTCGAATTCGACGCTGCGGTTGTCGCCCGTGCTGACCTGTTCGCGGCCATTGAGCAAGGTGGTCGAAAAGTCCGGCGACAGGCCGCGTACGCTGATGACCTGGGCACGGCCGCCGACGCGCTGCGCCGCCAGGCCGGGGAGGCGGGCGATCGATTCAGCAATACTAACGTCCGGTAACTTGCCGATATCTTCCGCCGAGATAGCCTCGACGATGGAAGACGAATCCTTTTTCACCGAAATCGCATCCTCGATACCGCGGCGAATGCCCGACACCTTGACCGTTGTGATCGGCTGATCGCTCGCTTGCGGCGCAGCGGACGCTTGCGCATAAACGTTGCCCGACATGGCGGACACGAACAGCGCGCAGCCGGCAGCGACCGGGCTCAATGGGAATGCGGCACTCTTGGTACGGGTATTGGCGAAAAATTTCATTCTGTCCCCTCATCTCATCATTACTACACAATTCCCGTATCTTCAGCATGGCGGCGACTGCACGGGTTCCAAAGGCAACGTTCTAGGACGCTCTGAGCCGATTCTGTACTAAAACTAGATGCACTGTCAACGTGAGTTGCGTACGACTACGGAAAAGTGCGGATTTTGCATCTGCTACCGGTTTCGAAGGGGCAGCTCGTTGTATTTCGGCTACAGAACATGCCAAAGGCACCTGTAGTCCGACTACATCAACAGGATTTTTCCTTGCTTTGGACGTTTTTCGCTCCAAGCCAGTGCAATCTTTCTTTTTGGAAATTTATCATTACTACATTTTTGTAGCAAATCTCGTAGTAAAAAACCACACCGTGCATGACAACGCCGTCGCAGCCGTCAAAAAATGCCGGGCTGCCCGCCCTGCGGACGATCTCTGCGGTGCAGTAAATAGAGTATTGACACGCCATGTAGCTAAACTAGCACTCACAAAGCCGGCTGATCGCTGCCCGGCCATGGCGTTTGATAGCCATCCTCTTCTGTAGTATGCTTTATCGATAACAAGACCATGTAGCCATACTACGCGACTGCACAGACAGTCATCCCTGACGCATTGGAGACCGCATGACCCCAGCAGGACGCCGCACGCCCCTACTCCGACTATTTGCCGTTGCTGCCCTGGGAAGCGCCGCCGCGCTGGCCGGCGCCGCGTCCCTGCCACCCGGCCGCATCGCCCACCTCGAACCGCCCTCTTGGTGGACCGGGATGCGGCACAACAAACTCCAGCTGATGGTCCACGGGGAGCGCATCGCCGATACCCGCCCCGCCATCGACTATCCGGGCGTGCGCATCGACGCGGTCACCCAGGTCGCGAACCGCAACTACCTCTTCATCGACCTGCTGATCGGGCCTGACGCCAGACCGGGTACATTCGACATCCTGTTCAAGGAGGGCGCCCGCACCATCCGCCACCCCTACCAACTGCAGGCGCGCGACGCCGGATCGGCCCAACGCCAGGGCTTCGGCAGCAAGGACGCCATCTACCAGATCATGCCCGACCGCTTCGCCAACGGCGACCCGGCCAACGACAACGTCCCCGGCATGGCCGACCAGGCCAACCGCGCCTCGGGCACCGGCCGCCACGGCGGCGACCTGCGCGGGGTGGCCGACCATCTGGACTACATCGCCGCCATGGGCTTCACCCAGATCTGGCCCACGCCGCTGGTCGAAAACGACATGCCGGCCTACTCCTACCACGGCTATGCGGCCACCAACCATTACCGCATCGACCCGCGCTACGGCAGCAACGAGGACTACCGCCGGCTCTCGGCGCAGGCGCGCAAGAAAGGCATCGGCATCATCCAGGACGTGGTGCTGTCGCATATCGGCAGCCACCACTGGTGGATGAAGGACCTGCCAAGCCCCGACTGGACCACCAACGGCGGCACGTTCACGCCCACCCAGCACCATCGCGTATCGGTGCAGGACCCCTACGGATCGCAGCAGGACCGCGCCAACTTCACCAAGGGCTGGTTCGCCAGCAGCATGCCGGACCTGAACCAGGCCAACCCGCTGGTGGCCAACTACCTCATTCAGAACAACATCTGGTGGATCGAGTACGCCGGCTTGTCCGGCCTGCGCATCGACACCTACGGCTACTCCGACAGCGCCTTCCTCACCGAGTACACGCGGCGCCTGATGGCCGAGTACCCCAATCTGAACCTGGTGGGCGAGGAATGGCACAAGTCGCCGGCGGTGGTGTCGCACTGGCAGCGCGGCAAAGTCAACTTCAACGGCTACATCAGCCACCTTCCCAGCCTGATGGACTTTCCAATGGCCGAGACCATCCGCGCCACCCTCGCCGCCACCGATCCCGCACCGGGCTTCACCGACGTCTACGAAATGCTCTCGCAAGATCATTTGTATCCCGACCCCGGCAATCTGGTGCTGTTCGAGGGGAATCACGACATCGCGCGCACCTTCAGCGTGGTCGGCGAAGACCTCAAGCTGTACAAGATGAGCCTCGCCATGCTCATGACCTTGCCGCGCATACCTCAGTTCTACTACGGCACCGAGGTGCTCATGACCAGCGAAACCAAGACCCGCGACGACGCCAGCTTCCGCCAGGACTTCCCGGGCGGCTGGCGCGCCGACGCGGCCAGCGCCTTTACCGGCGATGGATTGAACGCGCAGCAGCGCGAGGCCCAGGCTTTCGTCAAGAAGCTGGTCAACTGGCGCAAGTCGCACAGCGTCATCCACCACGGGAAGACCATGCACTACGGCGCCGAGAACGGCACCTGGGTTTACTTCCGCTACGACGGCAAGAACAAGGTCATGGTGGCGCTGAACAAAGGCGACAAGGACGCCGTGCTGCCGTTAGAGCGCTTTCACGAAATGCTCAAGGGCGCCAAAAAAGGTACCGATGCCATCACCGGTGCCACCCATGCCTTCGCAACGGCACTGACCCTGCCGGCCCGTTCGGCACTGATCCTGGAGATTGAATGAAGTACCTGATTACACTGGCGGCCGCCATCGCCATGCCAATTACCGCCGCTGCCGGCAAGCCTGGCGTGGACGCCTTCTTCGACGCCATGGCGATCGGCGTCCCACCGGGCCAGCAATCGCAGTTCGTGGTGGGCGACAACCTGGCGGGCTACTTCGAGGGCTACACCCAGAGCTACGACAGAGGTGCCGGCTACACGATCAGGAATGCCTCCGTGTTCGAGGGCTACGCCACGTTCGTGAACCGCACGCCCAACGAACGCACACGCTCCAGCGAACAGGTTCTCCCTTACGGCCACCGGGTGCGCCACGCCGGCGGCGCCATCGAGGAAATGGCGCTGCTGTCGAAAAAGCACGCGCTCGCGATCCGCCTGACCAACCCGGCCGACGCCGAGCTGACAGTGCAGGCGCTGCTCAAGGCGCCGGGCGCCATCCGCCGCGACGGCGACGTGATCGTCGTGGCGCCAGCCGATGCCACGGGTCTTTTCACCGCCCTCGCCGCCAACCGCCCCTTCGTGCTGGGCGACGGCCTTGCCCTGCGCAGCGCGCAAGCGGTGCGCGACATGACGGTGGTCGTGGCCTTTGGCGACACCGCAGCCCAGGCCAGCGAACGCGCCCTGGCGCAGGTGAAGCTTGAGCCGATCGACGCCGAACGCAAGGCACTATATGAAGCGCTGACCAAAAGCTACCTGTCCACCAGCGACGCCGAATACAACAAGGCGCTCAACTGGGCCAAGGCCGCCAGCCGCATGTTCGTAGTCGAGGAATTCGGCACCGGCATCTGGGCCGGCCTGCCGTGGTTTCGCGACAACTGGGGCCGCGACACCTTCATCGCGCTGCCCGGTACCCTGCTGGTATCGGGCCAGTTCGACGACGCCAAAGCCGTGCTGTCGAACTTCGCACGCTACCAGAACCTGCGCGCGCCGCGCGACAAGGAGTACGGCCGCATTCCCAACCGCGTTGCGGCCGGCGACAGCATCATCTACAACACGGTCGACGGCACGCCGTGGATGCTGCGCGAAGCCTTCGAGTACATCCAGTACACCGGCGACAAGGCCTTTGCGCGCCAGATGTACCAGCTCGCCCTGCCCTACTTCGACGGCGCCCTCGCCAACTACGCCGACCGGGACGGCCTGCTGGCGCACGATTCGGCCGACACCTGGATGGACGCGCGCATCGACAACAAGGACCCGTGGTCCGCACGCGGCCCGCGCGCCGTCGAAATCCAGGCCCTGTGGCACACCGCCCTCAAGACCGGCGCCTGGCTGGCCACGCATGCCGGCGACACGGCCCGGGCGCGCCAGTGGAACGCACTGGCCGCCAAGGCGCGGCGCAGCTTCTTCAAGCTGTACTGGGACGGCAGCATCATGGCCGACCGCCTGCGCGACGACGCCAGCCGCGATACCAAGATCCGTCCCAACCAGCTGATGCTGGTGTCCATTCCGTTCGACGACTTCATCCCACCCGTGGTGCAGGCGCGCGTGACGCGCAACGCGGTGTCCGAACTGCTCTACCCCTACGGCATTGCTTCGCTGAGCCAGAACGATCCCTACTTTCATCCGCGCCATGAAAACCCGGCCTTTCACCACAAGGATGCAGCCTACCACCAGGGCACCATCTGGGGCTGGAATGCCGGCTTCACGGTCACGGCGCTGAACAAGTTCGGCTACCAGGACCTGGCCTGGAAGTTGAGCCAGAACCTGGGCCGGCAAATTCTCGGCCTCGGCACACTGGGGAACATGAGCGAACTGCTCGACGCCCTGCCCGGCGACGACGGCAAGCTCACACCATCCGGCACCTGGGCGCAGTCATGGAGCGTGGCCGAGTATGCGCGCAACGGCTACCAGGACTACGTCGGCTTCCGGCCACGCCTGCTCGAGAACACGCTGGCCTTCACGCCGGCGATCCCCGCCGCGTGGAGCGATTTCCATGCGGCCCTGCCCTTCGGCGCGGCCGACAGCATCGACATCGATTTCCATCGCGTGGGCAAGCAGCAGCACTGGAAGTTGCGCCTGAACGGCGCCGCGCCGCGCAAGGTGTCGTTCAACTTCCTGAACGGCGACAAGAGCCGTTCGCAGCTCGCGTTTGAACTCGCTCCCGGCAAACCGGCCCTGCTGGTGACAGATGGCGGCAAGGCCACGGTCAACGGCAAGCCGCTCGCGGTGCGCCCGCGCCAGGCCAGCTATGCCGGCGAGATCGGCGAACTCGTTTTCCAGACGCCCCGGCGCTACCGCGCCGGCGACTTCCCCATGCTCGAATCGAAGGATGCCTTGAAGGGCATCGTCGAACGGAAGGAATACCGCTGATGTTCAAGACCACCCACCTGCTCGCCGCCGTCCTGTTCTCGGCCAGCGCCGCCAGCATCGCCGGCGGCGGCACGCTGGCCGCGCCCATGTACCTGCGCGGCGGCTTCAATGGCTGGGGCCTTGACCACCCGCTGGCCTACAAAGGCAACGGCGTGTACGAAGCGGAGATCCTGGTCAGCCCCGGCTACCACGGCTTCAAGGTCGGCAGCAAGGACTGGTCGGCCGAATGGGTGATCGACCCGACCGCCAGCGTCACCGTCGCCGCCGGCGCCAGCTACAAGATGCAGCCCCGGCCCGGTCCCGAGGACTACCTGTTCGTCAAAAAGACCTCGACCTGGCGCTTTTCCATCGACGCCTCCGACCCGGCAGCGCCGCTGCTGCGCGTGGCGCAATCCGGCACGCCGCCCGCCAGCACGGCCGATCCGCACCAGGGCCACGCCATCAGCAGCGCCAGCGAATACCGCATCATCGACGGCGCCACTGCCACGGTACGCTACTCGACGCCGGACGCGGATGCGGCGCTGCGTAGCTACACCCAATCGACCACGATGCCGCTGCGCGACCCCGGCCCGCAATCGGCCACCTATCGAGAGGCCGCAGGCCGGCCCACGGTGCGCAGCGGCAGCCTCGCCTTCGACGCGCTGTTCGCACTGGCGCTCGATGAAATGAAGCAGAACGCGGTCGCGCAGATCAAGGATGGCAACTACAACGGCGCCAGCGCCATCGACTGCGACTGCTTCGAAACCGGCGAAAAATGGCACTACGTCTGGACACGCGACCTGTCGTACGCAGCCGACCTGGGGCTGGCGATGCTCGACCCGGAGCGGGTGCGCAACTCGCTCGACTTCAAGCTGTCCGGCTACCGGCCCGGCATCGGGCGCGCGCCGCAGGTGGCGGGCAGCGCCGATGGCCTGCAGATCATCCAGGACACCGGCAGCGGCGGCAGCTGGCCGGCCAGCACCGACCGCGTGGCCTGGGTGCTCGGCGCCGAAGCGGCGCTCAATAATTTGCCGCCGGCGCAGCGCGCACCGTTTGCGGAGCGCGCCCTGAAAGCGCTGGTCAACACCCTGGAAAACGACCGGCTGGCCGCGTTCGACGCCGCCTCCGGCCTGTACATGGGCGAACAATCGTTTCTCGACTGGCGCGACCAGAGCTACGCCGCCTGGATCGTCGGCGACCTGGCCTCGCTGGCAAGCTCGAAAGCCCTGTCGACCAACGTCCTGCATTACAAGGCGCTGACCCTGGCCGCATCGCTGGCGCATGACAGCGGCGACCGCGCACGTTCGGCCAGATACGCAGGCTGGGCCGCGGCGCTCAAGCGCAGCATCAACGAACGCCTCTGGCTTGAAGACGCCGGCATGTACAGCAGCTTGAGCGCGCCCCACTTCGACGGCGCGCCGATGCATAAATTCGACTGGCTCGGACAAGCGCTGGCCATCGTCACCGGCGTGGCCGACGGCGAACGCGCGCGCCGCATCCTGGCCAGCTATCCGCACGGGCCGATGGGCGCACCCGTGATCTACCCGCAGCAGCAAGGCATGCCGGTGTACCACAACCGCGCCATCTGGCCGTTCGTCACCGCCTACGGCCTCAAGGCCGCCAGCCTGCGCGCCAACGTCAGCGTGGCCGACGCCGCATACGACACGCTGATGCGCGGCGCCGCGCTGAACCTGTCGAACATGGAGAACCTGGAGTGGATCTCCGGCCAGCCGCTGCTGCTCGATGAACAGCAGCCGGCACTGATCGGCCCCGTGATCAACTCGAAGCGCCAACTATGGTCGGTCGGCGGCTATCTCGGCATGGTAATCGGGAACGTGTTCGGCATCAGCGTGACAGGCAGCGGCATCGATGTACATCCCTTCATCACCGCCAAGCTGCGGCGCGAGACGTTTGGCGGGGCCTTCGTCATCACCCTCAATAACCTGACCCTGCGCGGCAAGCGCATGAACGTCCGGATCGCACTGCCTGCCGCCA
Organism: Massilia scottii; assembly: GCF_030846495.1. Lineage (NCBI taxonomy): Bacteria > Pseudomonadati > Pseudomonadota > Betaproteobacteria > Burkholderiales > Oxalobacteraceae > Massilia > Massilia scottii. Next base: position 100,046 of record NZ_JAVCWM010000007.1, on the reverse strand, counting down.
GCAAGGAAGACGGCTATTATCCGGTCAAGAGCATCGCCATCGGCGGCGTGCCGGCAGCGGCTTCGCTCACGTGGCAGCAGCTGCCCGACAACGCCACCATCGAGATCGCGCTCGGTCCACTGCAAGAAGGCGACCAGCAAATCCGCCGTGTCGACGCGGCGCCCTACGCCGAAGGGCCCGACGTTTTCGGGCCGCGCGAACCGGGCATCGCCAAGGGCACTGAAGCGGCCACGCTGCGGATCGATGCGAACGGCAATGGCGCCGGCACCGTGTACAACGTCTACCGCGACGGCAAGCTGGCTGCCGCCAGCGTCGCCGCCGGCGCCTGGAGCGACCGCGATGCGCCGGCGGCCGCGTGCTACGCTGCCGAGGCGCAGTTTGCCGCTTCGGGCAATCGCAGCCACCACAGCGTGCCGCACTGCACCGGCACGGTGATCGAGATCCCCCTGATCGGCGCCGCCCTTGCGCAGACGCCGCTGAAGAACTGGGGCAAGCCGGGCGAGCGCCTGCGTTTCGGCGCGGTCCGGGTCGCGCAGGCCGGTGAGTACGGCGTGCAGGTGCGCTACCATAATCGCGCCAACCAGATCAACCTTGGCATCAGCGGCGGCGTAAAATGGCTGGTCCTGAAAAATGCCTCCGGCCGCATTGCGGCGCAGGGCGTGGTGCAGCTGCCGCACGCGCGCATCGACAAGACCGGCACGCCACCGGTGCTGTCGACGCCTTTGCGCACGCGCCTCAAGCCAGGCCTGTACCGGCTGGAGATGAGCGACTTCTATAATATGAGCTACCTGCAAAGCAACAGCACCTTCAGCGCGGCCGGTGGTGCCGAAGGCCTGTCCAACAAGTTCGATGTGTACGGCGCGCGGCTGCTGCGCCTGAAGTAAAAAAGGAAAACGCAATGACACTGGCACGAGTTACGCTGGCCGCGGCAAGCCTGCTGCCGCTGGGCGCGGGCGCCACCACGGTGCGCGTCCATTACGAGAGCCCGAAGGATGGCATCACCATCCGTGGCGACAAGGGTCCGATGTCGTGGTCGAAGGGCGTCGCCGCCAGGAGCGACGACGGCAAGGTATGGACCTATACCTGGCCCGACGACCTGGGCGACGTCGTCATGAAGCCCGCCCTCGGCGATGAAAAAATCGCCATCGGCGGCACCTACAAGCTCGCCGCCGGCAGCACGCGCGACATCTATCCTTTTTTCGGCGCGCCGTTCGGCAAGGTGAAAATCATTCCCGGCTTCGCCTCGCCCCAGCTCAAGAACAGCCGCAATCTGCGCGTCTACCTGCCGCCCAGTTACGATGAAAATCGGGCCAAGCGCTATCCCGTGCTGTACATGCACGACGGCCAGAACCTGTTCGACGCAAAAACCGCCGCCTTTGGTGTCGAATGGGGTGTGGACGAAACGGTGAACCGGCTGGTCGCCACCGGCATCATGGAAGAGATCATCGTGGTCGGCATCGACAATACGCCCGAACGCATCGCGGAATACACGACCTGCTGCGACCCGCAGTACGGCGGCGGCCAGCTCGACACCTATCAGCGCTTCGTGGTCGACACCGTCAAGCCGTATATCGACAGCACGCTGCGCACCATGCCGGCCAAGGAATCGACCGCCATCATGGGCTCCTCCCTGGGCGGCATTGCCTCGGTCTGGATCGCGCAGAAAAATGCGGCGGTGTTTTCAAAGGCGGCGTCGGTGTCCGGTTCGTTCTGGTGGAACAAGCAGGAATTCGTCACCAGCCTGCCGCCACGCCTGCCGGTCAGGTTCTATCTCGATGCCGGCACCGTCAAGGATGGCCTTGAAGATACCGTCAAGATGCGCGACGCGATGCTCAAACAGGGCTACCGCCAGGACGCCGACCTGTTTTACCACGTGGCCGAAGGCGCAACCCACAACGAAAAATCGTGGGCCGCGCGCGTCGACAAGCCGCTCACGTGGTTCTTCCCCTGGCAGTAGGCGACCAGGCAGCTGTGGCGGTCAGCGCTTGCGGCGCTGCAGGTCGAGCGACGTGACCTTGGCGAAATCGATCGGCTTGACGATATGGTCGTCGAAGCCGGCCTCCATCGCCTGCTCGCGATCGCGCGCCTGGCCGTAGCCGGTCAGGGCCACCAGCACCGCGTCGTCCATGCCGGGCAGTACGCGCATTTTGGCCGCTACCTCGTAGCCGCTCATGTCGGGCAAGCCGATATCGAGGAATACATAGGTCGGCCTGAACTCGGCCGTGCGGTCGAGCGCCTGCTGGCCGTTGTACGCCACCTTCACATCATGGCCGCTGATGCCGAGCAGTTCGGCCAGCATGTCGGCCGCGTCGACGTTATCGTCCACCACCAGGATGCGCGCGGCGCTGGCGTCATCGGCGCCCGGCACGGCGGCGCTATCGTCAGCGCTGCCGATAGCGTCGATCGGCAGGCGCACCTCGAACACGCTGCCCTGGCCTACCCCGGCGCTGGAGGCGCTGACGGTTCCATGGTGCAGGGCGACGAGCGTGCGCACCAGCGACAGGCCGATGCCCAGGCCGTCCTGCACCCGGTCCGGCGTAAAGCCATCCTGCGCGAACAGGTCGAAAATGTAATCGAGCTTGGCGGCGTCAATGCCGATGCCGTTATCCGCAATGCGGATCAGGATTTCCTGTCCGATCACCTCGGCCGAGAGCTTGACGACTCCTCCCGGCGGCGTGAACTTGAAGGCATTGTGCAGCAGGTTGCCGACGATTTGGGCCAGCCGCACATGGTCGCCGCTGAGCCACACTTCATGCGCCGGCAGCCTCACGTCGAGCGCCTGGTTGCGGCTTTCGGCGATGTGCGTCACCGACTCGCGCGCGCTGCCGATAAAGGTCTGCAGTTCCACGCGCTCTTCGTGCAGCGTGATCTTGCCCTGCGAAATACGGGCCACGTCGAGCAGGTCTTCCACCAGCCGCACCAGGTGGCCGGTATGGCGCAGGATGGTCTGGCGTGCCTTGTCCTGGCGCTCCGGCACGTTCGGGTCGAGGCGGCACAGCAGCTCGACCGCGTTGCGGATCGGCCCCAGGGGATTGCGCAGTTCATGCGCCAGCGTGGCCAGGAATTCGTCCTTGCGGCGGTCGACATCGCGCAGTTCGCGTTCGACCTTGCCCAGCCGGAGCAGCGCCTTGACGTTGGCGACCAGTTCTTCCGGCTCGATCGGCTCGAACAGATAATTATCGGCGCCGCCTTCGAGCGCCCTGATCTTGTCGGCCACGCCGATGTACGAGGCCGACGTTTGCAGCACCAGCACGGCGCGCGTGTCGGGGTCGGACTTGAGCAGGCGGCACACTTCGAAGCCGTTAATGTCGGGCAGCTTGACGTCGAGCAGAACCAGGTCCGGCTTGTCTTCGCGCGCGCGCAACAGGGCCGAGTTGCCGTCGGCGGCCTCGATCACCGTGAAACCGGCACGCGTGAGGATGCGCGACTTGGCGTAGCGCGCCCCTTCGCTGTCGTCGACGTTGAGGATCAGGGAATCGGCAAATGGCATGGACTGCATGGTGGACCTCAATCCGGTTAGTAGGAATACGGCGGTACGGCGGCATTGCCTCCCTCTGCCGTGTAGGTGAGCGGGATCGACACCCAGAATACGGAACCGGCGCCCGGCACGCTGTCGACGCCGACCGACCCGCCCAGCAGGCCGGCCAGATTACGGCACAGCGGCAAGCCCAGGCCAGTGCCCTTGACGCGCGTCTGCAGGCGATTTTCGATCTGGCTGAACTCCTCGAAAATGAGTGCCTGGTCCGACTCAGCGATTCCGAGCCCGGTATCGGACACGCTAAAGTGCATCATACCCTGCTCCGGCAGAAGGACCGCACGGACCGTGATATCGCCCCGTTCGGTGTACTTGATCGCGTTCGATATGAAATTGCGCAGGATCTGCGACAGCTTGCCCTGGTCGCTGTGCAGCGCCAGCTCCGCTTCCGGCTCCTGGAACGTCAATGCCAGCTCGGGACTATGCAGCAAGGGCCGCAGCAGGCCGCGCAAGGTGCTGAACATGTCGGCAACCAAAAAGCGCTCGGCCCGCACATCGACCTTGCCCGCTTCAATCTTGGCCAGGTCGAGCAGGTCGTCGACCATCTCGTTCATGGCGACCGTGCCCTGCAAAATGTAGTTGACCTGCTTCTCCTGCTCGCCCGACAGCTCGCCGTCGGCGCGCGCCAGCAGCAGCTTGGCCAGGGCCCGGATTGAACTCAGGGGGGTGCGAAATTCGTGGCTCATGTTCGACAGGAAGCGCGACTTCATCTGGTCGGCGTGGCGCAGGTGCTCAGCCTTCTCGTCGAGCTCCGCGTACAGGACCTTGACGGCGCGGTTGTTCTCTTCGAGTTCGCGCGTCAGCTGCAGCAGTTCCTCCTGGCGCGCCTTGAGTTCATCGAGGGTACCGAGCAGTTCCTGGTTTTGCAGCTGCACTTCGCCCAGCATCGAATCGGGCGCCTGCGCGTTGAGGTGGACGCACATGTCGCCCACCATGCGCGCCGTCATGCGCGGCACGTCGCTGGAAAAGCGTTTTTGCAGCACGATCCGGGTGCCGCTTTCGCGCGCCGTGCTGATGTCGCAACGGTCCATCAGACGGCGCGCGCCCAGGATGCCCAGGCCCATGCCGGTCGATGACTGATAGCGCCCGGACAGCACCAGGTCCAGGTCGGCGATGCCGGGGCCCTGGTCGTCGATGCGGATTTGCAGCGCCTGCACGCCGTCGGCATCCTCGATCGAAAACTCGACCTTGCCGCCGTGCGCGTAATTGAAGACATTACGCGCCAGTTCGGACACCGAAGTCGCGATGCGCACCTGGTCCTGCATGGCGAAGCCGCACAGCACCGCGATCTCGCGCGCCCGCTGGCGGGCCCCGACCACGTCGAGCTCGGTGCCAATCGCGATCTTGAGGATCCGTAGCGACATTACCGGGGCTTCCGTTCGCGCACCACCAGCACGCTGGCGTCGTCGCGCTGGCGCGCGAAATCGCGGTACATTACCGCCGCGATCAGGGCCGGATGGCGAAACACCAGGCCGGGATAGGCGTCGAGGTCCCAGCGCGTTCCCAGGCCATCGGAATGCATGATCAGCATCGCGCCCGGCGTCCACGGATGGGTGAACGTCTGCACCTTGCGCAAATTGCTGCCGACGATGCCGTTGTGCGACATCAGGTGGCGCCGCGTGCCGCCATCGAAGATGCAGCCGGCAATATTGCCGATGCCGGCGAACGTCAGTTCGCCGGCGTCGTCATCGATCGCCGCCAGGGCCACCGCGGCGCCGCGGGTGCCGCGCAGCGCGCCATGCGCCAGGTGCATCAGTTCCGACACGCCCACGGCGGCACGTTCGACCACCAGCGCGACCGCCGCCTCGGACGCGACGGCCGCTTCCGGGCCGTGGCCCAGGCCATCGGCCATGCCGATCGTCAGGCCCCGGTTGGCGAAACCGAAGTCCCAGGCGTCGCCGCACACGTCCTCGCCCGGCATCGGCAGGCACACCGCGCCCACTTCCCAGTCCGACACGGGGGCGCTGGCGGCGCCGCTCCAGACGATCATCAACAGTACAGTGCCCTGGCCCTCAACCGAATAGATATCGAATTCCGGCGCCAGGCGGCCGATGGCGCCCAGTCCCACGCCGTACGTGCCGACGGTGGAATTGCCGTCTTCCATGCGCAGCGCCACGTTGGCCATGCCGGGACCGCGATCGAGCGCGATCACTTCCACGCCGGCGCGCTCGCCCGCATGCAGCGCGCGCAGCAGGATCTCGCCTTCGCCGGCATGCTTGACGATGTTGGTGGCCGCTTCGGTGATCACGATGGCCAGCTGGCCGGCGCGCGTTTCGTCGAACCCCAGCTGGCGCGCCAGGGTGTTGCCGGCGCGCCGGGCCGATGCGATTTCGCTTAATTCGCCTACGTGAAACGCCGCTTGCCTGCCTAATCTATTCAAAACAGCTTCCATTTCGCGATAGTGACGGTAGTACCCTTGCCTGGCGCGCTGTCGAGGATAAAGTCGTCGGCCAGGCGGCGCGCGCCGGACAGGCCCAGGCCCATGCCGCCGCCGCTGGTGTAGCCGTCGGTCAGGGCCAGGTCGATATCGGCGATGCCCGGCCCCTCGTCGATGAAGCTGACCTTGACGCCGCGCTTGCCGCCGCGTTCGACCAGTTCCAGTTCGGCGCGTCCGCCGCCGCCATAGCGCAGCGTATTGCGCGCCAGCTCGCTGGCCGCGGTGACCATCTTGGTTTGTTCGATCAGGGAGAACTTGAGTGCGACCATCTCGTCGCGCACCAGCTTGCGCAGGCGGACCACATCTTCATCGGTGACCAGCGGCGCGTGGACCAGGCCATCGGCGCCGCTCACGGCACGCCCCGCCGCTGCGCGGCGGTCATTCCCGGTCCTGCTGCAGCAGGGCCAGGCCGCGTTCAACGTTCAGGGCCGTGCTGACGCCGTCGAGCGTCAGGCCCAGCTCCACCAGCGTGATCGCCACGGCCGGCTGCATCCCCACCAGCACCGTGCGGGCGTCGAGAATCCGGGCCATGGCCGCCGTGTGGCTGATCATGCGGCCGATGAAGGAGTCGACGATGTCGAGTGCAGAGATATCGATCAGCACGCCCGTCGCGCGCTCCTTGACGATGCGCGCGGTCAGGTCGTCCTGCAGGGTCATGGCCAGGCGGTCGTGCATGTCGACCTGGATCGTCACCAGCAGCAGACGGCCCATTTTCAGGATGGGGATGCGTTCCATGGCTCAGCGCACGTTCTGCGGATGGGTGATGGTCGAGCCGGTGCGCTTGAGCGCCACGACGAAGGCATCGGCCAGGGTGGCCTTGGTGACCACGTCTTCCAGATTCACCCCGAGGTGCACGATGGTCTGGGCGATCTGCGGGCGGATGCCGCTGATGATGCAGTCGGCGCCCATCAGGCGGGCGGCGGCGATGGTCTTGAGCAGATGCTGGGCCACCAGGGTGTCCACGGTCGGCACGCCGGTGATGTCGATGATCGCGATCGAAGCGCCGGTGTCGACGATTTTCTGCAGCAGGTTCTCCATCACCACCTGGGTGCGCGCGCTGTCGAGGGTACCGATCAGCGGCAGGGCCAGTACGCCTTCCCACAGCTGCACCACCGGCGTGGACAGTTCCAGCAATTCCTGCTGCTGGCGCAGGATGACCTGCTCGCGCGCCTTCTGGTACACCTCGATGGTAAACAGGCCGAGGCGGTCGAACAGCGCGCTGGTGGCGGCGGTTTCCTCGACCAGCTGGATCGGATTGTCGGCCAGCGCGGTGCGCAGGTAAGCGAACAGCGGCTCTTTCAGCGCGAAGATGAAGCTGGCGGTCTCGATCGACGAAAAGCCCTGGCGCACGCGCGCCTGCGAGATGTCGGTCAGCATGTGGCGCGTGTCATCCCAGGCGGCCGCTTCGATATCGTTGGTGGTGCTGCGGTCGAGCGCCTGCACCAGCAAGGGCAGGAAGCGGGTGGCCTGCTGGCGCAGTTCGGCCTCGGCGTTTTTATCGCGCCGGATCATCCGCGTCATCAGTCCCGACAGCCAAACTTCCAGCAGCTCATTTTCATACTTAGTGATAATTAACGCTAACTGCGGGCTTTTGTCGGTGCTCATTGGATCCTTTGAGGGATAGTGCGGCTGAGAATGGGAAAGCAATAGGCGGACCGGTCCCGGTCGCCGTGATGTTCTTCGCATTATATAGATACTCGACAAGCAACCGTGCACAATTAGTAAAACCTTTCCCCCACACATCGCCACACCGAAGCGCGCGCATTCCTTATGGAAATCACATGTCCAAACGGAGCAAATCTGCCTCACAACATTTCTTAATTGGGGTCAGACCTCTGAATCGAAACATTTCCTAATTGGGGTCAGACCTCCGAATCGAAACATTTCCTAATTGGGGTCAGACCTCCGAATCGAAACATGTCAAACGGAGGAGCAGGCGATGCTGCAGCGATGAAGTGATGGGGAAGCGAGGGGTAAATGCGGCACAACCGGCGGCCGGTGCCGGCTGTGCGAGCAAAATGTTACGAGTCAGAGCTCTGACCCCAGTTAAGAAATGTTTCGAGTCGGAGGTCTGACCCCAGTTAAGAAATTTTGCAGTGGGCTTTAGAACTCTTCCCAGTCGCTTTCGCCAGCCGGCACGGGCCGCGCCGCGGCCGGTTTGCTGGCGGACAGACGAGCTGCCGGGGTCGCCGCACGCGGCGCCGGGGCACGCCCCGTCGGCCCGGCCCGCCGTACCGCGCGCGCCGCCGGCGCCGCCGCCATGTGCCGCTCGCCGATCTTGAACACGCTGACCGCTTCGGCCAGGCTGGCCGCCTGCTGCTTCATCGATTCCGCCGCCGCGGCCGCTTGTTCCACCAGCGCCGCGTTCTGCTGCGTGACCGCGTCCATTTGCCCGATGGCATCGTTGATCTGGTCGATCCCCACGTTCTGCTCGCCGCTGGCAACGGCAATCTCGCCAATGATCGCGGTGACCCGCTGCACGCTGGCCACCACTTCTTCCATCGTGCTGCCGGCCTGCCCCACCAGCTTGCTGCCGGTTTCGACCTTGTCGACCGAGTCGCCGATCAGGGTCTTGATTTCCTTGGCCGCCGCCGCCGAACGCTGTGCCAGGTTGCGCACTTCGGAGGCCACCACGGCGAAGCCGCGCCCCTGCTCGCCCGCCCGCGCCGCTTCCACGGCGGCATTCAGGGCCAGAATATTGGTCTGGAAAGCAATGCCATCGATCACGCCAATGATGTCCACGATCTTTTTGGACGATTCGTTGATCGAGCCCATGGTGTGGATAACCTGCGCCACCGCATCGCCGCCGCGCACCGCCACCACCGAGGCGTCGCTGGCCAGCTTGCTCGCCTGGCCGGCGTTTTCGCCATTCTGCTTGACCGTCGAGGTCAGTTCTTCCATGGCCGAGGCGGTTTCTTCGAGTGAACTGGCCTGCTCTTCGGTCCGCGCCGACAAGTCCTGGTTGCCATCGGCGATTTCGCTCGAGGCCGCCGCGATCGCATCGGTCCCGGCGCGCACCTTGCCGACGATCTCGGCCAGGCTGTCGTGCATGTCCTTGAGCGACTTGAGCAGCATGCCGATTTCATCGTTGCCGCGCGCCACGATCGAGGTCGACAGATCGCCGCTGGCCACCGTGCGCGCAATGTTGACCGCTTCGTTGAGCGGCCCGGTAATGCTGCGCACCAGCCAGACCATGATCACCGCGCCGACGACCACCGTGACCAGCACGATCACCAGCAGCTCGATGGTCGCAAGCCGTTCGCCGGCGGCCTGCTCCTTGGCCATGGCCACCGTCAGCGCGCGCGATTGGGTGCCGATGTAGGTGACGATGGCATCGATTTTCTGGGTCGGCTCGCGGTCCATGCCCTTGACCAGCTTGTCGACGGTTTTGTAGCTCTCCGGATCGGCGCCATCGAATTTTTGCAGCGCGCCCAGGTAGTTCTTGCTCAATTCCTCGGTGGCCTTGATGGCCTCGTCGACCAGCGGCGTGCGCATCCCCAGTTCGCCGAGCACGGCGTTGACCTTGCTCAGCTCGGCGCGGGTGGCCTCGCCGCTCTTGCGAAACGAGGCCGTGTACTTTTCCAGCTGGGCCGCGTCCGAGCCGCGCAGCAGGATATTCTTCCATTCCTGCACCTGGATCTTGAATTCGACCTGGGCACTGCGCGCCATGTCGACCGCGTCGGTCAGTTTCGCGGCGCGCTGCAGTGCCAGCGCACTGCTGGCGTTGGCACCGGATAAAGCCGACCAGGCGCCCAGGCCGACCAGCAGCAAGGCGGCGAAAAAGAAAACGCCGAGCGCGCTGAGGCGCACGGCAATTCGGAGGTTGGCGAGTTTCATGGTCTCTCTCGGGATGGTTGCGTTGGCGCCTGTAAAGACGATTGCTCTGCAAACTCATCATGCACGCGTGAAAGACAAAAAGAAATGCGTTTCCGTTAACTGGGAACAAGTATTTCAGGCAGTTGCACACAGTTCCATCGTGTACAGCCGGGTGCCGGGATCTTCCGGTGTAAGGTGGACAATCTTTTCGAAACGCAGGCCCAGTTTTTCGAGCAGTGCGCTCGACGCGGTGTTGTGGGGCGAGGTGATTGCCAGCAGGCGCGCCATCCCGAGCGTATCGCGCGCATAGGCGAGCGCGCCCTCGGCCGCTTCCAGCGCATAGCCCTGGCCGCGCCAGGCTGGCAGGAAGGCGTAGCCGATATCGACCTCGGGCAGCGTTTCACGCTTGATCAGGCCGCACATGCCGATCGCCACCCCGCTGTCCTTGAGCGCCACCAGCCAGATCGCATGCCCGAGCGTTTCCTGCATCTTCACCGGACCGTTTTCGATGTGCAGGCGCGCCGCCTCCAGCGTGCGGATGCCGCGGTCGCCGATGTTGGCGATGAAGCCGGGATCGTTGACCACCTCCAGGTAGAACGGCGCATCGGCCGCTTCCACGGTGCGCAGCGCCAGGCGCGCGGTCTCGAGGATCTTCATCGCAACGGCGGCGCCGGCCAGTCGGCCGGATCGCTGAGCAGCTGGTACATCACGTAGGCGTCCACATAGCCCAGGCGCGCGTGGCGGAACGATTTGGGCAGGGTGCCGATGATCGCGAAGCCGAGCTTTTTCCACAGCGCGACGGCGGCCAGGTTACTGCTGATGACGTAATTGAACTGCATCGCCAGATAGCCCTGGCGGCGCGCTTCGTCCAGGCTGTGCCGGCCGAGCAGGGTGCCCACGCCGGCACCCTGCGCCGCCGGGCTGACCATGTACGAGGCATTGGCCACGTGCGCGCCCAGGTCCATCTGGTTCGGCACCAGCTTGTACATGCCCAGCACGCGCTGGTCGCCGGCGACGGCGACGAAGCTGGTCGAGCGCGGGTTGAACCAGTAGTCGGCGCAGGCCGCCCTGGACGTGCCCGGCGCGAAAGGATAGGATTCGCCGGCCTCGATGACGGCCTCGAAAATCGTCCACATCGCCTCGATGTCGGTAGCGGCGGCTGGGCGGATCTGGATCTGATGCTGGCTCACGCGGCCTCCCGGTTGAACGTCGCGCCTGGTTCATGTTTCGACAAGATTTGCCTTGACGAGTGTAGCACCGATGCCGCCCTGCCCGTCAAGCCGTCACCCTAGCGCCCGAGACGGAAATCGATGGTGGCCGCGCGCCCCGGCAGGTTCAGGGTGGCGCGCGCGCGCGGCGCTTCGCTCACCACCACGCCGCGCCGGATCACCATGCGCCGCGCCGCGCGCAGGCGGATCGCTTCGACCGTGCTGGCAGCGTCGAGCAGCACCAGGTCGGCGTGGCAGCCCGGCGCGATGCCATAGCCTTCCAGCCCGAGGATGCGGGCCGGGACCTCCGTCACCGCCAGGAAGCACTGGTGCATCGCGTCCTGCCCCGTCATCTGCGCCACGTGCAGGCCCATATGCGCCACTTCCAGCATGTCGCCCGAACCGAGGCTGTACCAGGGGTCCATCGCGCAATCGTGGCCGAAGGCGACGTCCACCCCGGCCGCGATCAGTTCCGGCACGCGCGTCATGCCGCGCCGCTTGGGGTAGGTGTCGTGGCGGCCCTGCAAAGTGATGTTGATGAGCGGGTTGGCGATCGCCGCCACGCCCGCCTCGCGGATCAGCGGCAGCAGCTTGCTGACATAGTAGTTGTCCATCGAGTGCATCGAGGTCAGGTGCGAGCCGGCCACCCGGCCCTGCATTCCGAGGCGCTCGGTCTCGAAGGCCAGCGTTTCGATATGGCGCGACATGGGGTCGTCCGATTCGTCGCAGTGCATGTCCACCCGCAGTCCCTGCTGCGCCGCGTATTCGCACAGCAGGCGCACCGAGGCCGCGCCTTCGCTCATGGTGCGCTCGAAATGGGGAATCCCGCCCACCACGTCCACCCCCAGCCTGACGGCGCGCTTGAGGTTTTCAAAGGCGCTGGCGCTGCGCAAGATCCCGTCCTGCGGAAACGCGACCAGCTGCAGGTCGAGATAGGGCGCCACGCGGCGCCGCACTTCCAGCAGCGCTTCGACCGCCAGCAGGCGGTCGTCGCAAATGTCGACGTGCGAGCGGATCGCCAGCAGGCCGCGCGCGACCGCCCAGTCGCAATACTGCATGGCGCGTTCGACCAGCGCATCCTGGGTCAGGCCGGGTTTCAGTTCGCCCCACAGCGCGATCCCTTCGAGCAGGGTGCCGGTGCGGTTCACGCGCGGCAGGCCGTAACTGAGCGTGGCGTCCATATGGAAGTGGGCGTCGACGAAGGGCGGCGTGACCAGGTCGCCCTCGGCGTCGATCTCGTGCACACCCTGCACGGCCAGGCGCGGGCCGACGGCGGCGATGCGCCCGCCCTCGACCGCGATATCAATCTGGTGGCGCCCGTCGGGCAGGCTGGCATTGCGGATAACGAGATCCATCGAAAAGCTCCTTGGGAACGGCGGCGTCTTACGATTGTAGCGAGTTCGGCCGCGCTTGGGTCGCGCGGACACGTGTTTGCCATGCCGCTGTCATGCCAAATACATAAATGCTGCGATGCAAGAAAATTTTCCTGAGCACGGTTGAAAAACTGCTTTTCAAGGCAAGCATTCATGGATAGACTTAGCAATATTGCAGCGCGTCATAAAACACTTCCAAGGAACCCCGATGAGTAACCTTCCAGAACAGTTTTCCGCAGCACGCAAAGCCCAGCTCGAAGCCCAGTTCGACGCTTTCCGCCATTTTTCCGGCAAGGCGGTCGAAAATACCGAGAAGCTCATTGCCCTGAACCTGAGCACCACCCGCGCCAGCGTTGAAAAGTCCACCGCCGCCTTCCAGCAGCTGCTGGCCGCCAAGGACCCGCGCGACCTGCTGGCGCTGACCACGCACAGCCGCGACACCGTCAAGTCCTTCCTCGACTACAGCCGCGCCCTGTTCGGCATCGCCGGCAGCGTGGGCAGCGCCGCCGCCAAGGTATCGGCCCTGTCCGCGCCGGGCCTGGCGCGCGCGCCCGCCAACGATGAAGCGCACGGCGACGACCAGCGCTACGAGCAAAAATACGACGAGCAAGGCGCCGACGGCGAGATCGAAGCGGCCGCCGGCGATGCCCCGGCCGAACCGGACATGGACGATGAGCCGATCATCGTCAGCATGAACCCTGTCGGCGAGTCGGACCCCGATCCGCTGCCGCTGGCCGACGCCAGGCCGATCGCGCGCGCCGTCGCCAGCGTTGTCGCCGGCGCCTCGCCGGACGCGCCGTCCGCCGCGCCGCTGGCGGCCGACGACGCGATCCAGATCGACGTCTCCGGCATCCGGCCGGTCGACGCCACGCCGCCGCCGGCCCCGCATTCGGGCAGGCCGGGCACCGGCAAACTGGCCGATGCGTCGGCGTCGAAAGGCGCGCGCAAGAAGTAAAGAACAGCTGGCCTCTGCGCCAAGTTGCCAAAAGTAGTAAATTAACGGGCTTCGGCCCGTTTTTTCATCTGGGCGCAACTTCCAAGGAACGTAATGAGTTTATCGAAGCTCGTCGGCAGCTTTGTGCGCCGCCATTGGCGCTCCTATATATCCTCGGCCTTCATGCTGGCCGGCGTGGCCGCGCTCACGGTCTGGATTCCGCGCAAAATCGGCACCCTGATCGACGGCCTGGCCGCGCACAGCCTCGGTCCCGGCGACCTGCTGCGCGGCCTGCTGCAACTGCTCGCCATGGGCGTGGCCATCTACCTGCTGCGGGTCGGCTGGCGCCTGCGCCTGTTCGCCGCCGCCTACCAGCTCGGGGTCGAACTGCGCACGCGCTTTTACGCGCGCCTGTCGGCCCAGGGGCCGGCGTTCTACCAGAAGCAGCGCACCGGCGACCTGATGGCGCTGGCCACCAACGATATCGACGCCATCGAAATGGCCGCCGGCGAAGCCATGCTGGCCGGCTTCGACGGCACCCTGACCCTGATCATGGTGCTGGGGATCATGACGCTCGGCGTCGACTGGCGCCTGGCCTGCATCGCCCTGCTGCCCTTCCCCTTCATGGCGTTCGCGTTCTGGCGCATCTCCACCCACATCCACGTGGCGGCCACCGACTCGCTCAAGCGCTTCTCCAGCCTGAACGACCATGTGCAGGAAGCCCTGTCGGGCGTGCGCACCCTGCGCGCGCTGGGACTGGAGCATCGCAGCGCGGCCCAGTTTGGCGAACTGGCCGCGCACGCGGCCGACGCCAGCCTGCGCGCCCAGAAATGGGAAGCGGCCTACGAGCCGGCCGTCGGCCTGACCCTCAGCGCCGCCGGCGTGCTCACGCTCGGCCTGGGCGGCTATCTGGTGTGGCATGACGAACTGACCATCGGCGCGCTGACCAGCTTCAGCATGTACCTGGGCCAGTTGATCTGGCCGATGTTCGCGGCCGGCTGGGTGCTCTCGCTGATCGAACGCGGACGCGCGGCACTGGCGCGCGTGCAGCCCCTGCTCGACACGCCCCTGAGCGTGGACGACCATGGCAAGGTGGACCAGCTGGCCCCGGGCGCGCTGGTGCTGGACCATGTCGGCTACACCTACACCGGGCAAACCGTGGCGGCGCTGGCGGACGTGTCGTGCAGCGTCGCGCCCGGCCAGACCCTGGGCCTGGTGGGACCGACCGGTTCCGGCAAATCGACCCTGCTGCGCGTGCTGCTGCGCCAGGCCACGCCGCAGACGGGCGAGGCCAGCTGGGGCGGCCGGCCGCTCGCGGACTATACGCTGGCGACCTTGCGCTCCGCGATCAGCTGGGTGCCGCAGGAATCGTTCCTGTTCTCGGCCACCATCGCCGAGAACATCGCGCTGGCGCGCCCGGACGCCACGCGCGCCCAGATCGAGCACGCGGCCCACATGGCCGCCATCCACGAAGACATCCTGCGCTTCCCGCAGGGTTACGACACGCCGGTGGGCGAACGCGGCATCACCCTGTCGGGCGGGCAGCGCCAGCGCGTGGCGATTGCCCGTTCGCTGCTGGCCGACAGCACCCTGCTGCTGCTCGACGACGCCCTGTCGGCGGTCGATACCGGTACCGAAACACGCATCCTCGAACACCTGGAAGAACTGCGGCGCGCGCGGCCGGAGCGCAGCGTGATCATCGCCAGCCACCGCCTTTCGGCCGTGGTCAACGCCGACTTCATCGTGGTGCTGCGCGACGGCCGCATTACCGAGTCGGGCACCCACGAGGCCCTGCTCGAACGCGACGGCTGGTACGCCAGCCAGTGGCGCTATCAACAACTGGAGGCCAGCCTCGATGCACTCTGATACCACACCCAAGGCGATGCGCGCGCAGGCCGCGCAAGCCATCGGCCTGTTGCGGCGCGCCGCCCATCCCGACCGCCGGCACCTGCTCTGGGCCACCCTGTGGCTCGTTCTCGCGGCCGCCCTGGAAGTGATCGGCCCGATCCTCGGCAAGGCCCTGATCGACGAGCACCTGCTGCCGCGCCACCTGGATTTTCCGCGCATGGCCATGCTGCTCGGCGCCATGCTGGTGAGCGGCTGGATCGCCAGCTGGCTGCGCTACCTGCAGCTGGTGCGCCTGTCGGGCCTGGCCATGCGCTCGGTGCAGCGCCTGCGCGAATGGGTGTTCGGCCATGTGCTGCGCCTGCCGATGGCTTTTTTTGACCGCGCCATCACCGGCCAGCTGATCAGCCGCGTGACCAACGACACCGAAGCCGTCAAGACCTTGTACATCCAGGTACTGTTCGTGATCCTCGACAGCAGCATCGTGCTGGTCGGGACCATGATCGCCATGGCCTGGCTGGACTGGCGCCTGATGCTGATCGTGCTGGCCCTGGTGCCGGCGGTGGTGGCCATCGTGTTCGTGTACCAGCGCCTGTCGGCGCCGGCGGTGACGCGCGCGCGTGCCCTGCGCAGCGACATCAACGGCCAGATCGCCGAATCGATCGGCGGCATGAGCGTGCTGCAGGCGAATAACGCGCAGGCCCGTTTCGGCGCGCGTTTCGCCGCTACCAACGAGTCGCACTACAAGGCGCGCCTGGCCGAGCTGCGCGCCAACGCGTTTTTGCTGCGTCCCGCGCTCGACCTGCTCAACGTGATCCTGCTGGCGGTGGTGATCTACAGTTTCGGGCGGCGCGAAATGAACGCGGTCGAAGTCGGCGTGCTGTACGCCTTCATCAGCTACATCGCGCGCGTGGTCGAGCCGATGATCCAGATCACGATGCAGTTCAGCGGCCTGCAGCAGGCCGTGGTGGCGACCGCGCGCGTGTCGGCCCTGCTCGACGAAGCGGGCGCGCCGGAGCACGCGGCCGGGCGCGCGCTGCCCACCGACCCGGCGGCGCCGGATGCGCCGGCGGTGCGCATCCGCGACCTGACGTTCGGCTATGCGCCGGGCCAGGACGTGCTGCATGCATTGAGCCTGGACGTGCCGCAGGGCGCCTTTTTCGGCATCGTCGGCCACACCGGCAGCGGCAAATCGACCCTGCTGTCGCTGCTGCTGCGCTACTACCCTTCACGCCCGGGCTGCATCGAGATCAACGGCCAGCCGCTGGCGGCGATCGACAACGAGCGTTTCCGCGCCGAGGTGGGGCTGGTGCCGCAAGACCCGTTCCTGCTGGCGGCGTCGGCGCGCGAAAACATCGACATGGGGCGCGGCCTGTCGCAGGAAGCCATCGAGACGGCGGCGCGCGCGGCGCACGCGCACGACTTCATCGCCGCGCTGGAAGACGGCTACGACACCTCGCTCGGCGAAGGCGGCTCGCGCCTGTCGGTCGGCCAGAAGCAGCTGATCGCGATCGCGCGCGCGCTGGCCGGCAAGCCGCGCATCCTGCTGCTCGACGAAGCGACCTCGCACATCGACAGCGCCACCGAGCAGGTGGTGCAGGAGGCGCTCAACGAACTGCGCGGACGGGTGACCATCATCGCCATCGCGCACCGCCTCTCGACCATCCGCGAGGCCGACCGCATCGTGGTGCTCAATCACGGCCGCATCTCGGAAGCCGGTTCGCACGACGAGTTGATGCTGGTCGACGGCGGCCTGTATCAGCGCCTGTACCTGCTGCAGCAGCTGGCGGTGTGAGGTGGCGGTTTGAATACCCTAGCGCTGCGGGCGGCTCGCATTCCACAGGTAGCCGCCCGCCAGCGCCAGCGCGCCCACCAGCGCGTACATGCCGGCCGAGTGCAGGTTGGCCGCGCCGTTGAAACCCACCGCATCGAGCATCGGCGCCCTGGCCGCGTTCACCGCCGCGTATAGCCCGAACAGGAACAGCGACAGGAACAGGCGCGCGCTGCGGCTGCAGCGGCCGAACAGGCTGGCCAGCGCCGCCAGGCAAGCCATGCCGCTCACCAGCGCCAGCGCGCGTACCGGCTGCGCCAGCGACCAGCGCAGCGCGACCGGTCCGGTGAACATCAGGCCGAGCAGCACGGTAGCCGCGTACTGGCGCAGGTAGCGGCGCGCCACGCCGCCGCTGACCACGCCGGTCATGTCCTCGGTGCCGGCGCCAAAATCGCGCGTGCTCATGTCGCTCACGAGGATGCCCCAGAACGCCACCCCGGCGATCAAGACCGCCGGCAGCGCGGCACTTGGCGCGAACAGGGCGGCCCCCGCGCACAGCAGCAGCGCCGGCAGGGCCGATGGGGCGATGAGGAACGTCAGGGCGATATCGGCCAGCACCTGGCCGGCCACGCCGGGCAGGCGCGCGGCCAGGCCGAGGAGCGGTGCGGCCAGCGCGGCCAGGGGACGCAGCGCGGCGTTGAGCAGCGCCAGCGGCGAGCGGCGCATGCGCGCGCGGCCGGGCTTGACCCGGTCCGGCGAATAGCGGTGGAACAGCCACCATGCCGGCAGCAGCGGCAGGATCGCGACCAGGCTTGAAGCGCCGCGCAGCGCCATCATGCGCGCGCTCCACAGCAGCGACGGCAGCGTCACCGGCGCCACGGCCGGATCGAACTTGCTGGAACCGATGGAAAAATCGGCGCCGCTGACAAAACCCTGGACCGCCGCCACCGCCACCGCCAGTCCGGAAAAATCGAACACCATCAGCGCCGGCAATGCGCTGCTCGTACCCTGCGTCATCAGCACCAGCTGGGCCACCCACAGCACGAAGAACAGCAGGTCGCCGCCCTTGCCCATCAGCGGCGCCCAGCTGTCGAACAGGATCGCGCAGCTGGCCGCGAAAAACACCATCGGCAGCAGCAACAGCACATAGGTTTGCAGGTAGACCAGCGGTTCGATCGGGCCGTCGCCGCGCAGCGCGTGCAGCACCAGCATGGTGAGCATGAAGGCGGCCACCAGCGCGCCCAGATACGCCACGCAGCCCAGCCAGCGTCCCGCCAGGAACACGCCGCTGCCGACCGGCGTGGCCCCGATCACGCCGCCGATCCCGCTGCGCAGGTCTTCGCTCATGCGCCCGCGTACCAGGTAAAAGCCGCCCAGTCCGAACAGCACGGCGCCCAGCGTGGCGCTGCCCAGCGCCAGCGCGGAACTGGTGTAGAGCACGCGCGCCTTGTCAAATACCAGCAGCGCCTCGCCGCCGGCCGGATCGGCGATCATCGCCCAGCTCAGCGCCACCACCGCCAGCAGCGCGGCCATGGTGGAAGCGCGCCGCATGCGCAGGCGTACTTCGGCCAGCGCCAGCGTCGCCAGCACGTGCCCGCTCATGCGGCCGCCCTGAGCGCATGGCGCTGCGCCATCAGCGCTTCTTCCAGGGTCGGTTCGGCCACGCGCGCGCCATCGCAGGGCGGCGCGCCGTGGACGATGCGCAGCGCCACCTGGTCGCCCTCGCGCTGCGCGTGCAGCACGCTGACCCGGTTGCGCAGCTGCTCGTATTCGGCCGCGCCCACATTGGCCGACCAGATGCGCCCGCGCGCCTGGTCGAGGATCGCGCGCGGCGTCGCGCAGGAGATCAGTTTGCCGGCGTCCATGGTGGCCAGCTGGCCGGCGATGCTCTCGACGTCGGACACGATGTGGGTCGACATGATGACCAGCTTGTCGAATCCGAGCTCGCCGAGCAGGTTGCGAAAGCGCAGGCGCTCTTCCGGATCGAGGCCGGCGGTCGGCTCGTCGACGATCAGGATGTCCGGGTCGTTGAGCAAGGCCTGGGCGATGCCGAGGCGGCGCCGCATCCCGCCCGAGAACGAGGCCGCCGGCCGCCTGGCCTGCTCGTGCAGGTTGACCAGTTCGAGCAGGGTGCGGATGCGGGCCGGGTCGCGCACGCCCTTGAGGGCGGCGAAATACTGCATGAATTCGAGCGCGGAGAGGTTCGGATAGACCCCGAAATCCTGCGGCAGGTAGCCGAGCCGGCGCCGGATCTCCTGCGGCCGGGCGACGATGTCGGCCCCGTCGAACAGGATCTGGCCGCTGCTCGGGCGCGTGAGGGTGGCGATCATCTGCATCAGGGTCGTCTTGCCGGCGCCATTGTGGCCGATCAGGCCGACCACGCCACGCGCCAGCGTCAGGCTCACGCCATCGACCGCGCGGACATCCTTGCCGAAGGTTTTGACCACGTTGCGCAGTTCGAGCATTTTACTTCCTGACATTATTGTTGGGCTTGCAGGAAATATAAGGCATGCGCGCGGCGCCGGGTCGCAAATGCGACAGGCCGCAAAATCGGACTCCTCAAGCGCCGCGAGGGCGTCGTATGGGACCAACACTTCCATGCCAAAGCGGCATCGAAACGCACGTCGCTGCCACAAAAATGCGCATTTAGATGCACAATCTGAATGCGACTAGGACTTTCCAGACTGCAACAAGAATATAATTGCTTGCAGTTTTCCCGTTCGGAAAGCATCGGTTTTCACATGAAGGAACGTGATGTTGGCAGGTTTATCAGACACCTCGCATGGCCGCAAGGCCCGCGTGCTGCTGGCATCGCTATGCCTGGCCTCTTGCCTCGCGCAGGCCCAGCATCCGGTGCTCGACGCGCGCCTGGTCGAGATCCGCGAGATGAACCGCTACGTGCCGCCCAAGGCGCTCGAGGCGCTGCTCAAGATCGAGAGCGAGGCGCGCGCGGCCCCGGCGCGCACCAAGGCCGACTTCCTGGTCCAGCTGTGCCTGGCCCGGCGCGGCTTGAACCAGGTACCGGAATCGTTGGTCCTGGCCGAGGAGCTGATCGCGTTCGGGCGTGACAAAAAAGACAATGTCATCAGCGCCAAGGGCTTGCTGACCAAGGCTTACGTCGTCTCCCGCATGGACCAGCTGGCCCTGTCGCACCAGCTGGCGTGGGAAGGCGAAAAGCTCGCCAACACCACCGACGACATGCCGCTGCGCGTGCAGGCGGCCATTACCTCGGGCCAGTCGTACTCGGAAGAGGGCAATTTCCCGGCCGCGATGGCCAAGATGCAGACCGCGCTGACCCTGGCGCGCGCCCACGGCGAGCCGATTCCCAAAGTCCAGGCGCTCAATGCATTGGCCTTCCTGTACGGTCAATTGAATGAACACGACAAGGGCTTCGAGGCGCTCGAGGAAGCGACCGCGCTGGCCGAGCAGACCAATTCGCCGGGCCGCCTGGCGAGCCTGAAGGATACCGAATACGGCCTGGCGGTCGAAACCAACCAGCCGCAGCGCGGCCTGCGCGCCCTGCTCGCCGGGCTCGCGTACGAGCGCCAGATCGGCGCCGAGGCGATGATCGCCGGGACCCTGGTGAACCTGTCGGACAGCTATCTCAAGCAGCACGATTACGCGCGCACGCTCACGTACGCGACCCAGGCCTTGCAGGCCGGGCGCAAACTGAACGACGACAGCACCGAAGCGACCGCGCACCTGAACCTGGGCCAGGCGCATCTCGGCCTGGGCAGCCTGGCCGAGGGCAAACGCCATTTCGAGCTGGGCCTGGCCTGGTACGAAAAAGTCGGCGACAAGCCGGAACTGCAGGAAGTGCTGATGGAATACGGCGCCGCGCTCGAACGCGCCGGCGACATGACGGGCGCGGTCAAGGCCTACCACCGCGAGCGGGCGCTGTCGAACGAGCTGTTTGAAAAGCGGCGCCAGAAAGCCACGCTGGAGCTGCAGGAAAAGTACGAGACCGAAAAGAAGCAGCGCCAGATCGAACTGTTAAGCCGCGAGAACCAGCTCAAGTCGACCGAAATCGACAACCGCCGCCTGCAGCAGCGCGTGTGGTGGCTGCTGGCGGTGGTGTTTGCGCTGGCCGCGGTGGTGGTGGGCATCCTGTACCGCAAGGTGCGCCATGCGAATGCCCAGCTCAAGGTGAAGAACCTGGAACTGAAGCAGCAAAGTTCGCGCGATCCGCTGACCGGCCTGTACAACCGGCGCCACTTCCAGGAATTCATGCGCAGCCACCTGCAGGTGGAAAAGCGCGGCGCCGGCACCTCGGGCGAGGAAATCGTGGGCGCCCTGTTCCTGCTCGACGTCGACCACTTCAAGCATGTCAACGACAGCCATGGCCACGCCGCCGGCGACGCCGTGCTCAAGATGATCGCCGAAAGCCTGCGCGAGATCCTGCGCGAGACCGACATGATCGTGCGCTGGGGCGGCGAGGAATTCCTCGCCTTCCTGCCGGCCATTCCGCGCAGCGGCGTCGAGGAAATCGCGCGCCGCCTGCTGACCGGCATCTCGACCCAGACTATCGACTACCAGGACAAGAAGCTGTCGGTGAACGTGTCGATCGGCTTCGCGCCCTTCCCGCTGGTGCCGGGCACGAATGCGCTGCCATGGGAGCGCGCCGTCAACCTGGTCGACATGGCGCTCTACCTGGCCAAGGCGCACGGGCGCAACCGCGCCTACGGCGTGCGCGGCTTCGCCAACTTCGACAAGACCTCGATGGAAGACATCGAGCAGGACCTGGAACGCGCCTGGGGCGCCGGCTACGTCGACATGTCGATCGTGCTGGGCACCTGGCCGGAAACCAAGAACGCGCCCGCGCCGCCCAAGCTGACCATCGTCTGACATGCCTCACACGCTTCCCTGTTTTTCCCGGCTCGGCCTTGGCAAGGACGCCGATACGCGCGCGGTGCGGCGCGCCTACGCGCGCGAACTCAAACTGATCGACCAGGAACGCGACGCCGCCGGCTTCCAGTACCTGCGCGAGGCCTACGAAATGGCGCTGGCGTGGACCGGGCGGATCATGCCGGCGCCCGGCGGCAGTGACGGCAACAGCCTGCAGCCGCTGCTGCCCGACCTCGAACGCGGCGACCCGCAGCACCTGTGCGACCTGGCCATCGCGCAGTTCGGCGCGGCGCTGCCGCAACTGACGCAAGCGCACCTGGCCGGCGACGACGCCTCGTGGCGGCGCGAACTGCAGCGCATCCTCGACGACGAGGCCATGGTCAATGTCTGCGCGCGCACCCTGTTCGAGGAAGTCATGGCGCACCTGCTGGCCGCGGGCTGGAAGCCGGGCCACGAAACGCTGCTGCCGGTGGCGGCCAGCCTGTTCGACTGGACCGGCGACAGGGGCCGGCTGCTGCGCTTCGGCGCGGCCGGCGCGCTGGTCGACAGCGCCATCGCCGAACTGGCGCTGT
The DNA here is from genome assembly GCF_030846495.1 of Massilia scottii. Classification (NCBI taxonomy): domain Bacteria; kingdom Pseudomonadati; phylum Pseudomonadota; class Betaproteobacteria; order Burkholderiales; family Oxalobacteraceae; genus Massilia; species Massilia scottii. The sequence continues at coordinate 77,710 of NZ_JAVCWM010000007.1, read as the reverse complement.
TCAACGCCCAGGGCCAGCAGGAACTGGCACGGCGGCGGCGCGTGCTGGCACGCTTGCGCGAGCCGGCGCGGCCCGGCATCGATCAACTGATGCAGGACATGCCGTGGCTGGACCAGATGCTGGAGCGCTTTCCGAACATGGTGGCGCTGGTCGTGAGCCTGGATACGGTCGACGACTGGCGCGCCATGGCCGTGCGCGCGCCGCTGCAGCAGGCGCGCGGGCACGGCTAGCCGCCGGCACGATGCACGCCTCGCTTACTTGCGCGCCGCTTCCTGGATTCTTTCGCCTGCTTGTTCCACCTTCTTGCCCACATTCTCGGTGGCCTGGTCCAGCCCCTTGCTGGCGTCCTGGGTCGCCTCGTTGATCCTGTCGCCGGTGGCCTTGGCCGCGTCGGTGATCTTCTTGCCCGCCTCTTCCGCCTTGTCGACGTTGGCCCTGAGATTGTCGCCGACCGTGTCGCCGGCCTGGTCGAGTTTGGCGCCGGCCTTCTGCGCCGGCCCCATGCCCTGCTCGTCCTTGTTGCAGCCCCCCAGCGCGGCCAGCGTGGCGGCCATCACGGCGCAGCCGATGAGCGATGTGATTTTCATGATTTCTCCTACGGTTGTTGTTGCTCAATAGCATACACCCGTGCCCGACATTCCGGTTGACAGTTCGGCACCAAGTGCACACAATCGCACGACCGTTCGATTTTTTGGAAAGCGCTCGCCATGACCTTGTCCACGACCCTGCCTACCGCTGTGCCTACCGCCGTGCCTACCGCTGTGCCCACCGCCGTGCCCGCCACCACCGCGCACCGCATTTGTCCGTTTTGCGAAGCCTGCTGCGGACTTGAACTCGATCTCGAAGAGAACAGGGTGGTGCGCATCCGCGGCGACGCCAACGACGTTTTCTCGCACGGTTTCCTGTGTCCCAAGGCGATCGGCCTGAAAGACCTGCACGACGACCCGGACCGCCTGCGCACGCCGCTCATCAAGCGCAACGGCGTGTTCGAGCCAGCCACCTGGGACGAAGCCTACGCCGAGATCGACAAGCGCCTGCCGGGCGTCATCGCCGCCGGCGGCGCCGATGCCGTGGCCACGGTGCTGGGCAACCCGGTCTCCCACAAAATGAGCCTGATGCTGTACTTCCCGCGCCTGGCCAAGGCGCTCGGCACGCGCAATATGTACTCGGCGTCGAGCGTCGACCAGATTCCCAAGATGCTCTCGGTCGGGCTGATGTTCGGCAGCTGGCTGTCGGTGCCGGTGCCCGACATCGAGCGCTGCGACTTTCTGCTGATATTGGGCGCCAATCCGATGGTCTCGAACGGCAGCCTGTGGACCGTGCCGGACTTTCGCGGCAAGGCCAAGGCGCTGCGCGCGCGCGGCGGCCAGCTGGTCGTGATCGATCCGCGCCGCACCGAAACGGCCGACGTGGCCGACGCCCATCACTTCATCCGCCCCGGCGCCGACGTCTTCTTCCTGCTCGGGATCGCGCACGCGCTGTTCGACGAAAACCTGGTGCGCCTGGGACGCCTGGCCGAACACACGGTGGGCCTGGAACAGGTTCAAGCCGCGGTGCGCGACTACGCGCCCGAACTGGTGGCGGCGCGCTGCGGCATCGATGCGGCCACCATGCGCCAGCTCGCGCGCAGCCTGGCCAATACGCCGCGCGCGGCCATCTATGGCCGCATCGGCACCTGCACCCAGCAGTTCGGCACCCTGTGTTCGTGGCTGATCGACGTCATCAACGTGCTGACCGGGCACCTCGATGAAGAAGGCGGCGCCATGTTCCCGAAAGCGGCCGCGTTTGCCGCCAATACGCGCGGTGCGCCGGGCGCCGGGCGCGGCGTGATCACTGGACGTTATCGTTCGCGCGTCTCGGGCGCGGCCGAAGTGTCGGGCGAGCTGCCGGTGACCTGCCTGGCCGAGGAAATCGACACCCCCGGCCCCGGGCAAATCCGCGCCCTGATCGCCATCGCCGCCAATCCGGTGCTGTCGGCGCCGAACGGGGCGCGTCTGTCGAGGGCACTCGACCAGCTCGATTTCATGGTCAGCCTCGATATCTACCTCAACGAAACCTCGCGCCACGCCGACGTGATTTTGCCGGGCGTCTCGCCGCTGGAAGACGCGCACTACGACGTCACCTTCACCCAGTTCTCGCACCGCAACCACGCCCGTTTCAGCGCGCCCGTGCTGGCGCGCGCCGGCGACCAGCCGGACGAGTGGCAAAGCGTGATGCGCATCGCCGCCATCGCCAAGGGACTGGGCGCGCAGGCCGACATCGACGCGCTCGACGACGACATGCTGCAGGAAGAGCTGGAGCGCGCCGCCGGAGCGGCCGCCCCCGCGCTGATGGCGGCCTTGGGAGGCCGGCGCGGCGCCGAACGCAGGCTCGACCTGGCGCTGCGCAGCGGCCCTTACGGCGACCAGTTCGGCAAAAACCCGGACGGGCTGACCCTGGCGCGCCTGAAGGCGGCGCCCTCGGGCATCGATCTCGGGCCGATGGGCAGCCGCATTCCGGAAGCGCTGCGCACGCCCTCGGGCAAGATCGAACTGGCCCCGCAGGCGCTGCTGGACGACCTGGCGCGCGCCGCGGCCGACCTGCGCTCGCCCGCGCCCGAGCTGGTCATCGTGGGCCGGCGCCAGCTACGCTCGAACAACAGCTGGATGCACAACCTGCCGGTGCTGGCCAAGGGCGCCTACCGCTGCACGGCGCTGGTCCATCCCATCGATGCGGCGCGGCTTGGCCTGGCCGACGGCGCGATGGCGCAGATCCGCAATGGCGGGCGCATGATCGAGGTGCAGGTGGAGATATCGGCGCAGATGATGCCCGGCGTGGTCAGCCTGCCGCATGGCTGGGGCCACGACCTGGAAGGCACGCAGATGCGGGTGGCGGCCGAGCGCCCGGGCGTGAACCTGAACGCCCTGCTGGACGAAAATCTGCGCGATCCCCTGTCGGGCAACGCGGTGCTGTCGGGGATTGCGATCCGGATGCAGCCGGTGGCCTGAAGCGGCCTGCGCTCAGCGCAGTTCGACCGCGTATTGGACCGGGGCCTGTTCGACGAAGCGCGCGGCCTGGCTGTCGCGCTTGACGCGCACCGGCACGTCGGCGCTGCGCGTGCGGCTCTGGGTGCGCGTGAGCGTCATCCAGCGTTCCAGGCCGGCCGCCACTTCATCGTTCTGGCGCGCGGCATCGATGCTCCAGTGCCCGGCGCGGAACTCGGCATAGCACTTTTCCCACGCGCGCACCTGGTCGTCCACCCGGCGCGCGGCCTGGCTCGACACTGATTTATCGGGAAACTCGGGCGACACGCAGTCGAAACTGGCAGCTTGCGCCGATGCTGCGCCGCAGGCCAGCGCCAGCGACGGGAGAATTCTGCTGAGAGCCATCGACGTCTCCAATTAGCGGGAAAGTATCGATCCTAGACCAAGTAGCAACATTCTCGCAAGCACTTTGACAATCTTTACAAAAAAGATACATGTCAGATGAGTTGCGCTGGACTTTACGGCATGATTGTCTTTACGTGCAGCGCCCGTTGGCCCAGTAGCGTCCCGCGGCCAGGCAGTTCTCCATCTCCCTGAGCAGGCGGTTGGCGTATTTCTTGAAAGCGGCACACTCGCGGCTGCCGCCCTCCACCATGGCGATGCAGGTTTCCAGCTTGGCGGCGGCGGCCCGGTAATCGCCCTGCGCGATCTGGCGCTCGGCTTCGGCGATCAGGTTGCGCGCCGACGGGTCGAGCGGACGCTCCACGGGCCGCGGCGCGGGCCTGGACGGCGCGGCCGGCTCGGACCTTGCAGCGGCCTTGGGCTTGACCGCGCGCGGGTGCTTGCGTTCGCAGGCGTCGGCCGCCGCGTTGATCGACGACTGTAAGCGGCGCAGCTGTGCGGCGCTGACCTTGTCGGCCCTGAGCGCGACCACTTCGTCCTGCGCTTCCTTGATCTTGCATTTTTCGGCCAGCGCGGTGGCCTCGCCGATGCGCGCCTCGATCCGTTTGGGGTCCGGTTTGGCCGTGAACCAGATCACGGCCAGCAGCGCCAGCGCCATCAGCCAGTAACGCAGGCGGATCGGCTTGCGCAGTCCGGTACCGGGGGCCGGCGCGGGCCGCGCCGCAGTCCTGCGCGGCGGCGCCGCCGGTGCCGGCCTGGGTGGCGCAGGAGGCGCCACAGGCACCTCCTGCACGAACGACGGGGCGTCGAGCGGCGGCGCGGCCGGTGCCGCCACCGGCGCGGTGGCGGCGGAAGTGGAAGCGAAAGCAGGCTGGCCCGCGCCGGCGGACGCGGGCCGGCGCGCCGCGTCGTGCTGGGGGGCGCCGCAGTACGGACAAAAATCGACCCGGCGCGGCATCGGCCGCGCGCAGGCGGCATCGATGCAGCGGTAGATCACTTGGTCTTGCAGGTTCATGGCGTCAGTCTGGATCGGGTATGTCGTTGTCGGGGTCGGGAATGGCATCGTCGAACAAGGCGGCCAGCTCCGGCAGTTCGCCCGCCAGCTTCCACTTGTCGGCCTTGGGATTCCATTGCATGTTCCACGCACGGGTCTCGGGCCCGACTTCGGCGCGGGCGATGCGCAGCCCGATTTCGTCAATCGAGTACGGTCCCTGCTGCGCGCCGTCGATGAACAGTTTATAGCGTCCACCGCCCGCGTGCGGCGCCGGCGCCGGCGCAAGCGCGCGCCCGGCCAGCGCCTGCGCCGCCTCGGATTCGCTGGCCAGGTAAGCGGCGCGGATGGCGCGCTTGTCGACCGATTTTTCGACCTCCCAGGTGTAGGCGTCGCTGGCCGAATTGGGCACCGGCTCGCTCCACTGGGCCAGCGATGCGCTGGCGGCATCGATGTCGCGCAAGGACAGTCCCGGGTTCATGGCGCTGGCGCGCTTGAACCATTGCTCGTACAGACGGCGTGCGGTGATGTTCGGCAGCGACGGCGATGGCAGCTGGGCGCCGGTTTCGTCGACGTCGAGCTTGGGCTCATACACGCGCAGCTGGAAGTGGCGCATCAGGGTGGCCAGCATGGTGAGCTGGGCCGGCCCCACGCCGGCCAGGCGCTGCTGCACGGCGGCGATCACCTGTTCGCGGTAGTACGGCGGCAAGCCGTTGGAGCGGATCGCGAACTCGTTGCCGATCTGGAGCCACTCGCCCGATCCCGGCTCGACCTCGAACAGGTACTGCCCGCGCGGCTGGAACGACGCTTCGCGGTCGGCCAGGTCGCCCTTGCGGCGGATGACACCGAGCGCGTTGGCCTGCAAGAACCACTCGTAGTCGTCGGCCAGGCGGTTCAATTCATCCATCGATGGCGAAATCGGATGGCGGAAGCGCGTCGCGTCGAAATGCAGGTGGGTCGGAATCTTGGGATTTTCGATCTGGTACGAGGTCCGCCAGGTCGGCAGGCCGCGCAGTACCGTCATCGGAAAGCCCGACAGCTCGATGTAGCACACGGCCTTGCCGCTAATGCCCGTGTTGACCACCGAAACCAGGTCGCCGTGGAAGGAGCCGGCCGGCACGGCGGCGCGGATTTCGGCTTCCATCTTGCGCCAGGCGTTGACGTCGCCCACCCCGATGAAGCACTTGAACTGGTCGGCCTTGGGCGTGAACTCGGCGGAAAAGCGCGCATTCATCCACGGCATGGCGCTTTTGAGCCACTCGTTGAAGATACGCTGGCGCTCCTGCGGCGACATGGCGCCAAGGCGTTCGAGCAGCGGATCGACCGGCTCGGCGTCGCCCGGTTCCTGCACGGTGAGCTGGGTCTGGGCCCGGCGGAACAGCTTGAGCAGCAGGCTGGCGCGCAGCTTTTCATCGCCCAGTTGCGGGAACAGGCGCGCCGAGCCGCCAAATTCGAGCAGCACTTCCTCGCTCCAGGTGTGGATGTCGCCGCTCAAGGCAACCGGATCGGGCAGGATGTCGCTGGCCAGCTTGATACAGGTGGCGTGTTCGTGGCGCGCGTCGGCGCGCAGCTGGTCGATGCGCTGGTCGACCGCCCCCAGCATGGCCTGCACGCAGCGGCGGCCTTCCTGGAATTCGCCGGCGATGCCGCTCCATACCGGCTGCCCCTGTTCGTCGGTGCTTTGCGGGTCGCCCAGCCAGGCCGACATGGCGCGCATCACCTCGATCGACTGGCCCGCCGCCACCGCCAGCAGGTGAAAGCGCAGATAGTCGGCGATGTCGCGCTTGAGGTGAGCCATCACTTCGCGCGCCTGGGCGTCCTTGCCGAACAGCCGGCTGGCCGCCTGCGACAGGTTGCCCAGCGATTCCTCGACCTGGCGCGTGCGCAGCGCGTCGCGGATGTCGCGATAGCGCTTGCCGTTGCGTTCGGCGTTGCCCAGGTCGCGCTGCAGCAGGCGCGCCTTGATCTGTTCCAGCAGCGAGAGCACGAATTCCAGGCCGCCCTGCTTGCGGTCGTCCAGCAGCGCATACAACTGGGTGCGCGCACGCCCTTTCAGGCGCGTGGTCAGCTCCAGCGTATGGCGCTTGATGCGGTCTTCGCTCGTTTCGGCGGTGGCGCCGGCTTCGCGGATGGCGTCGCGCTCCAGGTGCGGCAGGAGCTCGACCACTTTTTCGCGCCACACGCCCAGCTCGTACGAACCCATGATGCGGTCGATTTCCAGCTGCACCTTGCTTTCGACCCGTTCCAGCAGCGAGCGCTGGTCCTTGTCCATCAGCAGCTGGTCGGTCAGCGCGTATTCCTGGAACGGCGTCAGGTCCACCGTGCCCTTTTTGAAGTCGGGGAATTCGTCGAACGGATGCTCGCTCATCGCCATCTGCTCGCGCATGAAGATATCGCGTTCCTGGTCGCCCGCGCGGCGCGCCGCCACGCCATCGCGGCCAATCAGGCCGAAGAACGCCTTGACCATCAGCGCGGCCAGCTCGTAGGCGCGGATATCGTCGCGCAGGCTTTGCTGGGTGTCGAGCACCGCCTGGCCGAAGGCCGAATACACCTTGGAGTACGACAGGCGCATGTCGCCGAAGCGCTGTTCCGGCACGCGCGGATTGAAGGGCCCCAGCTTGTGCTGCTGCTGGTTGACCGCGATCGAGCGCTTGCGGTTGGCAAAATCGGCCGAGGCGAAGTCCTCGAACAGGGTGTCGGCCACCATCTGGTAGAGATCCTTGATGTCGCCGGTCGCCTTGTTGGCCAGGTTGGCGGTGTCGACGAAGTACACATCGTCGAACGGCGCGCCCTTGCCCACCAGGCTGTCCGGCTCGGCCCAGCGTACCTGCGCGTTCATGTCGCGCATGGTGGTCTCGAGCTCCATCAGGGTGGCGTAGGCATTGGCCTCGGTGCGCTCCTTGTTGGCCTTGGCGAAACCGGACGGCATGAACATCACCAGGTCGACCTGGTTGTCCGACACTTCCTGGCGCGCGATGGCCTTGGAAATCCAGCCAAGGTCGATGGCGCTGCCGGCGCCCGTGCCGCCGGCGCAGGAAGCGATGACGACGATGCGGAACTTGGAAGTGTCGACCTGCAGGCCCAGGCGCTGGTAGGTTTCCTTGCGCTCGTTGCCGGCATTGCTGCTCAAGAAATTCAGTGCGCCCTTGATGCGCCCGCGCAGCTTGGGATATTTGTCGAACAGGTACAGGCGCGCCAGCGCGCGGATCTGGCCCGCGCCCTTGGACGGATCGATCCCGAGCGAGCGCAGTTTCTTGGGCCGCAGCGGCATCCAGTTTTCGATCAGCGGAAAACGCGCCAGGCTGTCGTCCGATTCGTGATACTGGGGCAGGTCGAGCGGCTCGACCAGGCGCTCGTCGTCGGCCAGCTTGACCAGCTCATACCACGGGTCGGTGCGCTGCGACTTGCCCTCGTCGATGATGGCGTTGTTATCGAGGTCGAAGTGCAAAAAGCGCGCGACCGGAAACTGCGCGATCGATTCCACCCGGGTCGGATTGTGGCGGTTCCATACCTCCGACAGGATGCGGCGGCGAATCCGCAGCATCACTTCCATGCCGGTGCCGCCGGCGCCGATGAACAGCGTGGGCCGCAGGTCGACCTTCAGTTCCGCCTTGAGTTCAGCTTTACCCCCGCCGCTGCCCGTGTTGGGAAATTCTGCCATGTCAAATCTCTTTCAGTTGTTGGGTCAGCGCCGGCCCACGAACAGGGCGGCGATGATGGCGATCAGGCCCACCAGCACCAGGGTCGCGGTAATGGCGATGGTCAGGAATTTGCCGGGGTTGATGACCGCCAGCACCCCCGCCGCGCTCACCAGCGACAGGCCGACGAACATCAGCCAGCCGGCGCTGCCGGCCGACGACGGCGCCACCCGCTTGACCACCAGGTGGTGCACATAGGCGTTACGCACGAAGAAAAAACCGATCAGCAGCACCAGGAACACGGCGCCGCCGATGGCCAGGTCGCGCGTGGAGGTATCGGTCACCGGCGCGCCATCCAGCGGGGCGATTTCGATCGGCAGGGGCGAGGTGCCGCCGTTCGCGCCGCCCTTGAACGGCCCGATGGGAGGCGCACTGGCCGCATTGGGCAGCCTGAAGCCGGGATCGGCGGGTGCGCTTGCGGGGTCCTTGGGATTTTGCATGAAAGTGGTCCTAATAATAATGGATGGATCAGCGGCCCAGCCGGACCTGCGCGCCTTCGCGCAGGTCGATCAGCTGGTGGCCGAACAGCGTGGTTTTCAGTTGCGCCACCTTGTTGCCCGCCTTGTCGTAGATCGGCTGGGTCGTGCCGGCGCGCGCGTGCATGGTACGCAGTTCATCCTCCACCGTCACGAACGCCTTGCGCGGGCGCGCCATGGCCAGCACCGCGGCAGCCGCCGCGCCCAGCAGCGCCAGCGCGGCGCCGATCAGCGCCACCAGCGGACCAAGGCCGTAATGCACCCGCACCTCGATCGGCAGCACGGCGGTGGAGCCGTCGATCTGCGCCGGCGGCGTGAAGATGTCGGGCAGCGGGTCGCCCGGGAACAGCGTGGCCATGCGCTGGCGGAAGGCGTGCGACAGTTCCAGGCGCTGGCCGCTCAGTTGCAGTTCGATCCGTCCCGGCACCACGTAGGCCGAACCGGCCGAGGTGACGGCCTGCATCGACCACTTGCCCGGCAGCTGGCCCACCGGCAGCTGCATGGTCGAGGCCAGCGGCGCGCTTTTGCCCGGCGCGAGCTTGCTGACCTGGGTGCCGGCCAGTTCGATGGGGTGGTTTTCCCCGCCCAGCACCGAGCGCGCACCGAGGGTGGCGCTGACGATGGTGTACGGGTACATGGTGTTCTCGAGGTTCCACTCGATCCTGGCGCTTGGCGTGCGCGCTTCGGCATCGACGTCGGCATGCAGCACGCCGTTCGGCGCCATCGAAAACGCCACCCCGGGCCCGTCGCTGACCTTGCGCGGCACCAGGCGCACGGTGTCGCGGTCGAGCGGCTTGAGGCGCGCGGCCGGCTCCGTGATGACCTGTTGCAGGCGGCCGGTGGCCAGCAGCGCATCGAGCTCGCGCGCGCCCTGCGCGCCCACCGCGAACACGTACACCATCAACCCGTTGGCGCGGTACTGCGCGCCCTGCACCGGCATCTGCAGCGGAAAGGCGAGCGCCTTGCTGATCGCGCCGCCGCGGTGAATCAGCTGGTAAAAGTCGCGGTTGCGCAGCGCCGTCGCCTGGTCGTTGTTCGGGCTGTTGCGGTTGTTCGTGAACAGCCACACCAGGCCCGGTTTTCCGCCCAGCGCCGTACCGATGGCCGAACCGACGGCTTCATTGAGGTCGGTGTCGGCCAGCGCCGTGCTGCCCGGTTTGCGCGCCACCTCCAGCGCGGCCAGCGCGCCGACCACCTGGCGCCGCGTGGGGACCGGGTCGACCTTGAGCGAGAGCAGCGCCCTGGGCGACGGCGCGCCCGGAACGCCCTGGTTGAACGCGGCCAGCACCATCGGCTCGCCCGGCCGGGTGGCGGCCATGACGATTTCGGCCACCAGCGGCTTGAAGGGCGACGCCGGATCGGTATAGAACGGCTCCATCCAGCCGGAGTTCTGGACCAGGAACACGTGCGAGCCGGCCAGCGCGGGCGCGCCGGCGCACAGCAGCGCGGCGCTGGCGGCGAAGCGCGCGGTGCGCGGCAGCCACCGGGTCACGACAGTGCGTCCAGATGCCAGCCGCGCACCTGGTTCCAGTCCGGATGGTGCAGCCACAGGCAGTTGTCGTACACGAAGGGCACGCACTCGAGCGGACGCGCCAGGCGCGCGATGTCGTCGAGGATCACATTGCGCTTGCCGATCCATTCGACCGTGGTGCGCGCGATGATGCGCCCGGCCAGCGCATCTTCGGCCATGCCGGTGTACTGGTGGAAGCGCAGCACCAGCCCACTTGGCTGGCTGCGGTTGTTATTGAAGCCGCGCAGCAGCGGCAGCACCATGGCGTCGTCGTCGTGCGGATCCTCGACGTGTTCCTGCCCCCACGGTTCGCCCACCACCGCATGGCCGCGCCGGAACAGCAGGCTGGCAAAGCCCAGGCGCGCACCGGACAGCGCTTCGAGCTGGCCGTCGGCCTTGCCCAGTTCGAGGAAGGAATAAGCCTGGCCATCATGGCCGATCAGCCACAGGCGGCCGTCGCGGCTTTGCGTGGGGCCGCCGAACTGCAGGCGCGGCGACCAGCCGGCCGGCCACGCGATCCATTGCGGTGGAGCGCCGGGCTGCCACACCATCTGGCCCTGGGCGTGCAGCCAGAACAGCTTGCCGTCGTAGCCGACCGGACGCTCCCAGTGGCCGGCCGGGGCGTCGCATTCGTAGACGACTTCGTTGCTCATGTCGCTGTGCGCGCTCCACAGGCGCACGCCGGCCTCGCCGTTGACCAGGCAAGCGACGTGGCGGCGCATGGCGCCGGGTGCGCTGGCAAGATGGCCGTCGAACACCGACTCGGTGCGCCAGGTTTCGCTGACCGGATCGATGAACAGGCGGCGCAGGCCGCGGTCGGTCGGCACCAGTCCCACTTCGCCGCGCAGCGGGTCAGGCGCCGGCAGCCAGGCGTAGGACGAGGCCGGAGCGCTGAAGGTCAGGTCGGACGAATTGTCTTCGGCCGCCATGACATGCCAGGCCGCGCCGAGCGGGTCCCAGTACTGCAGCACGTTGCGGGCATGGGCCAGCGCAATCAGGCGCTGCGCGGAAAAGCCGAAGGCGCCGGCCGCGAACACGCAGTGCGCATTGGGCGGGGCCGGCATGCTGCGGTCGGGGCGGCCGGGGGCCGGCGCGGCGGGACGTTCTTCGAGACTGTCGCCAAGCGCCAGCGCGGTCACGCTCAGGCCATGCGGCACATGGCGCGGCAGCAGACGGTCGGACCACGGTCCCCACCAGTCGGGCGGGGTCTTGCCGCGGCCGGCCAGCTTGTCGAGCGGCGCGCCGCAGGTGGGGCAAAACGCGAAACCTTCGGGATAGATGGGCGAGCAGCCGCACGACAGCGGCAGCGAGGCGCCGAGCAGGTGGGCGATATCGGGAAGCCGGCCGCGCGACTGGGCCTCGCGCTCGACGCGGCCAAGTCCTTCGCTCGACGCCAGTTCAAACTGCGCCGTATGTTCATCTTCCAGCCAGACGCTGCCGGGCGTTTCCCATCGGTGTACCATGTCGCTTGCCGCCATATATATGTATAAGAAGTCGCGGCCCGTCAAAGCGGGCCGTTGTTGCTCTTCAAATCATAGCGCAAACGGGTTGGCTACGCGGTTTATTTGCCGGGTACCGTTTCGCGGTATTTCAGGGGGCGGGACCGGATGCCTGGAGAGAAACCGCCATTGTCGGCAAGGACGGTTTTCAGGGGGGCAGCGCAATTTTGATCTATTTATAGGTGCCGACGCCGATCAGCACCTCGCCATTGCGCTCGATGTAGGTGTTTTTCTCTTCCATGGCCTTGGTGATCGAATTGGGCCACTTGTAGCCGAACCAGCCCGTGCCGGCGGGACTCTTGGCGATCTTGATGAATTCGCGGATCGGAAACACCTCGCCGGCCTTCAGGTCGATCAGGTTCTTGCCGACCATCTTGGCATTCTGGCCGTGCGCGAGCGCGGTACCGTCGAAGGTGAACATGAAGACGTACAGATCGCCCTTGATGAATTCGCCCTTGGGATCGTTGAAGGCGGCAATCGCTTTCTCGCGGCCGTTGTCGTTCAGGTAGGCGCTGGCTTTCTTGACCATGGCCACCGCCTCATCGGCGGTGCCGCGCCTGGCATCCTGCGCACTGGCGGCACCGGCGAGGGTGAAGGCAAAGACCGCGAACATCAGTTGCTTGAACAATGATTTCATCTGTATCTCCTGTGGTTGGTCAGATCGGGGGGCCCGGCTTTGCACCGTGTAGTTTTACCTGACGCTAACATATGCCCGTTGGGTCATCGAAATAAATTACACATAGCATTATTCCTTCGACAAGGAAGTGTGGCTACCAAGCAAAACCATGCCTGCGCGCCACGTATAATGGCGGTCATCCAAGACCCTCGCACCGCACCATGACCTCCCCTGACCTGACCGCCGCCCCCTGGGGCGACATTCCCGCGCACGCCGTCGATGCCGCCGCCGCCCACCTGCACGAGGTGCTCGCCACCGTGGTCGAACACGGCCCGGCCCAGCGTGCGCTGGTGGTGCACGACTGCCGCTCCGACCTGGCGCGCGCGCTGACCGAAGGCTATCGGCGCAATCTGCCCGATGCCGTCTTCATCGACTTCGATACCGTGGCCGCCGACGACGTGCTGGCCGCCTTCAAGGGCATGGCGGCGCACGACCTGGTGGTGCTGATCCAGTCGACCAACTTCCGGCTCGAAGCCTTCCGCATCCGGGTCGAGCTGTTCAAGCTGGGCCTGAAAGTGATCGAGCACGTGCACCTGTCGCGCATGCCGGGCGCGCAGGGCGAGCACTACATCGAATCGCTGGCCTACGACAGCGCCTACTACCGCGGCGTGGGCAAGGCGCTCAAGCGCCGCATCGATGCCGCATCGACCGGCGTGGTGCACAGCGGCGGCGAGACGCTGGTATTCGCCTCGCCGTTCGAGCCGGCCAAACTGAATGTGGGCGACTACAGCGGCATGAACAACGTCGGCGGCCAGTTCCCGATCGGCGAAGTGTTCACCGAAGCGCAGGACCTCGAAGCGGTCAACGGGCGCGTACGGGTGCACGTGTTCGGCGACACCTCGTACATGGTCAACCGCCCCGACACCCCGATCACGCTGGTGATCGAACGTGGCCGCGTGGTCGATACGGTCGACGCCACGCCCGAATTCGCGCGCCTGCTCGAGACCATCCGGCTTGAGGAAGGCGAAGTGTGGGTGCGCGAACTGGGTTTCGGCATGAACCGCGCCTTTACCCGCGAGCGCCGCGTCAACGACATCGGCACGTACGAGCGCATGTGCGGCATTCATCTGTCGCTGGGTGCCAAGCATGGCGTCTATCCCAAGCCGGGCTTCAAGCGCAAGGATGCGCGCTACCACGTCGACATCTTCGCCGTGACCGAAAGCGTGTACCTGGACGAGGAGCTGGTCTACCAGGACGGCGCCTGGCAGGTCGGCCCCGAGGCGTAACGCCGGGGCATGACTACAGAATGCCGGCGCGGGCCAGCGCCAGGTCCCACGGGGCCACGCGGTACTCCTCCACCAGGAAATCGACGAGCGCCCTGACCTTGGGCGAGAGCTGGCGGCTGGCCGGGTACAGGGCCGACAGGTCGTTCAGCGGCAGCTCCCAGTCCGGCAGCACCGGCAGCAGCGCGCCATCGATCAGCTTTTGCCACGCCAGGAAGGTCGTGTTGTAGACAATGCCCAGGCCGCGCTCGGCGGCCTGCTGCAGCACCAGTCCATTGTTAGCCGTGAAGCCGGCGTTCACGCGCACCGTGCGGCGCTCGCTCCCGCGCGTGAAGTGCCAGCTGGTGCCATCGGTCAGGTGGCTGAAGTGCAGGCACTGGTGATCGAGCAGTGCTTCCGGCGTTTGCGGCATGCCCCACCTGGCCACGTAATCCGGACTGGCGCACAGCACCCCGCGGCACGGCGCCAGGCGGCGCATGGCCAGCCCGCTGCTGTCCGGGATGCCGCCCACGCGGATGGTCAGGTCGAAGCCATGGCGGATCGGGTCGAGCAGCGCATCGTCGACGAACAGCGATGGCGTGAGCAGCGGATGGCGCAGGCTGAAACGCGCCACCGCATCGGCCAGCCACGCGCTGCCGAAACCGGACGGCGCCTGGATCCGCAGCGCCCCGGCCAGCTCGGCACCGGCCGGACTGATGGCGCGTGCCGCTTCGCGCGCCTGCTCCACCGTCGCCAGGCACGGCGCCAGATAGGCGTGGCCGGCGTCGGTCAGGCTCACTTCGCGGGTGGAACGGTGCAGCAGGCGCGCATCGAGCTTCGCCTCCAGCTGCATGATATGTTTGCTGACCATGGCGCGCGTGAGCCCCAGGCGGCGCCCGGCGGCCGAAAAGCTGCGCAGGCGCGCCACCTCGACAAAAATCTCCATTGCGCGCAGTTGATCCATGCGGCCGATTGTCAACCGGATGGCGACAATCTGTCAACCGATCCGCCAATTGCGGGGTTGCGGAGCCAACCCTACAATGGCAGCTTCCATCATGGCAGGAGCCACCTTCATGCTCAGCACCGAACAACGCGACCAGTTCCAGCGCGACGGCTACCTTGTCGTCCCCGGCTTCAAGACAATGGACGAGATTACCAGGCTGCGTCAGCGCGCCGGCGAGATTGTCAACGAATTCGATCCAGGCCAGGGCCGCTCGATCTTCACCACGCGCGACCAGACCACCGCCACGGACGAGTATTTCCTGCGCTCGGACAACACCATCCGCTGCTTTTTTGAAGAAGAAGCATTCGGTGCGGACGGCCAGCTGCGCCAGGAAAAGGCCCTGTCGATCAACAAGATCGGCCACGCGCTGCACGACCTCGACCCGGTGTTCGCCGCCTTTTCGCGCGATGCGAAGCTGGCCGCGGTGGCGCGCGACCTGGGACTGAGCGATCCCAAGGTGTGGCAATCGATGTACATCTTCAAGCAGCCCGGCATCGGCGGCGAAGTACGCTGGCACCAGGATGCGACCTTTTTCGAGACCACGCCGATCAGCGTGACCACCTTCTGGTTCGCGCTGGAAGACGCCACCATCGAAAACGGCTGCCTGTGGGTCGAACCGGGCGGCCACCGCGGCCCGCTGCGCGAGCGCTTCGTGCGCCATGGCGACGCCATCAAGATGGAAACGCTCGACACCATGCCGTGGCCGGACGACAGCACCGCCGTGCCGCTCGAAGCGAAAGCCGGCAGCCTGGTATGTTTTCACGGGCTGCTGCCGCACTACAGCGCCCCGAACCGTTCGCCCGTATCGCGCCATGCGTACACCCTGCATGCGACCGATGGCGCAACCGTCTACTCGCCGCAGAACTGGATCCAGCGCGACGCCAGCTTTCCGGTGCGAGGCTTCGACTAGTTCATGGATATCCGCATCTTCGCCCCGCACTGGGGCAGCAACGACCTGGCCCCGGGCGTATTCATCGAGCGCGTGAAGGCGGCCGGTTTCGACGGCATTGAAATGTCCTTGCCACTCGACGCCGCCCAGCGCGACGACTGGCGCGCGCGCATCGCCGACGCCGGCCTGCTGCTCATCGCGCAGCAGTGGGAAACCGTGTTCCACCCGGAGTTCGACGCGCACCGCGATGCACTGGCGACCTACCTGGCCAATGCCTGCGCCGCGCGTCCGCTGTTCGTCAACACGCACACGGGCAAGGACTTTTATACGCATGAACAAAACCTGGAGCTGATCGCGCTGACCGGCCGAATCGCGCGCGAGCATGGCGTGCCGATCGTGCACGAGATCCACCGCAGCCGCTTTTCCGGCCATCCGATGCTGCTGCTGCCGTATCTGCGTGAGCTGCCCGACCTTGAACTGACGGCCGACCTGTCGCACTGGTGCTGCGCGTGCGAATCGCTGCTGGACGACCAGCCGGCCACGCTGGCGGCGACACTGCCGCATGTGCGCCACATCCACGCGCGCGTCGGCCATGCGCAAGGGCCGCAAGTGAGCGACTTCCGCGCACCGCAGTTCGCCGCCGAGCTGGCGCGTCATCTTCAATGGTGGGACCGCATCGTCGCACTGCGCCGCGCCGCCGGCGCCACACTGATGACGATCACGCCCGAATTCGGGCCGGTGCCCTACACCCAGAGCATGCCGTTCAGCGGCGAGCCGCTCTCGGATGCGTGGGACCTGAACGTGGCGATGCTGCGCCTGCTCAGGGAACGCTACGCCGCCTGAACCGGGCAGCTTTACATCAGCAGCATGTTGACGTCGGCCGCCTCGCTCTCGCGGTTGGGCGCCTTGCGCGGAATGCGGACCGTCACGCTGGTGCCGTGCTCGGGCGACGATTCGATCTCGATGCTCCCGCCCAGCATGCCGGTAACGATGTTGTACACGATGTTCATCCCCAGTCCCGAGCCGCCCTGCCCCATCTTGGTCGTGAAAAACGGATCGAACACCTGGTGCAGGATCTTGGGTGGCATGCCCACGCCATCGTCGCTGAAAATGAGCAACAGCTGGTCGTCCTCGATCTCGCGCGCGGTGATCGTAATGAGCGCGCTCGGGCGCCCCTCGAACGCGTGCAGCAGCGCGTTGTTGATCAGGTTCGACAGCACCTGCCCCACGCTGCCCGGATAGGAATCGAGCAGCAGGCTGGCCGGGCCGTCCATGCGCGTTTCGCAATTGGCGCGGCGCAGCTGCGCCGCGTACGTCGCCAGCGTATCGCGCACCAGATCGCACAGGTCGAAGCGGCGCCGCTGGTCGCTGGTCTGGTCCACCGCGACCTGCTTGAACGACGTAATCAGGTCGCCCGCGCGGCGCAGCGAACTGGCCATGATGTCGCACGCCAGGCGCGTATCGGCCATGTGCGCTTCCAGCGCCGAGCGCTTGATGCCGCCGCCCGCGTACTTGCGCTCGAAGTCGGCCACCATGTCGGCCAGCGCGGTGGCGGTCAGCAGGCTGTTGCCGATCGGGGTATTGAGTTCGTGCGCGATGCCCGCCACGAGCGAGCCGAGGGACGCCATTTTCTCCGACGTGATCAGATTGGTCTGGGCCTGCTTGAGCGTGGCCAGCACCGCTGACAAGTCGCGGTGCGCGGTTTCCACGTTGGCCTTCTGCTGTTCGAGTTCGGCCAGGCTGTGCTCCAGGCCATCCTTGGCGTGGACCAGGGCCGCCTCGGTGTGTTTGCGGTCGCTGATATTCTGGATCACCCACACGCCGCCCTTGGTCAGGTCCGATGCGTCGAGCGCCTTGCCGTTGATCAGGCACCAGATCGTGCTGCCATCCTTGCGCAGCAGTTTAAGCTCGCCCTGCCAGCGCCGCGTCTGCGGATCGACCGCGAACGGATCGGCCGCGCCGGCCGCCGCGGGGCGCGACAGCACCTGCGTCTCCTTGCCCGCCAGTTCGCCGGGCGCGTAGCCCATCATCTCCTCCATGCCGCGGTTGCAGCGCATGATCACGCCGTGCGAAAACAGCGCGATGCCGACGCTGGCGCTGTCCTGGAAGGCGCGCTGCTCGTCGAGCGTCACGCGCAGCTGCTGCGCCAGGATGCGGCTGCGGCGCGAAGCGATCATCAGCGCCGCGATCAGGGTGCTGATCACCAGGCCGCCCGCGGCGATGACCATCACCGGCCGTGCATCGCGGCTGTAACGGCTGCCGCTCAGCGCGTCGAAGCGGATCACCCACTGGCGCTGGGCCACGTTCAGGCGCGCCTCGGTCTGGAAACCCGGCAGCGGAGCCGCCCCCGTGCCGCTGGTATCGAACATCACGTTCGATGCGGCGTAGGGGGCGTTGGCGCCGTCCGACACATTGCCGGCGTCGTGGATGCGAAACGCCATCTGGTTCAGGAGCGACGGATCGATCACCTCGTGCATCAGGTTCTTCACGCGGAACACGATCGCCACCAGGCCCACCAGCGCGGCGCGCCGTTCGGCCACGGTCGTCAGGGGCATGTTCTGGCGGTACACCGGCGCGCGCGCCACGAAGCCGGGCTGGCCGGTGTCGTCCTGGACCAGGATGATGCGCTCGGTGGCGACGATCTCGCCGCTGTCGCGCCCCGATTCGACTGCCGCCCGGTGCGGCGGCAACGCGGCCAGATCGAGGCCGAAGGCATTCTCGTTGCCCTTGAGCGGCTCGGTGTATTCGATGATGAAGTGGTCGGCGCGCGCCACCTTCGGATGCACAATGAACGCCGGATAGCCGACCGGAGAAAGGCGCGTATCGTTGTGCACGGCCTCGGCGAAACGGGCCAGGTCGGCGGCCGGCACGTGGCGGACGAACTGGATGGCCTGGAAGCCCGGATAGCGCTTGGTCAGATTGAGCTCGCGCACGAAGCGGGCGAACTGCTCGCGGTCGACCTTTTCGTTGACGGCGAAGGCGCCCTTAATACTGAGCAGCATGTCGAAATAGGTTTGCAGGCGCACATTGGTGTCGCTGGCGACCTTGTCGGCGTCGCGCTGGAAGATGGCCGCAATGCGCGCCTGCTGCGCATCGAGCACGGCAACGCAGGTCCACATGGTCAGACAAATACCGACTACGAAGGCCAGGTATCCTTGAGTCCGCATCGGTTCGCTCCACGTTGTACCGAAGGCCGGGCGCGGCCCGGGTATGCGAATTGACTATAGCATATTGGCATGCGGAAATCGCACAACTGGCGCGGCCCAACAACACTTCCAGCCTGCCACAACCTCCTACAACACCCCTCAAACCGCCTACAACCGGGGTCAGAGCTCTTACAACCGGGGTCAGACCTCTACAACCGGGGTCAGACCTCTGACTCGAAACATTGCACTAGGGCATCTGGTTACTAAACCGGAAAACCGGGTCAAACCCCGGTTTTGACAACGAAACGTGGGCAGCACGCGCAAACCGCCTCGAATTCACTCACGTTTTCACCTGACGCCCCTGAATTTCGGTCTCGCGAGCAACAAAAAAGTTTCGAATCAGAGGTCTGACCCCGGTTAAGCAACAAAAAGGTTTCGAGTCAGAGCTCTGACCCCGGTTCAGGGGGGAGGAAACTCGGCGGCGATGGCTTTGAAGCGCTCTTCGATGGCCAGCATCGCGTCGACCACGTCGGGATCGAAGTGCTCGCCGCGGCCCTGGCGGATCAGCTCGACCGCGGTTTCGTGCGTGAACGCGGGCCGGTAGGCGCGCGCGGTGATCAGCGCGTCGTACACGTCGGCCACCGCCATCAGCCGCGCCGACAGCGGAATCGCGTCCCCCGCCAGCCCTTCCGGGTAGCCCGAACCGTCCCACTTTTCCTGATGCGAATAGGCGATCTCGCGCGCGTAACGCAGAAAGCCATTGCTGCCGCCGAGCGTGCGCTCCACGCCGGCGATCGCATCGCGCCCATACACGGTGTGCAGTTTCATCAGCTCGAATTCACTGTCGCTTAACTTGCCCGGCTTGAGCAGCACCGCATCCGGCACGCCCACCTTGCCGATGTCGTGCAGCGGCGCTGCCTTGTGCAGCAGCGCGATATTTTCGTTGGTCAGTTCGGCCGTGCAGGCCGGCACAAAACGCAGCTCGCGCGCCAGCGCCATCACGTAATGCTGCGTGCGCAGAAGATGCTGGCCCACGCCAGGATCGCGCGACTCGGCCAGCACCGCCATCGCCAGCACCGTGGCATCCTGCATCAAGCCGGCGTCGCGCGCGCGCTCGGCCACCAGGTGCTCGAAGTGGCGGTGCTGGTCCTTGAGCATGGCGTCCGCCGCGCGCAGGCGCAACTGCGTGGCCACCCGCGCCAGCAGCGCCCCCGCCGTGAACGGCAGCTGCACGACATCGGCCACGCCGTCGCGCCACGCGCGCTCTTCCAGCTGCGCGCCACCTTCGGGAACGAGCATGATCACCGGCGTCTCGGCACTGAGGACCTGGCACTTCAAGCCTTGAAACACGCGCATGCTGTCGGCGTCCGCCAGCGCGCCACCAAGCACGATCAGGTCCGGCCGCGGCGCCTGCTGGGCGATGCGCAGCGCGTCCTCGCCGCTGCGCGCCAGGCGCACGTGGTAGCGTTCCTGCAGCAGCTCTTCCATCAGCACAAGGTTGTCGGATACGCCATCGACAATCAGGATGCTCGCCTTGAAGTTCATTTCCATTCCGCCTCGCCCCCCCGCGCATAAGCCGCAACCATCGGCCGCAAAAATCGGCCTCAACAATCATAGCGCGCACCTGCGTGTATGTTTCAGGTTTTTTACAATTCCCTGAAACAATTGACTAATCGGTACGTTTAGAATACTTCCTCTTTTTCACGAGAAAAGTCAGAGACAACATGATCCGTATCCCGGTGAGCCTAGCAGCCTTGTTCTTCGTGTCGGGCATCGCCTCGGCCGCCGAACCGTTCGACGACAAGTTCCGCCAGCTTGAGGAAGTGCTGCCGACGCCGAACACGATCCGCAACGCGGCCGGCGCTCCCGGGCACGCCTACTGGCAGCAGCGCGCCGACTACACGATCCGCGCGCGCCTCGATGAAAACAAGCGCACCATCAGCGCGACCGAAACGGTCACGTACCACAACAACTCGCCCGACACCCTGTCCTACCTGTGGGTGCAGCTGGACCAGAATATCTTCAAGCCCGATTCGGACGCGCGCATGTCGGCCACGGTAGCCTCGCGCGACGCCTGGGCCAAGGCGCGCAGCGACGAAGACGGCATGCGCTTCGATGGCATGCGCTCGCTGTTGGAGAACCCCGGCTTCGAGGGCGGCTTCGCCATCGGCGCGGTCAGGGGCGCGGACGGCAAGCCGCTGCGCTACACGATCAACAAGACCATGATGCGGATCGACCTGCCGCAGCCGATGAAGCCGGGCGCGCGCCTGTCGTTCAACATCGACTTCAGCTTCAACATCAACGACGCCAAGATCCAGGGCGGACGCACCGGCTACGAAAAATTCGACGACAAGAACGACCTGTTCGAGATCGCCCACTGGTTCCCGCGGATGGCGGCCTATTACGACGTGTATGGCTGGCAGCACAAGCAGTTCCTCGGCGCCGGCGAGTTTACGCTCGAATTCGGCGACTACGACGTGCAGCTGACCGTCCCGGCCGACCATATCGTGGCCAGCACGGGCGAGCTGCAAAACCCGGGCGAGGTGCTGACGGCGACCCAGCGCGAGCGCCTGAAAAAGGCCCGCACCAGCAGCAAGCCGGTGATCATCGTCACCCAGCAGGAAGCCGAGGCGGCCGAGAAGTCGCGCGCCAGCGGCACCCGCACCTGGCACTACAAGGCGAAGAACGTGCGCGATTTCGCGTTCGCCAGCAGCCGCAAGTTCATCTGGGACGCGCAGGGCTACAAGAAGGGCGGCACCGACACGATGGCCATGTCGTACTACCCGAAAGAGGGCAATCCGCTGTGGGAAAAGTATTCGACCCAGGCGATCGTCCACACCATCGAACAGTACAACAAGTATTCGCTGGACTATCCGTATCCGGCGGCGATCTCGGTCAATGGCCCGATCGGGGGCATGGAGTATCCGATGATTTCGTTTAACGGTCCGCGTCCGGTCAAGGACAAGAAGACCGGTGAACTGACCTACTCGAAACGCACCAAGTATGGCCTGATCGGCGTGATCATCCACGAAGTGGGACACAACTACTTCCCGATGATCGTCAACTCCGACGAGCGCCAGTGGACCTGGATGGACGAGGGCCTGAACACCTTCGTCCAGGGCCTGGCGCAGAACGCGTGGGAGGAAAACTATCCGAAGTCGCGCGGCGAAGCGCGCACCATCGTCGACTACATGCGCAGCCGCGACCAGGTACCGATCATGACCAACTCCGAGTCGCTGCTGCAGTTCGGGAACAACGCCTACGCCAAGCCGGCGGCGGCGCTGAACGTGCTGCGCGAAACGGTGCTGGGCCGCGAGCTGTTCGATTTCGCCTTCCGCGAGTATGCGCAGCGCTGGAAGTTCAAGCGCCCGACACCGTCGGATTTTTTCCGCACCATGGAAGACGCTTCGGGCACGGACCTGGACTGGTTCTGGCGCGGCTGGTTCTACACCACCGATGCGGTCGACGTCAGCGTTGACGGCATCACCGAATACGGCGTGAGCACCAAGAATCCGGAGATCGAAAAGGCCTGGAAAAAGGCGCAGAGGGATGCCGAGCCGGTGTCGGTGACGGCCCAGCGCGACAAGGGAACGCCGCGCCGCGTCGATGCGCACCCGGAACTGAAGGACTTCTACAACGAGCATGACGACTTCACGGTGACCAACAAGGACCGCAACAAGTACAGCGAGTCCATCGAAGGCCTGGAAGACTGGGAGAAAGCGCTGCTCGCCAAAGGCAAGCATCTGTACCTGGTCGACTTTTCCAACCTGGGCGGGCTGGTGACGCCGCTGGTGCTGGAAATTGAACTCAAGTCCGGCAAAAAGTACATCGAGCGCATTCCCGCCGAAGTGTGGCGCTATTCGTCGAAGAAGATCACGAAGCTGATCGTCACCGATGAACCGATGGTGAGCCTGAACCAGGACCCGTACTGGGAAACGGCCGATATCGACAACAGCAATAACGCCTGGCCGCGCAAGATCACGCCATCGCGCCTGGAGCTGTTCAAGACCGACCGCTTCAAGGACGACATGATGAAGGACTTCAACACGCCGTTGAAAACCAGGTAGCACCGGGCGGCACGATCGCGTGCCCGCCTTCTTCGCACTGAATGACCGCACAATGATCATCAAACACCTTTCCCTGGCCCTGGCCGCCTGCCTCGCCTGTTCGATCGCTGCGGCCCAGCCTTTTGACGACAAGTTCCGCCAGCTCGACGAGCTGCTGCCCACGCCGGGCATCACGCGCACCGCGTCGGGCGCGCCCGGCCACGCCTACTGGCAGCAGCGCGCCGACTACAAGCTGCGCGCCACGCTGGACGAAGCGAAGCGCCGCATCGACGGCGCAGGCACGGTCACGTACCACAACAATTCGCCGGACACGCTGTCCTACCTGTGGGTGCAGCTGGACCAGAACATGTTTCGCGCCGATTCGGACAACCGCGCCATCGCTACCGTGCCGTCGCGCGAGGCGTGGGCCAAGGCGACCGAGGCGGACGGCATGAAGTTCGAGGCGATGCGCTTCATCGTCGAGAGCCGCGCTTTCGACGGCGGCTTCAATATCACCGGCCTGACCGATGCCGGCGGCCAGCCGCTCAAGTACACGATCAACAAGACCATGATGCGGATCGACCTGCCGCAGCCGATGAAGCCGGGCTCGCGCTTTTCGTTCAGGATGGCGTGGAATTTCAATATCCCCGAAATGAATGTGCTGGGGCGCCGCTCCGGCTACGAAAAATTCGAGGAAGACAAGAACGACCTGTTCGAGGTCGCGCAGTGGTACCCGCGCATGGCGGCCTACTACGACGCCGCCGGGTGGCAGAACAAGCAGTACCTCGGCGACGGGGAATTCACGCTCGAATTCGGCGACTACGACATCGCACTGACCGTCCCGGCCGACCATATCGTGGCCAGCACGGGCGAGCTGCAAAATCCGGGCGAGGTGCTGAGCGCGGCCCAGCGCGAGCGCCTCAAGCAAGCCCGCACCAGCGGCAAACCTGTCATCATCGTCACCCAGAAGGAAGCGGAAGCAGCCGAAAAGACGCGCAGCAGCGCCAGCAAGACCTGGCACTACAAGGCGAACAACGTGCGCGATTTCGCCTTTGCCAGCAGCCGCAAGTTCATCTGGGATGCGCAGGGCTACAAGAAGGGCGGCACCGACGTGATGGCGATGTCTTACTATCCCAAGGAAGGCAATCCGCTGTGGGAGCGCTATTCGACCCAGGCCATCGTCCACACCATCGAGCAGTACAACAAGTACGCCTTCGATTATCCGTATCCGATCGCCATTTCGGTCAACGGCCCGGTGGGCGGCATGGAATATCCGATGATATCGTTTAACGGTCCGCGTCCGGTCAAGGACAAGAAGACCGGTGAACTGACCTACTCCAGGCGCACCAAGTATGGCCTGATCGGCGTGATCATTCACGAAGTGGGCCACAACTACTTCCCGATGATCGTCAACTCCGACGAGCGCCAGTGGACCTGGATGGATGAGGGCCTGAACAGCTTCCTGGAGTACCTGTCCGAACGCGCCTGGGAAGAAGACTTCCCCGACACGCGCGGCGATCCGCGCGCCATCGTCGACTACATGCGCAGCAAGAAGCAGGTGCCGGTGATGACCAACTCGGAATCGGTTCTCCAGCGCGGCAACAACGCCTACGCCAAGCCGGCCACCGCGCTGATCGTGCTGCGCGAGACGGTGCTCGGGCGCGAGCTGTTCGACTTCGCCTTCCGCGAGTACGCGCAGCGCTGGAAGTTCAAGCGCCCTACCCCGGCCGACTTTTTCCGCACCATGGAAGATGCTTCCGGCACGGACCTCGACTGGTTCTGGCGCGGCTGGTTCTACACCACCGACGCGGTCGACGTGAGCGTGGACGGCATCACCGAATACGGCGTGAGCACCAGGAATCCGGAAATCGAGAAAGCCTGGAAAAAGGCGCGGAAAGATGCCGAGCCGGTGTCGGTGACGAGCCAGCGCGACAAGGGTACGCCGCGCCGCATCGATGCGCATCCGGAGCTCAAGGACTTCTACAACGAACATGACGACTTCACCGTCACCAACAAGGACCGCAACAAGTACAGCGAGTCCATCGAGGGCCTGGAAGACTGGGAAAAGGCGCTGCTCGCGCAGGGCAAGCATTTGTACCTGGTCGACTTTTCGAATCTGGGCGGGCTGGTGACGCCGCTGGTGCTCGACATCGAACTCAAGTCCGGCAAAAAATACATCGAGCGCATTCCGGCCGAAGTGTGGCGCTACTCGTCGAAGAAAATCACGAAGCTGATCGTCACCGACGAACCGATGGTGGGCCTGACCCAGGATCCGTACTGGGAAACCGCCGACACGGACGTGAGCAACAACGCCTGGCCGCGCAAGATCACGCCATCGCGCCTGGAGCTGTTCAAGACCGACCGCACCAAGGATGACCTGATGAAGGACTTCAACACACCGCTGAAACGCAAGGACGCCAAGGATAAAAAGGCGGCCCAATGATGCGGCGCCTGGTGCTCGGCGCGCTGCTGGCCTGCGCCTGCCTGGGTGCGCAGGCGCACCGCTTCCACGCGGGGATCACCGACATCTCGTTCAATCCGGGCACCGGCAGCATTGAAGTGGTGCACACCTACATGGCGCACGATATCGAGGCGCTGCTGGCCAATCTGTACCAGCGCCAGTTCGACCTCTCCGACCCCCAGGACGAAGCGGTGCTGCGCAAGTACGTCGACAAGCAGTTCTACCTGCTGGGCGCCGATAAATCGCGCCTGCCGCTGCGCTGGGTCGGCGTGACCGCCAATGTGGAGAGCGTGGTCATCTATCAGGAAATTGAAAAGACGCCGCTGGCCAGCGCCGTGCGCGTGCACGATGAAGTCCTGTCCGACTTTTTGCCCGATCAGGTCAACACCGTCAACGTCAATCATGGCGGCAAAATCGGCACCCTCATCTTTGATCGCAGCAAAACAGAACAGCTGCTTCCCTGACTCATGCACCACACCTGTCGCCTCACCCCTCTCGCCTTGTCGCTGATGCTGTGCCACCTGCCGGCGCGCGCCGACGACCTGGTGTTGCAGCGTGTTTTAATCGACGGCTCGCGCGCCAGCCAGCTGGGCATCGCCGATTCGGCCAATGCGGGCAGCGTCAATCAGAAGCAGCTGGAAATGCGCACCGTGTACCGCCCGGGCGAGCTGCTCGAAGCGGCGCCCGGGCTGGTCGCCACCCAGCACAGCGGCGAGGGCAAGGCCAACCAGTTCTTCCTGCGCGGTTTCAACCTCGATCACGGCACCGACCTGCGCACGACCGTCGACGACATGCCGGTCAACCAGCGCAGCCACGCCCATGGCCAGGGCTGGACCGACCTCAATTTCCTGATTCCCGAACTGGCGGCGCGCCTGGACTACCGCAAAGGCCCATACTCGGCGCGCGACGGCGACTTTGCCTCGGCCGGCGCCGCGGCCATCACCTACGCCAACCGGCTGGCGCAATCGACCGCCAGCGCCAGCATCGGCCAGAACGGCTTTGCCCGCACGCTGCTGGCCGGCTCGCCCGACGCGCTCGCCGGCAACCTGCTGTACGCGCTGGAAGTGCTGCATAACGACGGCCCGTTCGCCCGTCCGGACAACTACCGCAAGGTCAACGCCGTGCTGCGCTACAGCCAGGGCTACGCCAACAACGGTTTCAGCATCAGCGCCATGGCGTACCGCGCCGGCTGGAACGCGACCGACCAGATTGCCCAGCGCGCCGTCGATAACGGCACGCTGGGCCGCTTCGACGCCATCGACGACAGCGACGGCGGCCAGGCGCGCCGCTACAGCGTGTCCGGCGTGTGGCGCCGCACCGGAGCCGCCGAAGCGTCGAAGGTCAATGCCTACGTCATCCGCAATCAGCTCGACCTGTACTCGAACTTCACCTACTTCCTCAACGATCCGGTCAACGGCGACCAGTTCAGCCAGCCGGACCGGCGCGTGACCAGCGGCGTCGACGCCACCCACACCTGGCATGGCCACGGCACCGGGATCAATGCCGACCTGACCATCGGCCTGCAGCTCCAGAACGACAACATCTTCAACGGCTTGTACAACACGCGCCGGCGCGAGCGCCTCTCGACGACGCGCGAAGACCATGTGGTGGAATCGAGTCTTGGCCTGTTCGCCGAACACCAGGTGCGCTGGAGCGACAAGCTGCGCAGCGTGGCCGGCGTGCGCGCCGACACCTACCGCTTTTCCGCGCGCGACGCCCTCGGCTCCGCGCGCTCGCGCGACCGCCAGCTCAGTCCATCGCTGAACCTGATCTTCGGACCATGGGCGCAAACCGAGTGGTATCTCAATGCCGGCAATGGCTTTCACAGTAACGATGCGCGCGGCACGGTGGACCGGGCCGCCCCGGCGCCGGGCCTGGCGCGCACGCGTGGGCTGGAGGCAGGCGTACGCAGCGAACTGCTGCCCAAACTGCAAAGCGCACTGTCGCTGTACCGTCTCGACATCGACTCGGAACTGGTGTTCGTCGGCGACGCCGGCAACACCGAAGCCGGCCCCGCAAGCCGCCGCACCGGCATCGAGCTGTCGAACTACTACAAGCCGTTCAAATGG
The DNA here is from genome assembly GCF_030846495.1 of Massilia scottii. NCBI lineage: Bacteria > Pseudomonadati > Pseudomonadota > Betaproteobacteria > Burkholderiales > Oxalobacteraceae > Massilia > Massilia scottii. The sequence goes on along the minus strand of NZ_JAVCWM010000007.1, from coordinate 50,679 downwards.
CTCTCGCTCGACCTCGACCTGGCGTTCGCCAAGGCCCGCGCGCGCGGCGTGGCCACGGGCGGGGACCGCATCGCCGGCGCGGTCGAGGGCGTGGGCCAGTTCGCGCTGACGGCCGAGCGTGGCCCCTGGTCCGGCGCGCTGCGCCTGCGCTACGTGGGCGCGCGCCCGCTCATCGAAGACAACAGCGTGCGCGCGCCGGGCAGCACCACGATGAATGGCCGCATCGGCTACCGCTTTGCGGGCGGCGTGCTGCTCGAGATCGAAGGCTTCAACCTGACCAACCGGCGCAATGCGGCCATCGCCTATTATTATGAATCGCGCCTGCAAAACGAAAGCGAAGCGCGCCAGGACGTGCACTTCCACCCCGCCGAATCGCGCTCGCTGCGGCTGACCCTCGTGAAGAAGTGGTGAGGGGCCGCCCCTGACGGCCTGCGGCAAAAAATGCTACGCTATCGGGATGACAACACACGCGCCACCTTTTACCGATATCGCCCAGCTCACCAGCGCGCTGCGCGGCAGCGGCTACGCCCTGCTGCGCCCCGCCGACGTGGCCACCCTGGCCGGCTGCAGCCTCGATGAACTCAACACCCTGGTCTCCAGCTGGGACCAGCTCGCGCCCGACAACTACCTCAAGGACGGCGGCAATTACCGGCGCCGGCGCCACTCCTGCTTCATCCAGGATGGCGCCACGCTGGCCCAGACCGCGCACCGCGCGCACTGGCAGCCGGTCGAATACAACGCGCTGCACGGCGGCATGCACCGCCTGTTCGAGCCGGTCGACCCGGCCACGGTGGCGCTGCCCGCGTGGGGCAAGCTGCTGCGCGCACTGGGCGACGCCTGCTCGCGCGTGCGTGCGGGCCATCCCTGGTACGTGGAAGCGCATCAGTTCCGCATCGATACGCTCGAAGGCATCGGCCGCCCTACCCCGGAAGGCGCGCACCGCGACGGCGTCGATTTCGTCGCCGTGCTGCTGGTCGGGCGCAGCCATATCAAAGGTGGCGAAACGCGCATTTTCGAGGCCGCGGGCCCGGACGGCAAGCGCTTCACCATGCTCGAACCGTGGACCCTGATCCTGCTCGACGACGCCACCGTCATTCACGAATCGACCCCGATCCAGCCCGACGGCGAGAACGGCCACCGCGACACCCTGGTGCTGACCTGGCGCACGGGAGGCTTCCAGGGCGACACGGAGTAAAAAACAGTGACATGATCGAGGCTGTAAATTTACCATGTGGCGCGACAAATCCGATATAGTCGTGTGAACGCAGCCGCCGTGCAAGGAGCCATGTTGTGGACTCGACGTACCAAATCCAGCCAGAAGAATTCGAGATACTGATCGTCGAAGACAGCCCGACCCAGGCCGAGCGCCTGCGACGCCTGATCCAGTCCAAGGCGTACCGGGTACGCGTGGCGCTCAACGGCCAGCTCGCCCTTGCCCTGATCCGCGAGCAAAAGCCCGATCTGGTCCTGTCGGACATCATCATGCCCGAGATGGACGGCTACGAGTTATGCCGAACCATCAAGTCCGACCCGGCCCTGCGCGAGATACCGGTCATCCTGGTGACGGCGCTGAACGACCCCAAGGACATCATCCGCGGCATCGAGTGCGGCGCCGACAATTTCGTGCGCAAGCCCTATGCCGAGGATTACCTGCTCAGCAGGATCAGCCACATGCTGCTCAACCTGCGCCTGCGCGAAGGGCCGCCGCAAGAGGTGGAAGCGGGCATCGCGCTCTACCTCGGCAACCAGAAGCACTTCATCAACGCCGGGCGCCAGCAAATTCTGGACCTGCTCATTTCGACCTACGAACAGGCGGTGCAGGTCAACAGCGAGCTGCAGGCGCGCGAGCGCCAGGTGATCGAACTCAATATGCGCCTCGCCCACCACGCGGCCGAGCTGGAAACCATCAACCGCGAGATCGCGCTCAAGAATCTGGAGCTGGCCGAGGCGAGCCGCATGAAGTCGGCCTTCATCGCCAATATGTCGCACGAGCTGCGCACGCCGCTCAACGCCATCATCGGCTTTACCGGGGCGCTGCTGATGAAGCTTCCGGGGCCGCTCACGCCCGACCAGGACAAGCAGCTCAACACCATCCGTTCGAGCGCGCGCCATCTGCTCTCGCTGATCAACGACATTCTCGATGTCGCCAAGATCGAGGCCGGCAAGGTGACCCTGGCGCTGGAGCGGGTGCAGTGCCAGGACCTGCTGAACCATACGGCCGACACCCTGCGGCCGCTGGCGGCGCAAAAGGGGCTGGCGCTGTCGGTGGAGTTGCCGGGCGAGGTGATCGTGATCGATTCGGACCGGCGCGCGCTGACCCAGATCATTATCAACCTGGTTAATAATGCGATCAAGTTTACGGACCAGGGAACGGTGAAAGTAGCGCTTTCGCAACGGCTCGATGCGAGCCAGTTGCTCACGGAGTTCAGCGTGACCGACAGCGGGGCGGGCATCAAGCCGGAGGACCAGTCCAAGCTGTTCCAGGCATTTTCGCAGCTCGATTCGACCTCGACCCGGCATGCCGAGGGCGCGGGACTGGGCCTGTACCTGTGCCAGAACCTGGCCAATCTCCTCGGCGGCAACCTCTATTTCACCAGCGACTACGGCACCGGCAGCACCTTCACCCTCGCCCTGCGCGAAAAACGCTAACACGTGCAAGCCGGGGTCGGGCCCCAGACAAGCAACACCGGGGTCCGACCCCAAAAAAAACGCCCGCTACCTTGACGGTGCGGGCGGCAATCCAATCTTCGGAGAAAACTGGAGGAGACAAATCCACTATATTCTTATTTATGGTGCACTGCAATACGGTATTTCTACTGTGTTGCCCAATGGATACAAATATTCTGCTTATGTCTGAATTAATTGAAACCCCGGCGCTTTGCGCGGCATGTCCGGGAACAAGCGCGCCAGTTGCCTGTCGGGTAAACCCAGGTGTTTTTCCGCCACTTGCGCCAGCACCGAGCGAAAATCGGTCGTCACCGGCAGGTCACGTCCTTCGTTGAGCGCATCGTCGCCCACGCCCTGCCAGTCGCCGTAGACCTTGCCGCCGGCGACCTTCCCGCCCAGCAGCCACATCGCGTTGCCATGCCCATGGTCGGTGCCGGCGTTGCCGTTCTGGCGCGCGGTGCGGCCAAATTCCGACATCACGATGATGGTCGTGTGCGCGAACATCGGGCCGAGACGCTGCGCCAGCGTGGCCAGCCCCAGTCCCAGCGGCGCAAGCCGGTTGGCCAGCTGGCCGGTCGCGGCGCCCTGGTTGGCATGCGTGTCCCAACCACCTAGCGCGATGAACGCGACCTGCATGCGCGGGTCGCCGCGCATCAGGCCCGCCAGGCGCGCCGCATCGTCGGGAAAGCCATTGGGCAGCGGCGCCCCGTTGTCGGCGGCCTGCATCTCCTGGCTCATCGCCGCCTGCATGACTTCCTTGTGCGCGGCCCTGCCCTCGCCGTAGGCCCGCCCGAACCGCGCATGGCCGCCATAGAGCTGGTCGAACACGGCGCCCACCGCCGGGCGGTCAAGGACATCGGCACGGGTTCCGCCGGCGCCATTGGGCAGGTTGATGGCCGGCGCCGCCCCGCTCAGGATGCGCGGCATGAGCGGGCCGATGCTCATCGCGCGGCTCGCCGTCGACGCCCCCGGCAGCGCCGCCACCAGCCGGTTCATCCAGCCGTCCGGCGTGCTTTTGCGCCCCGGCGTGGCGTTCTCCATATAGATCTGCGCGTCGAAGTGCGAGCGGCTGGCGTCGGGCGAACCGCTGGCGTGCACGAACGCGAGCTGCTTTTGCTGCCACAGCGGCAGCAGCGGCGCGAGCGCGGGATGCAGGCCGAAGTAGCCGTCCAGGTCGAGCGCGCCGCCTTCCGCCCCCGGCAATTCGAGGCCGATGGTCGGGCGCAGGCGCCGGTAATTCGGGTCGCCCACCGGCGCCACCACGTTCAGGCCATCGACAGCGCCGCGCAGCATCAAGACGATCAGTTTCTGGCGCGTGGCGCTTTCGCCGCTGGCGGCCCAGGCGCTGCGCCCGACCGGCACCAGCAGGCTGGCGCCCAGCGCCATCGAGGATAAGAAGTCTCTGCGTTGCATGGATGCTCCTTCGCTTAGCGCTGCATGAAATCGGGGCCGCCGAGCAGCATCGCCGCCCGCAGCGCGATGGGACTGGCCGCGACCATGTCCCGGGTGCGTGCCGACACGGCCGCGCCGAGCGTCGACTCGAGCTGCTGCGGATCGAGCGGCGCCGGCGTCACCGAGCTGGCCGCCTGCAGCGGCACCGGCTGCACACCCGCCCGCAGCGGCAGGCGTCCCGCGCCGAGCGCCGTGGCGAACACAATGCGCCGGGTCAGCGCATGGGGATTCATCCAGGCCGCCTCGGTATTCTTGTAGCCATCCGGGGTCTGGCAGCCGTACAGCGGCATGCCGAGCTGGCTCATGGTCCCGAGCAGCGGCCCGATGTCGCCCAGCGGCGCGGCACTGGCGCGCGCCGCCGACACCACATATTGATACGGGGTCTTGAACTTGGCGCCGACGCTGGCCGGCGCCATGAATTCATCGCTGGCGAACAGCACGCGCAGCACGGCGCGGATGTCGCCGTCGTTGGCCTGCCAGCTGCGTGCCATGCGCTCGACCAGCGCCGGCGGCGGCTCGTCGTGCACGAAGTACTGGGCCAGCTTGTAGCTCAGGTGGCGCGCCGTGGCCGGATGGACGGCCAGCACGTCGAGCGCCATCTCGCCTTCGGCCTGGCCCTGCGCCGGCACCGCGCGTCCGAGCCAGGTCTTGGCGCCCTGGTCGTGGCGGCGCGGATCGAAGCGGAAGAGCTGGTCCTCGCCGATCAGGGCGCGCTGGTCGTAGGTCCAGCCGGTGAGCATGCGCGCCAGTTCCGTCACGTCGCGCTGGGTGTAGCCGCCGTCGACGCCGAGCGTGTGCAGCTCCATCAGTTCGCGCGCGTAGTTTTCGTTCAGGCCGCGCGGCCTGCCCTTTCCACTCGCCCTGGCACCCGCCGGTGCGGGAGCGGCCGACAGGTAGTTGTCGAGGTAGTACAGCATGGCCGGATGCCTGGCGGTGGCGCCGAGCAGCTGGCGGAAGGAGCCGAACACGTAGGGCCGGATCGCATCGCGTTCGTAGCTGGCAACCAGCGCCTGCACGCTGCCCTTGGACGCGGCCACGTTGAAGTGGTTGAACCAGAACTCGACCATCACTTCTTCCAGCTGGCGCGGGCTCTGGATGGCGCGCAGCAGGCGCGCTTCGGCCGTTTCGCGGGCGATGCGGGCCACCCGCGCGCGCCGCTGTGCCAGCGCGGCGGGCGCCTCGTCGCGCGCATTGCGGCGCGCTTCCTCGAATTCGCCAAGGGTCTGGCCGGCGCTGCGGTTGGGCGTTTGCAGGGCGGCCAGGCGCTCGGCCAGCGCGGCCGGCATGGCCATCGCCGCCGGTTCGAGCTGGCTGTCGATATAGGCGCGCACGCCGCTGCGGGTCACGCGTTCAAGGTCGCCCGGCGCGGGCCCGAAAGCGATCCGGTTAAGCACATGCGCGGCCGCCTGTGCCGCAGGGAGCGGCACAGGCGGCGGCTCGGCGCGCGCCGTCACCAGCGTGGCGGCGGCGAACAGGGCGAGCAAAGTCGGTTTCATGGGCGGGCCGATCGAAAAATGGCCGGGAACATCCCCGCCTTACAGGTATTGCACCCGAACCGGCGAAAAGTTCCCGTTAATTTACATGCAAGATGGTCCACAATGTAACCCGAATGTAAAGTTGCGGGCGTTTAGTTAAAACGAGCGCTTTAGTTATATCAATCGTTTGATTTTCGTGATTAAATCGCGGGATGGAAAAAACACCGACTTTACCGGCCGACGATGCGCGCCGCACGCGCTCGGACGGCGCCCAGTCGCGCGAGCGGCTGCTGCTGACGGCAATCCGCCTGTTCGCCGAACAGGGTTTCGCCAAAACCTCGACGCGCGAGATTGCTCTGGCCGCCGGCACCAACATCGCCTCGATCAGTTACTACTTCGGCGACAAGGCGGGCCTGTACCGCGCCGCCTTCACCGAGCCGTCGCCCAGCTGCGACCATAACACCGACCTGTTTACCTCGCCCGACGCCACCTTGCGCGAAACGCTGGCGAGCTTCTACGGCGTCATGATGGCCGACCTGAAACGCGGCGACCTGGCGCGCCTGTCGATGCGGCTGTGGTTTCGCGAAATGCTCGAACCGACCGGCATATGGGACGAGGAAATCGACAACGGCATCAAGCCGGCCCACGCGGCGCTGGTCATGGTGCTGGGCCGCCATCTGGGCATGCCCGCGCCGGACGACGACGTGCTGCGCCTGGCCTTCTCGCTGGTCGGCCTGGCGGTGCAACTGATGGTCACGCGCGACGTGATCGACCGCATCAACCCCCACCTGCTGGAGAACGACGCCGCCATCGATGCCTGGATGGCGCGCCTGGTCGACTACGGCGAGGCGATGGTCAACGCCGAACTGGCGCGCCGCAAGGCCGGCGCCGTACAACCGATTACAAAGCCACGAAAGAAGAAAGCATGAAGATAGTCCATGTACTGAGTGCGGCGCTGCTGCCGCTGACGCTGGGAGCGTGCGCGCTGGCGCCGCCAGGCAAGACCGAGGCGCCGGTGGCGCCGCAATGGCAGGCGCCGCTGCCGCACAACGGCAGCCTGACCGATCTTTCGAGCTGGTGGCGCCAGCAGGGCGATGGTCTGTTGGTGCAGCTGGTCGAGGCGGCGCAGACGGCCAGCCCGAATGTGGCGACGGCACGTTCGCGCATCGCCCAGTCGCGCGCCGACCGCGTCGCGGCCGGCGCCGCGCTGGCGCCATCGCTGGACGCGAGCGTGAGCGTGAGCCGCGCCAACCAGCAAAGCACCCTGCCCGGCGGCACCACCAGCCAGGCGGGCCTGGAAAGCACCTGGGAGATCGACCTGTTCGGCGGCGGGCGCGCCACCCGCAACGCGAGCGAGGAACGCCTGGCCGGCGCGCGCGCCAGCTGGCATGACGCGCGCGTGGCGGTGGCGGCCGAAGTGGCCAACCAGTATTACAGCCTGCGCGCGTGCGAGCAGTTGCTGGCGGTGGCCCGGCTCGACGCCGCCTCGCGCGAAGACACCGCGCGCCTGACCGGCCTGTCGGCCGATGCCGGCTTCCAGGCACCCGCCACGGCGGCCCTGGCACGCGCCAGCGCGGCCGAAGGCAAGAGCCGCGCCACCTTGCAGCGCGCCTTGTGCGATATCGATATCAAGACCCTGGTGGCCTTGACGGCGATCGACGAGGCGGACCTGCGCGCGCGCCTGCTGGCCAGCACGCCGGTCACGCCGCCGCCGTTGGGCATCGCGGCCCTGCCGGCGCAGGTGCTGGCCCAGCGCCCAGACGTGTTCACCGCCGAACGCGAAGTGGCGGCGGCCAGCTTCGACGTCGGCAGCGCGCAGGCGCAGCGCTATCCGCGCCTGGCGCTGAGAGGCTCGATCGGCGCGGCGAATTTTCGCAGCGGCGGCGAGAACACCCAGCTCGACACCTGGACCATCGGCCCGCTGGCGCTGACGCTGCCGATCTTCGATGGCGGCAGGCGCAGCGCCAACGTGGACGCGGCCAAGGCACGCTACGAAGCGGCCGTGGTGTCGTACCGCGCCAGCGCGCGGCGCGCCGTCAGTGAAGTCGAGCAGGCGCTGGTGAACCTGAACAGTGCGGCCGACCGCAGCGGCGACGCGCAAGTGGCGCTCGACGGTTACCGCGCAGCCTTCCGCGCCGCCGAAGACCGCTACAAGAATGGGCTGGGCAGCCTGCTCGAACTGGAAGACGCGCGCCGCACCCGCCTGGCCGCCGAAAACGCGGTGGTGACCCTGGAGCGCGAACGCAGCGCCGCCTCGGTCGCGTTGTACCGCGCCGCCGGCGGCGGCTGGACCGCTGCCTCGAACTGACCGCCCCGACACGACTACGGATAGAACACCATGAAAAACCATACCTCCTACACTTTGAAAAACCTGAAACTGAAACCCGCCGCCGCGCTGGTGATCGGCAGCCTGGTGCTGGCAACCGGCAGCCTCTTGGCCGTCTCGTCCAATTCGGTGGCAGCCGACGACAAGAAGGACGCGGCGCCGAAACCGGCGCTGACGGTGACCACCACCAAACCGTCGGCCGCCACGCTGGCCATCAAGCTGGGCGCCAACGGCAACGTCGCCGCCTGGCAGGAAGCGGTGATCGGCAGCGAGTCCGGCGGCCTGCGCCTGACCGACGTGAAAGTCAACGTCGGCGACGTGGTCAGGAAGGGCCAGGTACTGGCCGTGTTCTCGGCCGATACCGTCAACGCCGATGTGGCGCAGGCGCGCGCCGGCTTGCTTGAAGCGGAGGCGAATGCCGCCGAAGCGGTGGCCAATGCGGCCCGGGCGCGCACGCTGGAAACCTCGGGCGCGCTGTCGGCCCAGCAGATCAGCCAGTACAAGACGGCCGAGCAGACCGCCAAGGCCCGCATCGCCTCGGCCAGGGCGGCCCTGTCGTCGCAGCAGCTGCGCCTGAAATACACGCAGGTGGTCGCGCCCGACGACGGCGTGATCTCGGCGCGCGCGGCCACCGTCGGCTCGGTGGTGGGCGTGGGCACGGAACTGTTCCGCATGATCCGCCAGGGCCGCCTGGAATGGCGCGCCGAAGTCACGGCGGCCGAACTGGCGCGCATCAAGCCCGGCACCAGCGCCGTGGTCAAGGCGGCCAACGGCAGCGAGCTGACCGGAAAGGTGCGCATGATCGCGCCGACCATCGATCCGCAGACCCGCTCCGCGCTGGTGTATGTGGACCTGCCTTCGGCTACGGCGACCACCAGCGCCAACGCGCCATTCAAGGCCGGCATGTTCGCCAGCGGCCAGTTCGAGCTGGGCACCTCGGACGCCATGACCGTGCCGCAGCAGGCCGTGGTGGTGCGCGATGGCTTCAGCTATGTATTCCGCCTGAACCAGGACGGGCGCGTCAGCCAGCTCAAGGTGCAGGCGGGACGGCGCCTGGGCGACCGCATCGAAGTGACCAAGGGCTTGACGGCCGATTCGCTGGTCGTGGTCAGCGGCGCGGGCTTTTTGAATGACGGCGATCTGGTACGCAACGTGCCTGCCGCGGCTGCGGCCGCGGCGCCGGCCAGCGCCGCCAAATAAGGAATCTTCATGAATTTTTCATCCCTATCAATCAAGAACCCGATACCGGCGATCATGCTGTTCGCGTTGCTGACCCTGGCCGGCCTGCTGGCCTACAAGGCCAATGCGGTGCAGGATTTCCCGGATATCGAACTGCCGATCGTCACCGTCACCGCCACGCTCGACGGCGCCGCGCCGGCGCAGCTGGAAACGGAAGTGGCGCGCAAGATCGAGGATTCGGTCGCCACGCTGCAAGGCGTGAAGAACATCTACACCAAGGTGCTCGATGGCGTGGCCACCGTGACGGTCGAATTCGTCCTCGAGAAAAATATCGCGGAAGGCGTGAACGACGTGCGCGATGCGGTGGCGCGGGTCAAGGCCGACCTGCCCGCCGAGATGCGCGACCCGACCGTGACCAAGGCTTCCACGGCCGGCCGCGTGATCATGACCTTTACCGCCAGCGCGGCGCCGGGCAAGGGCGGCGTGCCGCTGGACGACCAGGAACTGAGCTGGTTCGTCGACAATTCGGTCGCCAAGCGCCTGTTGAATGTACCTGGCGTGGGCGCGGTCAAGCGCGTCGGCGGCGTGTTCCGCGAGATCCGCGTGGAACTCGACGACGCCCGCATGGCGGCGCTGCAGGTAGCGGCGGTGGATGTATCGCGCCAGTTGCGCAGCGTGCAGCGCGAAGCGCCGGGCGGACGCGGTGACGTCTCCGGCGCCGAGCAGTCGGTGCGCACCATCGCCACCGTGCAGACGGCCGATCAGCTGGCGGCGATGGATATTCCGCTGCCGGACGGACGGCGCGTGCGCCTGGAGCAGATCGCGACCGTGACCGATACCGTGGCCGAGCCGCGTTCGGTGGCCGAGCAGGATGGCAAGCGCGTGGTCGGCTTCGAGATTTTCCGCACCAAGGGCGCCAGCGAAATCGCGGTGGCCGAAGGCGCGCGCGCCGCCATCGCCGAGCTGCAGGCGGCGCATTCCAACGTGGCGATCAAGGAAGTGATCGACAACGCCCAGCCGGTGCAGGAGAACTTCGACGGCTCGATGGAGCTGCTGTACGAAGGCGCGATCCTGGCGGTGCTGGTGGTGTGGTGGTTCCTGCGCGACTGGCGCGCCACCCTGGTGGCCGCCGCCGCGCTGCCGCTGTCGGTCATTCCCGCTTTCCTGGGCCAGTACTGGTTCGGCTACACCCTCAACACCGTGACCCTGCTGTCGCTGGCGCTGGTGGTGGGGGTGCTGGTGGACGATGCGATCGTCGAGATCGAAAACATTTCGCGCCACCTGCGCATGGGGAAAAGCCCGATGCAGGCGGCCATGGAAGCGGCCGATGAAATCGGCATGGCGGTCATTGCCACCACCTTCGCGCTGGTGGCGGTGTTCCTGCCGACCGCCTTCATGGGCGGCATTCCGGGCCTGTTCTTCAAGCAGTTCGGCTGGACCGCGGTGCTGGCGATCCTCGCTTCGCTGGTGGTGGCGCGTCTGCTCACGCCGATGATGGCGGCCTACATCCTGAAGGACTTGCCGCACGAAGAGGAAAAAGACGGCTGGATAATGCAGCGCTACTTGGTGGCCATGAAGTGGTGCCTGAAACACCGCCTGGTGACGGCGATCGGCTCGGCCCTGTTCTTCGTCGGTTCGATCATGCTGGTGCCGCTGCTGCCGACCGGCTTCGTGCCGCCGGCCGACCGCGCCCAGACCATGATCAACGTCGAACTGCCGCCGGGTTCCACCCTGGCCGAGACGCGCGCCGTGGCCGAACGGGCCCGCGTGGCGGCGATGGAAGTGCCGGGCATCAAAGGCATTTTCAGTTCGATCGGCGGCGGTTCGAGCGGCGACGCGTTCGCTCCGGGCGCCTCGGCCGAAGCGCGCCGCGCGGTGCTGACCCTGACCACGCTGCACCGCAACGACCGCAAGGAATCGATGGACCAGCTGGAACGCCAGATCCGCGCCAGGCTCGATCAGATCCCCGGCGCCAAATTCAACGTGGGCCCGCAGGATACCGGCGTGAAGATGCAGCTGGTGCTGCGCAGCGAAGATCCGGTGGCGCTGACCGGCGCGGCGCAGGCGGTGGAGCGCGAACTGCGCACGCTCAAGGGCATCGGCAATGTCAGTTCGAGCGCCTCGCTGGTGCGTCCGGAAATCATCGTGCGTCCTGACTTTGCCAAGGCGGCCGACATGGGCGTGACGGCGGCGGCCATCGGCGAGACGGTGCGCGTGGCCACCGCAGGCGACTACGATACGGCGCTGACGAAAATGAACCTGAGCGAGCGCCAGGTGCCGATCCGGGTCAAGCTGCCCGACGCGGTGCGGGCCGACCTGTCGGCGCTGGGACGGCTGACGGTGCCGGGCAAGAACGGCCCGGTCATGCTCGACAACGTGGCCAGCATCACGATGGAAAGCGGTCCGGCGCAGATCGACCGCCTCAATCGCAGCCGCAACGTCACCCTGGAAGTGGAGCTGTCGGGCCGCTCGCTGGGCGAGGTCAATGAAGAAGCGCGCAAGCTGCCGTCGATGCAAAACCTGCCGGCGTCGGTGAAGATCGCGGAACTGGGCGACGCCCAGGAGATGCAGGCGCTGTTCGCCAGCTTCGGCCTGGCGATGCTGATCGGGGTGCTGTGCATCTATGGCGTGCTGGTGCTGCTGTTCAAGGACTTCATGCAGCCGATTACCATTCTGGCGGCGCTGCCGCTGTCGATCGGCGGCGCCTTCGTGGCCCTGCTGCTGACCGGGAAAGCGCTGTCGATGCCATCGATGATCGGCCTGATCATGCTGATGGGGATCGTGACCAAGAACTCGATCCTGCTGGTCGATTATGCGATCCTGGCGCGCCAGGCCGGCATGGACCGGTTCGACGCGCTGGTCGACGCTTGCCACAAGCGCAGCCGCCCGATCATCATGACCACCATCGCCATGGGCGCCGGCATGATGCCGCTGGCGCTGGGCTGGGGCGCCGACCCGAGCTTCCGCTCGCCGATGGCGATTGCCGTGATCGGCGGACTGATCACGTCGACCTTGCTCAGCCTGTTGGTGGTGCCGGCGGTGTTCACCTACATCGATGACCTGGAGCACTTGCTCAAGGCCGGCATGGGCTATCTGCGCCGCGACAAAGGTAGCGCCCGCAGCGCGGCGGTGGAGGTGATGAAGTAAGCCACGAAGTTTGCCGCGTGTTCCAGCGGCATTGAGAAAACGCCAGCCTCGCGCTGGCGTTTTACATATTGAAACATCATTTCCCGTGGGTGTTGTATGTTTATCAGGAAAATTGCGTTATAATAACTTTCTTGCTTGAATATTATCAATACGTGCCCTATACTACGCCCCCGTTTCAGCATTTGCACCAAGCGCTGCCTCATCCCCGCAATGCTTGTCCACTATTCTCCCTCATCGGAAACGACATGAAAAACATTGCTAAAAATATTACTATTGGCGCGGCTCTCTGCGCATCTGTCCTGTTTACCTCGAGCGCACAGGCGACCTGGGCCGGCAATACCAGCAAGAGCGACGTCACGCTCAATGGCGCCAGCGCCGATGCGGCCGACTACGCCTTCCTGGTCAATCCACAGGGCTTTTTCGCCACCAAGGGTGGCAGCGGCGGTTTTGCCAGCGACTTCGCCCTGTACGGCTCGAAGCAGGGCTGGACCTCGATCGCCGCCTTCGGCGCCAGGGCCGACAATGGCGTGGCCGTCTCGACGAACAAGCTGGGCACCAACCTGACCTTCACCTTCGACAAAACCGATGGCCGCCACGGTTCGTGGACCGTCGCCAACAACGATGTGAAGAACAATGTCAAACTCGACCTCGTGTTCGCCATGTACGGCGGCGTCGGCAGCTCGGCCTTTTTGTTCGACAACGAAACCCTGGCCGCCGGTTCCACCAGCAACGGCAGCTGGACCTTCAACGCGCTGAACCTGTTCGGCAGCAAGGCCGAATACGCGAACCTGACCATCTTCGCGCGCGACGTCAGCAAGACCGCCTTCGAGGTACCGACCACGCCGGTGCCGGAACCGGAAACCTATGCCATGCTGCTGGCCGGCCTGGGCCTGGTGGGCTTCATGTCGCGTCGCCGCAAGAGCGCGCAGCCGCTGTTCCACTGATCCCGTCGCGGTCAGCCAGTTAACAACGCCAGCCTCGCGCTGGCGTTTTTGTTGGATCGGAACAACGCTCTACGCTGCGCTGCGATGCGGCGCCAGGCACCTCCCGAGCGGCCCGCCAGCGCCATACTTCCCGCCGTTGAGCCTGATTCGCCAAGCCGGCTTGCGGCCATGTGTTATTTTGGGGAAGTAATATATTGGGCAAGGTTGTATTTTAATTAGTTTCATTACGTTAATATAACTTTCTCACTTGAATCTCATCAATACGTGCGGTACTATCTAGCCCTGTACTACTGCATTTGCATCAAGCGCTGCCTAACCCCCGCAATGCTTTCTCGATCAATTTCTAATCATCGGAAACGACATGAAAAACATTGCTAAAACGATTAGCTTGGGCGCAGTGCTTTGCTCGTCCGTCCTGTTCGCCACCACCGCGCATGCCGCTAACGGCAGCGCCGGCAAGACCGCCAAGGGCGACGTCAGCCTGAACGGCGTGCACGCCGACGCGGTCGACTATGCCGCCGGCGTCAATCCCCAGCAGGGCAAAGGCAACAGCAGCGGATTCGCCAAGGACTTTGCGCTGTACGGTTCGAAACAGGGCTGGACCTCGATCGCCGCCTTCGGCAGCACGGCCGATAATGGCGTGGCGATCTCGACGAGCAAGCTGGGCACCAACCTGACCTTCACCTTCGACAATACCGACGGCCGCAACGGTTCGTGGAGCGTCACCAACAACGATGTAAAAAACAATGTCAAGCTGGACCTGGTGTTCGCGATGCACACCGGCGGCGGCAGCTCGGCCTGGCTGTTCGATGATGAAATCCTCGGCGCCGGCGCGAAAACCACGGGCAACTGGACCCTGAATGCGCTCAACCCGGGCGGCAAGGCGTCGAATTACTCGAACCTGACCATCTTCGCGCGCGACGTCGGCAAAACCGCTTTCCTGGTGCCGACCACCCCGGTGCCGGAACCGGAAAGCTATGCCATGCTGCTGGCCGGCCTGGGCCTGATCGGCTTCATGTCGCGTCGCCGCAAGGGCGAGTACGACACCTTCCGCTGATCCGCGACGCAGTTCCCGGGACGAAAAAAAACGCCAGCACATTGCTGGCGTTTTTTTTGGTCTGTCCGCTTACACTTTCGGCGGATCGGTTTCGCGCGCGAACGAGCGGTGACCGGCCAATGCCGTCTTGAACGCGGCCAGCGCCGGCGCCAGCGCGCCACCTTCGGTACCGATCAGGGCCGGGTCGGCCGAGCCGTCCGGCAGCGCCGGCGGCACGCCAGCGTGCTTGAGCAGCGCGGCACCGGCTCCGACCACCAAAATCGGCTTGCAGTGACGGTACTGCTCGCGCACGAAGTCCTGCGCATGCGCGTCGCGGCTGAGCGTGGAAATGGCCGCCTCGCCATCGGGCACGACCACCGCGTCGTACAGCACGGACGGACCGGCTTCGAGCGTGATTTCCACGTCGAGGGTAGCGCCGTCGCTGGTCTTGACCTTGCCCAGCTGGCTGCCGACCACGCGCGGCACGGCGCCGTCTTCCAGCAGCGAGCTGTAGATGGCACGCACCATGGCGCCATCGACGCCGTTGGCGACCAGCACAGCCACCTTGCGGGTGCGGATGCCGGTTTCGCCCGGACGGCTGAGCAGCGACAAGGCCGGCGACGGCTCGTACTCGTGCAGCGGACGGTCGGTCGCCAGCGGCAGCGGCGGCGGCACGTCCATGCCCAGGCCGCCCGCAACGGAACCGGCCAAAACCGGGTTCACATTGGCCAGGGTAGCGAGCACGCGCTCGCGCACGGCCGGGGTCTGCACGCGTGTGAGCTCGAAGCGGAAGGCGGCGGCGATGTGGGCCTGTTCGACCGGGCTCTGGCTGTTAAAGAACAGGCGCGCCTGGGAATAGTGATCGGCGAACAGTTCCGGATTGCCGCGCACCTTGTCTTCCGAAATCGTCTGCGGGAAGCTGGTGAAGCCGCCTTTCATGCCGGCCTGGAACGGGCAACCGCCGGCGAGCGAGTTCGGCTCGTAATTGACGCGGCCGCGGTGGATGGCCTGGCGGTGCATGCCGTCACGCTGGTTGTTCTGCACCTGCGTCACCGGCGAATTGACCGGAATTTCATGGAAGTTCGCACCACCCAGGCGGCTGATCTGGGTATCGAGGTAGGAATGGATACGCCCTTGCAGCAGCGGATCGTTACTGAAATCGATGCCGGGCACGATGTGGGCGGTACAGAAGGCCACTTGTTCCGTTTCGGCGAAGAAGTTATCCGGGTTACGGTTGAGCACCATCTTGCCGACCGGCGTCAATGGAACCAGTTCCTCGGGCACGATCTTGGTCGGATCGAGCACGTCGAAAGCGAACGATTCGGCCTGCTCTTCGGTGAAAATTTGCAGCGCCAGCTCCCACTCGGGGAAATTGCCGCTGTCGATGGCTTCCCACAGGTCGCGGCGGTGATAATCGGGATCGGCCCCCACCAGCTTGGCGGCCTCGTCCCAGACCAGCGAGTGCGTGCCCTGCAGCGGGGTCCAGTGGAATTTGCAGAACACCGACGCGCCTGCCGCATTGACCAGGCGGAAGGTGTGCACGCCGAAACCCTGCATGGTGCGGTAGCTGCGCGGAATCGCGCGGTCCGACATTTGCCACAGCAGCATGTGGGTCGATTCGGGCATCAGGGACACGAAGTCCCAGAAGGTATCGTGGGCGCTCGAGGCTTGCGGCATGGCGTGGTGCGGCTCGGGCTTGACCGAGTGCACCAGGTCCGGAAATTTCATCGCATCCTGGATGAAGAAGACGGGCATGTTATTGCCCACCAGATCCCAGTTGCCTTCATCGGTGTAAAACTTGACGGCGAAGCCGCGCACATCGCGCACGGTATCGGAGGAACCTCTTTCGCCGGCGACGGTCGAAAACCTGGTGAAGACGGGAGTGCGCTTGCCGGGCTGGGCAAACAGCGAGGCGCGGGTCACTGCGCCCAGGTCCTGGTAACTTTCAAAATAGCCGTGGGCAGCCGAGCCGCGCGCGTGCACCACGCGCTCGGGAATGCGCTCGTGGTCGAAATGGGTGATTTTTTCGCGCAGGATGAAGTCTTCCATCGCGGTCGGCCCGCGCAGGCCGATCTTGAGCGAATGCTGGTTATCGGCGATCGGCACGCCCTGGTTGGTGGTCAGGCGCTGGCCGCCGCCGTCGACGCGCACGCGGTCGAGCGGGCCCACGGTCGGGTTCGCACCGACGGGCGGCACGCCGGCGCCGAGCTTGCCGGACGCGATGGTTTCGGTGCTGGTGCTGCCGGTAGCGGCCGGCGTCGATGGCTCGGCCGTCGCGCCAGGCTGCGGCGTGCGCGAGGCGTCGCCGTACTCGGCTGGCTTGTTCGGATTGAAGGGCATCGCGGCTGCGAGCTGTTGACCGGCAACGGTTTTGATCAGAAGCTGCCCGGCGGTCGGATCGCTGCTGCCCAGGCTGCCTGGAGGCTGGGCGTTCGAGGGACCGGAGACGGTGCTCAGGATGGAGCCGGCACCATCTTCCGTGGCGCCAGTTTTCTTGCGTGTGACCATTAAATACCTCAACTAGAATGTGTTTGACGAGAGACCGGCGCGGGAATGCGACACCACCTGCCTGGGCATGGTAGCGAAACGATCAAAACGGGAATGTAGGGACGTACGGACTTGACCCGGGCGGCGTGAGCCGGCCGGGTCATCTCAGCGCATGAGCGCGCTGATCAGTGACGACGGCCCAGCAGTTTCGACAGCGTGTAGCCGATGCCCAGGGCGACCAGCACCGAGGTCGCCGGGCTGGTGCGGACATAGTCGCGCCCGGTTTCTGCGAAATTTTTATAGGCATCGGTCAACTGGCGGGCTTTTTCGTCCACGCGGCCGCTGACGCCGTTCAGGGCACCGCTGACTTTATCGACGCCGGCGTGCGCGCTGGATGCCAGGCGGTCGACCACTGGCTGGGCAGCGTCGGCTGCCTTGTCGATGGTTTTGTGCATGTCGGTCGCGCTCCTGCTCAGATCGCTGCCTTTGTTGTTGTCGTTACTCTTGTTGCCATCGCTGCGGCCTGCACCGAGATCCTTGCCCATGCTGCTGCCCGAACCTTCGTTACCAATATTGCTTCCGTTGCCGCCATTCGATTTCTGATTGTCCATGATCCATTCCTCTAAAAGTTTTATACCAGCGCGGTGGTGACGCCTTGGGGACGCCGAATACAAAAAATATAACGATTACTCTTTGTTCACTGTGCGGTGACTAACAGAGTTGCCATGCATGCCGGGAGGCATCGTTGTGCAGGACGACAGGCAGGCGGACGTTGGGCGCTTTGCGCAGCCTCAAACGGGCGTTACTGGCGCCTGCCGGTACGGGCGCAAGATGAGTAGATCACGCGACTCGATCAAGGGCGTGGCAGGTGCGGAGCGACAGTCAGCCCGGGCGCTTGACAACAGGCAGGCAGTGCCGGGCCCGCTGTCGTCCATGAGGTAAAGCGACAGAGGGCGTGGCCAGCTACTCGCATTTTCCGTGCGCTCGTCTGGCGCGGTGCGCCCTCATCGGTTCCGAATGATAAAACTGGAACCCGATCCACAGAATCGATACGAGCGCCGCGAAGGGCGGCAGAAATCCCAGAAAAGTGCTGACAGCAAGACCGTACGAAATGCCGTCGAAAAGACTTTTTATGTATTCCATGGGCTTGCCTTTGCCGGAACCGCGATGCGACAGCGGCGTGGTGGGTGCCAGTGGCGCTTCAGGGGCGCATGTTGGCAAAGCTGGCCAGCGGCTCGCTGGCGCAGTGGGGTCCGCGGCGTGCCAGTGCGCACTGGCCGCTGGCGCGTTGGCGCAGCTTGTCGGCACACACTGGTCGAGGACCAGAGAACGCCAGTGCGACTGGTCCGCGTGGGGCGGTGTGGCCGGTCCGCGTGCGCCGGTGTGGCCGTGCGCTGGTCCGCGTGGGCCGGTGCGGGCGGTCCGCGTCTGCATGCGTGCGCCAGCGCGCCTGACCCGCATCTTGTCCTCGCGTATGGCGCAGTTGGCCGGCGGCGCTAGGACCCGGGCTGGTGCGGCTGGCCCGCGCCATGCGAGCGCGCCCTGGCCTCAGCGGCCTGCGACGCGCGCAATCGGCTGGCAGTCGGCCCGATGGCCGCCATGGTGCTACAAGCCAAAGCCGGCCCCATGCGCCCTTCCCGTCGGGCCGAACAGCGCAGCAACCAGCGGATCGCGGTAGGGGTGGCCCTTCCATTCTGAGGCCAGGACGCGCTGGATCGGGTGCGGATCCGCCTCGGCGGGATCGGGCAGGCCGCCGGCCCGGTACACCATGCGTGCGCGCCGGGTGCGCGGATCGCGCCCGATGGCCCCTTCGCGGAACAGCTCCAGGCATTGCTGGCGCACTTTTTCGGCATCGGCGCCCAGGCGTTGGGCCAGCGGGGCGACTTGCGTGGGCCCGTGCGCGAGTGCGGCCAAAATGTTGTAGCGAAGTTGATCGACCAGATGACGTCTCATGCTGCCCTCCAGTAAGTGTCGATGGCTTGGGCCAGGGCATCGCTGTCGAGGCGGTGGCGCAGCGCGGTCAATTCCCCGATCACGCCACCGGCGGCGATGGTGGCGTTGCGGCTCGCTCGCCAGGCGCACGCGATGGCGAGCAACTGGCGCGCTTCATGATTGAGTTCTGGTTGGACGGTCATCTGTTCTCCTTGGTGGAATGCCTGCCGCTGGCGCGGGCGTGGCGGGACGGCCGCCATCGCAACTGGCAATGGCGCCGGACTTGGGGTCAAACTGGTCGAACTGCCGGGTCAGGCCCGGCGGGCATCAAGGTGCGCGGGCACGGGTAAGGCAAACCCATCGCTGTGACTGATTGCGCAAGCCCCGGACAGGTTTCGTTGTGTTCATGACCACTATATTAGTCTTACTAATCGATCTTGTCAACAGTCAGACTGATTGCATTTTATTAGTTTTCCTTATATTGTTCGGTCTATGCCAGCCCTCCCCCTAAACCAACACGAGCTTGCGGAAGCAGCGCAGCTCAAGCAACTCTTCATTGAGTGGCAACACGCGCGCCGCAGCCAAGGGCTGCCCGCGTCCCAGGAAGCCGCCGCCAACCAGATGGAATTTGGCCAAAGCGCGTTGAACCAATATCTCAACGGAAAAATTCCATTGAATATCGACGTCGCCATCAAGTTTTCGAAGCTGCTGGGCGTGCCGATCTCGTCCTTCAGTACGGCGCTGGCCGCGCATGCGGACGACTACGCCGCCGCCAAGGATGCGATGGCCATGGCGCAGTCGCGCGAGAACGATTTCCGTCTCGTCGGCAGGCGCATCACGATCGATGCAGATCAGGACGAATACATTCCCATCAAGAAGGTCAGCCTGACGCTGCGCGCCGGTGTCATGGGCTTCGAGGCCTCGCAGGAGGACCACACCGACACGACCATCAATCTGCCGCGCCGCTTCATCGAGAAAAACGACCTGGTGCCGCAATGCCTGCTGGCCATCAGCGTCAAGGGCGACAGCATGTGGCCGCTGATGATCGAAGGCGATGTCGTGGTCATTAATATCGCCGACACCAAACCGATCAACAACGAGTTGTACGCGGTTAATTTCGATGGCGAAGCCGTGGTCAAGCAACTGGTGCGCGACGGCCGCGAATGGTATCTATCTTCCATGAATCCGGACCCGGCGTACCACCGGCGCGCCTGCCGCGGCGGCGAATGCATCATCGTCGGACGCGTGGTGCGCCAGGAAGCGCGCACGCTGATGAATCGCGTCTGAGGAGTGCGGCGGACACGCCATTGCAGGTCGTCACCCGTCGACCTATCTCCGCCAGGCCCGCCCTGTGCGGGCATTTTTATGGGCCTGGCACACGCAATCGCGGCGAAAATTATCAGCCGGACTACTTGCCTTCATAATTAGTCGGCCGAATATTCATAGCCGGTGCGCGCATGCACCGGCTCCAACACGCGTTCTTGACGCCCATTGGACAGCCAACACCCACAAGAAAAAACCCGCTACGCCGTGAGGCGTGCGGGTTCTGACTTGCTGCTATGTACCTGGTGCCGATTGCCGGAATCGAACTGGCGACCTTCACATTACGAATGTGCTGCTCTACCAACTGAGCTAAATCGGCGAAGACGCGTATTCTAGCAAAGAACGCTGCAAAATTGCTAGTGCGAATGCGCGTTCTTTTACTTTTTTGTGAAAAAGACCACTTTTACTCGGCGTGATAGCTGCTCACGCGCTCGACTTCGCTCTTCGAGCCCAGGAACACGGGCACCCGCTGGTGCAGCTTGTGCGGGGCGATATCCAGGATACGGGTACGCCCGTCGGTCGCGGCGCCGCCGGCCTGCTCGACGATCATTGCCATCGGATTGGCTTCGTACATCAGGCGCAGCTTGCCCGGCATCGAGGTGTCGCGCGTATCGGCCGGGTACATGAAGATGCCGCCGCGGTTCAGGATGCGGTGCACGTCGGCCACCATCGAGGCGATCCAGCGCATGTTGAAATCCTTGCCGCGCACGCCGGTCGACCCGGCCAGCAGCTCGTCGACATAGCGCTGTACCGGCGCATGCCAGTGGCGCGAGTTCGACATATTGATCGCGAATTCCTTGGTCGCCTCGGGAATCATCATGTGGCGCTGGGTCAGCACCCACGAGCCCATTTCGCGGTCCAGGGTGAAGCAATTCACGCCATTGCCGGTGGTGAGCACCAGCATGGTCTGCGGGCCGTACACGGCGTAGCCGGCGGCGACCTGCATGCTGCCAGCCTGCATGAAGTCCGCTTCGGTCGGCGTGCCCATGCCTTCCGGCGCCTTCAGTACCGAGAAGATGGTGCCGATCGAGACGTTCACGTCGATGTTGGACGAGCCGTCGAGCGGGTCGAACAAGAGCATGTACTCGCCCATGGGATAGCGGTTCGGGATCGGATGGATCGATTCCATCTCTTCCGACGCCATGGCCGCCAGGTGGCCGCCCCATTCGTTCGCTTCGAGCAGGATCTCGTTGGAGATCACGTCGAGCTTTTTCTGCACTTCGCCCTGGATGTTCTCGGTGTCGGCGCTGCCGAGGATATCGCCGAGCGCTCCCTTGCCGACCGAATGGCTGATGGTCTTGCAGGCGCGTGCCACCACTTCGATCAGCAGGCGCAGTTCGGCCGGGATGGAGTTATGCAGCCGTTGTTCTTCGACCAGGTGTTGCGTGAGACTGACGCGTTTCATTCACTTCCCTTTGGTTTGTTTACATTCTTTGCGGATGACAGCATCAGTTGGCAAGCGCCTTGCTCACCACCTCGCGCACGTCGTTCGATAATTTTTTCACGCCGGCGACCTTCTGCAAGGCCTTCTTCATCTGCGCCTGCAGCGCCGGCGCGTACCTGCGCCAGCGGTCCATGGAGCGCGCCAGGCGGCTGGCCACCTGCGGATTCAAGGCGTCGAGCGCGATGACCTGCTCGGCCCAGAACGCGTAGCCGCTGCCGTCCGGCGCATGGAACTGCGACGGATTGCCGACGCAGAAAGTAAATACCAGGCTGCGCGCGCGGTTCGGGTTCTTGATGTTGAAGGCCGCATGGCGCATCAAGTCGCGCACCGCGGCGACGTCGGTCGCCGGGGCCGACGCCTGCATCGCGAACCACTTGTCGATCACCAGCGCCTCGTTGTCGAAGTCCGCGTAGAACGACTGCAGCGCGGCCTGCGCCGAGGCGGCGCCCGCATGGATCAGGGCCGCCAGCGCGGCTACCCGGTCGGTCATATTGCCGGCGTTGTCGAACTGCGCCTGCGCCAGGGCGATGCTGTCCTCGCTGGAGGTGGACGCAAGGTAAGCCAGGGCCAGGTTTTTCAGGCCGCGCCGCCCCGCCGACAGGGCGTCGGGGCTGTATGCGCCCGGCGTCTGGTTGGCGTCGTACTGGGCGCGCAAGTCGACGCGCAGCGCATGGCCGATGGTGCGCCGCACCAACTGGCGTGCCTGGTGGATGGCCTGCGGATTGACCACGTGCATCTGCTCGGCCATCATGGTTTCGGACGGCAGCAGCAAGGCTTGTTCGCGGAAGGCGGCATCGAGCGATTCGTCGGCCAGGATCTTGCGCAGCGCCTCGATGAAGGTAGTGTCGAGGGTCAACGTATCGCCCGTGGCCACGGCATCGGTCAGCTTGAGCAGGCGCGCCATCGCCAGGCGCTGGCCGGCTTCCCAGCGGTTGACCGGGTCGCTGTCATGGCTGAACAGGTGCAGCAGTTCGGCGTCGGTGTAGTCGTATTCGAGCACCACGGGCGCGGAAAAATCGCGCAGGATCGATGGCGTCGGCGCTTCCTTCACGCCGGTAAAGCGGAAGGTGCGCGTTTCTTCGGTCAGTTCCAGCACCGCGGTGACGGCATCGAGGCCATCGACGTTCAGGTGCAGGTCGCGCCCGTCGGCGCCCAAGAGGCCCACGGCCACCGGAATATGAAACGGCAGCTTGTTTTCCTGCCCGGGCGTGGCCGGACAGCGTTGGGTCAGGGTCAGCTCGTAGGTGAGCGCGTCGGCGTCGTAGCGGCCTTCGGCGCGCACCACCGGCGTGCCGGCCTGGCTGTACCAGCGCTCGAACTGGGTCAGATCGCGCCCGCCGGCGTCGGCCATCGCGGCGCGGAAGTCGTCGCAGGTCACGGCCTGGCCGTCGTGCCGCTCGAAATACAGGTCCATGCCCTTGCGGAAGCGCTCGCGCCCGAGCAGGGTCTGGTACATGCGCACCACTTCCGCGCCTTTTTCGTACACGGTGACGGTATAGAAGTTATTGATCTCCACAAAAGAGTCGGGACGCACCGGATGCGCCATCGGCCCCGCGTCTTCCGGGAACTGGGCCTGGCGCAAGGTGCGCACCTGGTCGATGCGGGTGACCGCGCGCCCGCTCTCGGTGCCGATCATATCGGCTGAAAACTCCTGGTCGCGAAATACCGTCAGCCCTTCTTTCAGCGACAGCTGGAACCAGTCGCGGCACGTGATGCGGTTGCCGGTCCAGTTGTGGAAATATTCGTGTCCGACCACGGCCTCGATGCCGGCGTAGTCGATGTCGGTGGCCACGCGCGGATTGGCCAGCACGAACTTGGTGTTGAAGATGTTCAGGCCCTTGTTTTCCATCGCACCCATATTGAAGTCGCCCACCGCCACGATCATGAAGCGGTCCAGGTCGAGTTCGAGCCCGAAACGCTCTTCATCCCAGCGAATGCTGTTCTTGAGCGACTGCATGGCGTAATCGGTCTTGTCGAGATTGCCCTCTTCCACCCACACCTGCAGCAGGGCCGAGCGGCCGTCGGCCAGCTTGAAGGTTTCCTCCTGGCACACCAGGCGCGCCGCCACCAGGGCGAACAGGTAGGACGGCTTCTTGAACGGGTCTTCCCACTTGGCGAAATGGCGGCCATCGCCCAGATCGCCCTCTTCGATCAGGTTGCCGTTCGATAGCAGCACCGGATAGGCCGCCTTGTCGGCGCGCAGCATCACCGTGTATTTCGCCATCACGTCGGGACGGTCGGGGAAATACGTGATGTTGCGGAAACCTTCAGCCTCGCATTGCGTAAAAAAGTTGCCGTTAGACACGTACAACCCGTTCAAGGTCGTGTTCTTGACGGGTGCGGTCAGGGTTTCAATTTCCAAGGTGACCTCGTCGGGCGCGTTGGAAATGACCAGCATCTTGTCGTCCAGGCGGTATTCGCGCTTGGACAGGGTCTTGCCGTTCATCCGCAGCGCGACCAGGACAATATTTTCCCCATGCAACTCAATCTCGCGTACCTTGCTCTCGGGATTGCGGCTCATGGTCAGGCGGCTGGCGACGATGGTGCGTTCCGGGTCGAGATCAAAGCCAAGTTCGACCGTTTCCACCAAAAAGCCGGGCGGGGTGTAATCTTTGCGATAGATGGTTTGCGGAGTGTCTGTGCGCATGGGATCTCGGGAAGGACGGTGAGTCGGGTGCCTATTTTACCAATACCGCAACGTTGCGCCGTTCCTCATTGCCTGTATCGCAGTGTGTACCGGGTAACAACTTGTAAAAATTCTGCGAAAATAGACTGTGAACCATAAAGTTAGCTTCGGTGAAATCCGTTTTGAGTATGGGAGTAATGCGATGAGACGATTATTGATGGCCGCCGGTGCGGCACTGACCTTGCTGCTGGGAGGCTGCGCGACGACGATCCGCAGCAATGTGACCACCTTTCACCAGTGGCCGGCCGAGCTGCAGGATAAAACCTATGTGTTCGAGGCGCCGCCGGTGCAGGACGACACGCTCGAACTGCGCAGCTACCAGAACCTGGTGCGCGGCCAGCTGGCGCGCCTCGGTTTCCAGGACGCCGGCGAAAGCGGCAAGCCGACCCTGAAAATCTCGATGAAATTCACCACCACCGACGTGCCGGTGCGCGTGGTGGAGGTGGTCGATCCCTTCTTCATCCCGCACCCGCGTTTCGCTTTCGGCGGCTATGGCTACGGCTACCGCGGCCGCTACTGGGGCGCGCGGCGCTACTGGGGCGGCTGGCACAGCCCCTTCTACGATCCGTTCTGGAGCGGCGCGCCGATGTACCGCGAGCGCATCGACCACCAGTACCGGCGCGAGCTGCAGGTGGCGATCAAGGCTATCCCCGGCGGCAAGCGCCTGTTCGACGTCACCGTGCATAACATGAGCCGCGAAATGTCCACGCCGGCGCTCATGCCCGCACTGGTGCAAAGCGCCTTTGCCGAATTCCCGGGCGTGAGCGGTGTGGCCAGGCGGGTCGAACTCAAACGCGAACGCTGATACGCCTGCCCTTCACGAAAAAACGCGCTCCACGGAGCGCGTTTTTCCTTGTGCGGCCGGCTTTCTATGGATGGCCGAGCCACGCCTGCGAGCCGAACGTGATGCCCACGATGAGCAGCACCGCCAGCACAAGCCCGATCAACAGGCGGCCGAACTTGGGCGAACCATCGTCGTCGGGCGCGCTCATGGCACCAGGATCGACGAGCCGGTCGTCTTGCGCGCTTCCAGGTCGATGTGCGCCTGCGCGGCATCGGCCAGTTTGTAGGTCTGGTTGATATCGATCTTCACGTCGCCGCTGGCAACCACCGCGAACAGATCGGCGGCCATGGCTTCCAGGTCGGCGCGCCTGGCGGCGTAGCTGAACAGGGTCGGACGGGTAATGAACAGCGAGCCGCGCGCGGACAGTTCGGCCAGCGAAAAATCGGGCACCGGGCCGGACGCACTGCCGAAGCTGACCATCATGCCGAGCGGGCGCAGGCAGTCGAGCGACTTGGTGAAGGTATCCTTGCCGATCGAGTCGTACACCACCGAGACCTTCTCGCCATTGGTGATTTCCATCACGCGCGCCACGAAATCCTCGGTGTTGTAGTTGATGACGTGGCTGCAGCCGCTGGCCTTGGCCAGCGCCGCCTTTTCGTCGGAACCGACGGTGCCGATCATGTTCACGCCCAACGCGCGCGCCCATTGCGACGCGATCAGGCCCACGCCGCCGGCCGCCGCGTGGAACAGGATGGTGTCGCCGCGCTTGAGCGGCACGGTGCGGCGGAACAGGTACTGCACGGTCAGCCCCTGCAGCATCATGGCGGCGCCGGTTTCGAACGAAATCGCGTCGGGAAGACGCAGCAGCAGCGCGGACGGCAGGTTGCGCACGTCGGAATAGGCCCCGTTCGGACGGCCCGCGTAGGCCACGCGGTCGCCCACGGCCACCTCGGTGACGCCCTCGCCCACCGCCTCGACCACGCCGGCGCCTTCCATGCCCAGCCCCGCCGGCAGCGGCTGCGGATACAAACCGGTGCGGAAGTACACATCGATGAAATTGACGCCGCAGGCGGCGTGGCGCACGCGCGCTTCGCCCGGTCCCGGCTCGCCCACCTCCACATCGACGTATTCCATCACTTCGGGGCCGCCGGTGCGGTTGATACGGATTGCTTTTGCCATCATGCTGGACTCCTGTCTGTTCCCTGGGTTGGTTTTGCGGTCGCGAGCCTGAGCTGCGAGAGCAGCAAATGGGCACTCGACAGATTGGTGGCGCAGGCCACATTGTGCACGTCGCAGGCGCGCACCAGCGCGTTGATGTCCGGCTCGTGCGGCTGCGGCGTCATCGGGTCGCGCAGGAACACCACCGCGTCGATCTGGCCCTCGACCAGGGCCGCGCCGATCTGCAGGTCGCCGCCGAACGGGCCGGACTCCTTGCGTTCGACCGCCAGCCCGAGCTCCTTGATCAGGCGCGCGCCGGTGGTGCCGGTCGCCATCAGCTGGCAGCCGCGCAGGAAATCGATGTACTCGGCGGCGAGCACGATCATGTCGTCCTTCTTCTTGTCGTGGGCGATCAGGGCGATGCGGGGCTTGGTCAATTGCGTCATGCGCTTGCTTTCGTAAGGGCCGGTGGATGGAAACGACGGTGACTATTTCTTCTTCGACAGCATGTAAATACCCGCCAGGACCATCGCGGTGCCGCCCACCTGCACGGCGGTGATCGGCTCGCCCAGTACCAGCGCGCCGAGGAACAGGGTCGAGACGGGGCCGATCATGCCGGCCTGCGAAGCGGTGGAGGCGCCGATGCGCTGCACCGCGACCATGGTCATGAACACCGGCAGCACGGTGCAGAAAATCCCGTTGGCCAGCGAGTACCAGTACACCGCCGCCGGCTGGACCAGCATGGACACGGGCCGCAGCACGAAGAACTGGCCGATGCAGACCACGCTCGAGACGCACATCGCATACGCCACCAGGCGCAGGGAGCCGATGCGGCGCACCATCTCGCCCGACATCAGGAGGTAGACCGCGTACGACAGGGCCGAGCCGAGCACCAGCAGCGCGCCGACGCTGGTGCGTCCTGTGCTGCCGGCGCCGCCGTGAAGATCGTGCACGAACACCAGCACGATGCCGCAGTAGGATACGAGGAGGGCCAGCCACTCGATGCGGCTGATGTGCCGCTTGAGGAACACCGAGGTAATGAGCAGCACGAAGGTCGGCGTGAGGAACAGGATCAGGCGTTCCAGCCCGACCGAAATGAACTGGAGGCCGAGAAAATCGAGGTAGCTGGAGAGGTAGTAGCCGATCACGCCCAGGAACACCAGGCGCCAGCGGTCGGCCGGCGACAGCGGCGCCTCGGTGCGCATCTTCCAGAGCGCGACAGCGGCGAACACCGGCAGCGAGAACAGCATGCGGAAAGCGATCACGGTAACGGCGTCGACCTGGTAGCGGTACATCAGCTTGGCCAGGACGGCCTTGGCCGAAAACAGCACCGCGCCCGCGATGGCGAGGGTCAGGCCGGCCAGCAGGGCCGGGCGCTGGGTCAAGTGGGCGGCGGGAGCCGTTGCGCTTTTGTTCATGCACCGATTGTAGAACGAATCGCGCAAACTGGCTGGGGGCCGGCGGATTTTGGCAGGGCCGCTATGGTAAAATGTCGGCCACTGATGCATACCGTCTAAGGAAATTTCGACATGGCTGGACACAGCAAATGGGCCAATATCAAGCACAAGAAGGCCGCTACCGACGCCAAGCGCGGCAAGATCTGGACCCGATTGATCAAGGAAATCACCGTTGGCGCGCGCATGGGCGGCCCCGACATCGCCACCAATCCGCGCCTGCGCCTGGCGGTGGACAAGGCGGCTGACGCCAATATGCCGAAAGAGAACGTCACGCGCGCCATCCAGCGCGGCTCGGGCGGACTCGAAGGCGTGAACTACGAAGAAGTGCGCTACGAAGGCTACGGCATCGGCGGCGCGGCCATCATCGTCGACTGCATGACCGACAACCGTGTACGCACGGTGGCCGAAGTGCGCCACGCTTTCAATAAACACGGCGGCAACATGGGCACCGAAGGTTCGGTCGCCTTCATGTTCAAGCACTGCGGCCAGTTCCTGTTCGCGCCCGGCGTGGACGAAGACAAGTTGATGGAAGCGGCCCTCGAAGCGGGCGCCGAAGACGTGGTGGCCGACGACGAAGGCGGCTTCGAAGTGCTGTGCGATCCGTTCGGTTTCGCCACCGTGAAGGAAGCGCTGGAAGCGGCCGGCTTCAAGGCCGAAGTGGCCGAGATCATCATGAAGCCGTCGACCGAGACCGTGATCGCGGGCGAAGACGGCATCAAGATGCAAAAAATTCTCGACGCGCTCGAGAACCTCGACGATGTGCAGGAAGTCTATACCAACGTCCTGATCGAAGATTAAGCTCCTATGAAAATCCTGGTAGTCGGCTCTGGCGGCCGTGAACATGCACTGGCCTGGAAACTGGCCCAATCCGAACGTATCCAGATGGTCTACGTGGCCCCGGGCAATGGCGGCACGGCGCGCGACATCCGCCTGGTCAATGTCGAACTGACCGATCCGGAGCAGCTGGCCGAATTCGTCCAGCGCGAAGGCATCGCCCTGACCGTGGTCGGTCCCGAGACGCCGCTGGCGGCCGGCATCGTCAACCTGTTCCGCGGCCGCGGCCTGAAGATTTTCGGGCCCACCAAAGAAGCGGCGCAGCTGGAAAGCTCGAAGGACTTCGCCAAGGCCTTCATGCAGCGCCACGGCATTCCGACCGCGACCTACCAGACGTTTTCGGACGTGGCGCAGGCGCACGCCTACATCGACGCCAACGGCGCGCCGATCGTCATCAAGGCCGACGGCCTGGCGGCCGGCAAAGGCGTGGTTGTCGCGATGACACTGGAAGAAGCGCACCAGGCGGTCGACCATATGCTGGCCGACAATCGTTTCGGCGACGCCGGCGCGCGCATCGTGATCGAAGAATTCTTGGCGGGCGAGGAAGCGAGCTTCATCGTCATGTGCGACGGGAAGAACATCCTGGCGCTGGCCACCAGCCAGGATCACAAGCGCCTCAAGGATGCCGATGAAGGTCCGAACACGGGCGGCATGGGCGCCTATTCGCCGGCGCCGATCGTCACGCCGGCCATGCATGCGCGCGTGATGCGCGAAATTATCAACCCGACCATCAACGGCATGGCCAAGGACGGCATTGCGTTCACCGGCTTCCTGTACGCGGGCTTGATGATCGACGACAAAGGCAACCCGAAGACGCTGGAATTCAACTGCCGCATGGGCGACCCCGAGACGCAGCCGATCATGGCGCGCCTCAAGAGCGACCTGGTGACGGTAATGGAGCATGCGGTGAACGGCACGCTCGACACGGTCGAACTGGAATGGGACCGCCGCACGGCGGTGGGCGTGGTGATGGCCGCTGCCGGCTATCCGGACGACCCGCGCAAGGGCGATGTGATCGACGGGATTCCCGCCGAAACGCCGGAATGCGTGACCTTCCATGCGGGTACGCAGCAGGCCGGCGGCAAGCTGGTGACCAGCGGTGGACGCGTGCTGTGCGTGGTCGGCCTGGGCGACAGCGTGAAGATGGCGCAGAAGCAGGCTTACGAGACGGTCGACAAGATCCACTTTAACGGCGCGCAGTTCCGCCGTGATATCGGGTGGCGGGGTTTGAAGCACTAGGCACCCCACGTCGTTCCCGCCGAGTGCTCCTTGGCGCGGGAACGACGGTGTACTAGCTGCGCATATCATAAAATGCGCGGACGGTGTACAATTCGTCCTCAATTTTTATTCTCCGATCACGCTCCCCGATGTCATCCCCTTCCCCTGCGGCCGTCAAGGCCTGGCTACTCGACCTGCAAGCGCGCATCGTGCAAGCGCTCGAAGACGCCGACGGCAAGCCGTTCCTGCGTGAAGAATGGGAACGTCCCGAGGGCGGCGGCGGCATCTCGCGCCTGATCGAGGAAGGCAATGTCCTGGAACGCGGCGGCGTCAATTTCTCGCACGTGATGGGCGCCAACCTGCCGCCATCGGCCGCGGCGTCGCGTCCCGAACTGGCCGGCCGCGCCTGGGAAGCGATGGGCGTGTCGCTGGTACTCCATCCGCGCAATCCGTACGCGCCGACGGTCCACATGAACGTGCGCTTCTTCACCGCCACCGCACCCGGCGAAGATCCGGTATGGTGGTTCGGCGGCGGCATGGACCTGACGCCCTACTACGGCGACGAAGGCGATACGCGCCACTTCCACCAGAGCTGCCACGATGCGCTCGCGCCCTTCGGCAGCACGCTGCACGCGCGCTTCAAGCGCTGGTGCGACGATTACTTCTACCTGAAACACCGCAAGGAGCCGCGCGGCGTGGGCGGGATCTTCTTCGACGACTTCAACGAAGCCGGTTTCGACATGTCGTACGCGATGACGCAAAGCGTGGGCGACTCCTTCGTCAAGGCCTACCTGCCGATCCTGATGGCCCGCAAGGACACGCCGTACGGCGAGCGCGAACGCGATTTCCAGGCATACCGGCGCGGCCGCTATGTGGAATTCAACCTGGTGTGGGACCGCGGCACCCTGTTCGGCCTGCAGTCGGGCGGGCGCACCGAAGCGATCCTGATGTCGATGCCGCCGATCGTCAAGTGGCGCTACGACTGGCATCCGGAAGCCGGCAGCGCCGAAGCGGCGCTGTACAGCGACTTCCTGGTCCATCGCGACTGGCTCCTTACGTGACCTTGTGCGTCGCGCTGCTGGGAGGCAGTTTCGACCCGGTTCATAATGGTCATGTGGCGCTGGCCACCTTGTTTGCCACCCTGCTCGAACCGGACCAGCTGCGCATCCTGCCGGCCGGCAGTCCGTGGCAGAAGAGCCGCCTGCAGGCCGGCGACGCCGACCGCGTCGCCATGCTGCGCCTGGCCTTTGCCGCTGCCGATAGCGCGCACCCGGTCATGCTGGACCTGCAGGAAATCGAACGCGGCACGCCGACCTACACCATCGACACATTGCGCAGCGTGCGCGCCGAACTCGGGCCGCAGGCATCGATCGTATTCCTGATGGGATCGGACCAGCTGCAGCAGCTCGACAGCTGGCGCGAATGGCGCGCGCTGTTCGAGCTGGCCCATATCGGCGTGGCTGCGCGCCCGGGATTTTCGATGGCCGATGCGGCATTGCCGGCGGCCGTCGCCGAAGAACTCACCATGCGCCGGGGCAGCCTGGCGCAATTGCGTAACACCCCGTCCGGCAGGGCTTACCTGGCCGAGACGCTGGACGTGGACATCTCCGCCACCCAGATTCGTGCGGCATTACAACGGGGCGAGAAGGCAAACTCGCTTATCTCCCCGGTAGTGCTAGACTATATTCAACAACATAATTTATACGAAATCTAATGGATATTAAAAAACTGCAGACCCTCGTCGTCGACGCCCTCGAAGATGTGAAGGGCCAGGACATTACCGTGTTCGATACCGTTCACCTGACCAGCCTTTTTGACCGCATCGCCGTCGTTTCCGGCACCTCCAACCGTCAGACCAAGGCGCTTGCCGCCTCCGTGCGCGACAAGGTCAAGGCAGCTGGCGGCGACGTGATCGGCATCGAAGGCGAAGACACCGGCGAATGGGTCCTGGTCGATCTGGGCGACATGATCGTCCACATCATGCAGCCGGCGATCCGCCAGTACTACCGTCTCGAAGAAATCTGGGGCGACAAGCCTGTGAAGCTCGGTGCGGCCAAACGCAAAGGCACCGTGGAAGCAGCCGAAGCGGCTGAAGCGAAGCCGAAGTCGAAGCACCTCGCCTCGACCCAGGAAGCACCTGAAGTCAAACCGGTCAACGAACGCAAACCGGCAGCCAAAAAAGCCGCTGCCGCCAAGACCCCCGCCGCCGCGAAAAAAGCGCCTGCCAAAAAAGCAGCGTCGAAAGCTGTTGGCAAAGTGGTCAAGGTCGCCGCGACCAAGACCGAAGAAGCCGCCGTCAAGGCCCTCAAGGCACTGCCGCCGAAACGCGCAGCCGCCGTCAAGGCGCCAAAAGCACCAGCGGACGCCGTGCCGGTCAAAAAAGTCATCAAGCGCGTCGCCAAAAAAGACGCAGAGTAAGCGTCGATGCAGCTCATTATCGCTGCGGTCGGCCACAAGATGCCCGGTTGGATCGAGACCGGCTTTTCCGAGTACACGAAGCGCATGCCGCCTGAATTGCGCATCGTGCTCAAGGAAATCAAGCCGGTCGAACGCTCCGGCAGCAAAACGGCGGCTACCGCCATGGCGCTCGAACGCGAGCGCATCGAAGCGGTCCTGCCCAAGAGCGCACGCCTGATCGCGCTCGATGAACGCGGCAAGGACCTGACCAGCGTGGGCCTGTCCCAGCAGCTGATGCAGTGGCAGCAGGACGGGCGCGACACCGTCTTCCTGATCGGCGGGGCCGACGGCCTCGATCCCGAACTCAAGGCGCGCGCCGAGGGGCTGATTCGTATTTCCAGTATGACGCTCCCGCACGGCATCGTGCGTGTTATGCTTGCCGAGCAGTTGTATAGGGCGTGGTCGATCACGCAGAATCACCCTTATCATCGCGTCTGAGAAAACGGGAATCCGATGAAACCGATCGACAGAAAAATCTACCTTGCTTCCAAAAGCCCGCGCCGGCGTGAATTGCTGCGCCAGATCGGCGTGGAGTTCGAGCTGCTCACGCTGCGCAACGATACGCCGCGCGGTCCGGACGTCACCGAACTGGTGAACCCGGGCGAAGCGGCCATCGACTATGTGGCGCGCGTGGCCAACGAAAAAGCGGCCTTCGGCTGGAGCATGGTGCAGCACCGCCGCCTGACCCTGCGTCCGGTGCTGGCGGCCGACACCACCGTCACCATCGATGGCCAGATCCTCGGCAAGCCCGCCTCGCCCAACGAGGCGAAGGAAATGCTCGAACGCCTGTCCGGACGCACGCACCAGGTGCTGACCGCGATTGCGGTCCATCACACCGACATGCAGCGCCAGGTCACCCAGGTGTCCCAGGTGCGCTTCGCCAAGCTCTCGCCGGCGTCGATCAAGGCTTACTGCTCCACTCCCGAACCGTACGACAAGGCGGGCGGCTACGGCCTGCAAGGCCTGGCCGCGCTGTTCGTCGAACATATCGAAGGCAGCCACTCCGGCATCGTCGGACTGCCCCTGTTCGAGACCGCGCAACTGCTGCGCGAAGCGGGCATTCCGCTGGCCTGATGCGATTGCGCGCGCGCAGCGGCCCTGCCTCCCAGGCCTCGTCCCTAACACCATCATCTGCACGGCGGCCCTGAACAATGAACGAAGACATCCTCATTAACATCACTCCGCAGGAGACGCGCGTGGCGCTCATCCTGCAAGGCGCCGTGCAGGAACTGCACATCGAGCGCACGCTCACGCGCGGCCTGGCCGGTAACGTCTACTCGGGCAAGGTGGTACGCGTGCTGCCGGGGATGCAGTCGGCTTTTATCGACATCGGCCTGGAACGCGCGGCCTTCCTGCACGTGGCCGACATCTGGGAAGCGCGCACCCATGAAGGCCCGAGCGTGGCCCCGACCCCGATCGAAAAGATCCTGTTCGACGGCCAGGTGCTCACTGTGCAGGTGATCAAGGACCCGATCGGCACCAAGGGCGCGCGCCTGTCGACCCAGATTTCGATCGCCGGGCGCATGCTGGTGTACCTGCCGCAGGACAGCCATATCGGCATCTCGCAGAAAATCGAAAAGGAATCGGAGCGCGAACTGCTGCGCACGCGCCTTCACAGCCTGCTGCCGCCCGAGGAAAAAGGCGGCTACATCGTGCGCACCATGGCCGAAGAAGCCTCCGACAGCGACCTGGCGGCCGACGTGGACTACCTGCGCAAGACCTGGGGCGCGATCTGCCACGGCGCGCGCACGCGCCCCGCCACCAGCCTGCTGTACCAGGACCTGAGCCTGGCCCAGCGCGTGCTGCGCGACTTCGTGCACGACGAGACGGCCACCATCCAGGTCGACTCGCGCGAGAACCACGCCATGCTGGTCGAATTTGCGAAAGCCTATACGCCGACGGTGCTCACGCGATTGCAGCACTACACGGGCGAGCGCCCGCTGTTCGACCTGTACGGCGTGGAGGAAGAGATCCTGCGCGCGCTCGGACGGCGGGTGGACCTGAAATCGGGCGGCTACCTGATCGTCGACCAGACCGAGGCGATGACGACGATCGACGTGAACACGGGCGGCTTCGTGGGCGGACGCAATTTTGCCGATACCATCTTCAAGACCAACCTGGAAGCGGCGCATGCGATCGCGCGCCAGCTGCGGCTGCGCAACCTGGGCGGCATCATCATCCTCGACTTCATCGACATGGACAACAACGAGCATCGCCACGCGGTGCTGCAGGAGTTGAAAAAGACGCTTTCGCGCGACCGCACCAAGGTGTCGGTGTCGGGCTTTTCGGCGCTGGGGCTGGTGGAGATGACACGCAAGCGCACGCGCGAGTCGCTGGCGCATATCCTGTGCGAACCCTGCCCGGCCTGCGCCGGCAAGGGCCAGGTGAAAACCAGCCGCACCATCTGCTACGAAATCCTGCGCGAACTGATGCGCGAAGCGAAGCAATTCAATCCGCGCGAGTTCCGCATCCTCGCCTCGCAAGAGGTGGTGGATCTGTTCCTGGAAGAAGAATCGCAGCACCTGGCGATGCTGGGGGACTTCATCGGCAAGCAGATTTCGCTGCAAGTGGAGACGGCGTATCACCAGGAACAGTACGACGTCATCCTGATGTGATGGCGCTGCGCAAGAAGATTTTTTCCGCAGCCCAATAAAACGGCCAATAAAATATTCCGATAGCTAAAATTTTCGATGATAAATTTTTTCTACGGTAAATCCTTTATGTGTTGCGCATATGCTACCGGGCGCACGAGTCCGCCTGCTACGATCCGCTGACCACGTGGCCTTCACGTGGCAGGCCGGGGGCATCGTCCGCCCCGGCGGTTGGTAGCAATCCTCAGCGGAGGTAGCCATGTTCGGTAGATTCATCAGTGCGGCGGTTCTTGCAGCCTGCACCGCAGCAGCCCAGGCGGGACCCATCGAGTTCAAGTTCAGCTATACGGGTTTTTTCGACAAGGAAGCCGACCGCTTCGATCCGGCAGCGGTCATCGCCGGCAGTTTTATCGCGGATGACGTCAATCAGGACGGGCTGTTCGCGGCCAACGAACTGCTTTCGTTCAAGCACAACAACTCCAACGATTACATTGGTTGCGGCGTGGGAGATCAGTACTTCTGGAAATGCACGATTGAACGGTTCGGCTACCGGATCGGCGGCCCGCTGAAATTTTCCACCACCTGGTCCATGACGGACGTCGGGTACCAGATCTACAGTTCGACCATCACCGGCGAAGAGTACGTCTACAACTACCGCAACGCGGGCGGCGTGCAAACGCGCGGCTTGCTCTGGACCGGCCAGACCGCTTTCGCGATCAGCCAGGTCAATGCGGTGCCGGAACCGGCCCCGCTGGCGCTGATGGCGCTCGGCGCGGCCGGCATCGGTGCGGCGCGCATGCGCTGGCGGCGCCGCGCCGCCTGAAGCGCGGGGCGGTCCCGGGCCACGTCAGCTTTCGACGTCGACCGACTGGATCGTTCCATCTTCCGCGAACTTGACCGCGACCACATAGTTGGTCAGGTCTTCGCCGAAGGTGAAATCGAACATGGCGAACGAGCCGTCCGATTCGTCCGGCATGGGATGCAGGCCGATGTGACACAGGTGAAGTCGCGCCAGCATGCGCTCTTCGACCGGTAGCGATGCATCGGTACCGTCAATCAGCGCCGCCAGTTCTTCGGGCGCAAACTCGGACAGATGATGATCGATGTACGTGTCCCGCACTTCGCCATTGGCATGGAAGTCGGCGATGCAGGCCGCCTGGGCCAGTGCGATCTTGCTGTCGAGCTCTTCCATGAAGCGGGCGACCCGGTCGAGCACGGCCGGATCGAGATCCTTGACCGCGGAAAATTCGGTGATCCCATCCTCACCCTCGAATGCGTTGAAAAAAGCGAGCGACAGGTCAATCTCCCGCCCGTCGACCAGATAGATCGCTTCGTTATATTCATTCGGCAAGGCCAGATCGATGGCGCCGAAATAGGGGATGATTTTTTCCATTTTGAATCTTCACGTTGAGCAGAACGGGCTATTTTATCAGCCGGCCGGAAAGCGCCGGGCCGGTACCTGTTTGCCGCAAGCTTGGTTTCAATCAGGAAGGGGTTCAATCAATGCTATTTACACACAATTGCAGATAAAATAGTCATTCATTCAACCCTTGAAGCGGAGCACTATCATGGTCCAATTGCGGCAATATGCACTGGTGGCACTCATGGCCCTGGCCGGGGCCGCTCACGCCAAGGCACCCCGGGCGGTCACCGGGCAGTTCGACTACTACGCGGTGGCGATGAGCTGGTCGCCGTCCTACTGCGCCAGCCGCAGCGATCCGGATCAATGCGCGGTCGGACGCCAGCTCGGCTTCGTGCTGCACGGGCTATGGCCGCAGTACGAATCGGGCTATCCGTCGAACTGCAGCAACCAGAAGCTGCCCAGCGACGTGCGCGAAAAATACACGCCGCTGTTCCCGTCGCCGAAACTGATCGGCCACGAATGGAGCAAGCACGGTACCTGCTCCGGGCTGGAACCGGCGGCGTATTTCGAGCTGTCGGCCAAACTCAAGGATCAGCTGGCGATCCCCGCGCCGTATCAAAAACCGGCGGCGCCGGTACGCACGACGAACGAGGAGTTGTACAGCGCCTTCAAGGGCGCCAATCCGGCCCTGGCCAGGGATGGCGTGCTGCCGTTCTGCGCCAGCGGCGGGCGCTTTTTGCGCGAAGTGCATGCCTGTTACGACAAGAACGGCAGCTCGCGCAGTTGCAGCCCGGGCCAGGTCAAGCGCTCGCAGAGCAGCTGCGGCCAGGCCAGCTTCCTGATCCAGAGCGTGCGCTGACGCTTCAGGCCTGCCACACGCCGTAGCCGGCCTCGCGCAGCCCGATGCCCAGTTCGACTTCCATGTCGGCCGCGCCCGCGTAGGGCATCGGATTGTAGACCGCGTACAGCGCGGGCAGCAGGCGCAGGCCGTACTTCTGCACGAATTTGTTGGCCTGGATGCCCGCCTTGTGCTTGTCGAAGCGCAGGTCGGGACTCAATCCCGTCATCCCCACATATACGCACGGTTTTCCGGTCACGTAATCCGGGTTGGACTTCTTGAAACGCGGTTCGTACAGCACGTCCTTCGACAGCTCGATCACGTACACGCTGTGGTGGTGGCGCCGGCCCATCGATGGCTTACGGCGGCGTGGCGTTGCGGCCCAGTGGCCCGATGTCGGCACTCTCGAGCACCCGCTTGCGCGCGCCGTTGCGCACCACGGCCAGCATGGCCTGCCCCACCTGGCGCGTGGTCAGCACATGCCTGGGCATGGCCGCGCGCAGCAGCGGCAGCACGGGCTTCATCAGCGAATAGAAAATGCGGTAAGCGGTGGTCTTGGACTTGATGCCGTCGAGCGGCTGGATCATCCCTGGGCGGAAGATGTACACACCGCGAAACGGCAGCGCCAGCAGCGCGTTTTCGGTGCGGCCGCGCACGCGCTCCCACATGGTGGCGCTGGTTTCGCTGCTGTCGGCCCCCGCGCCCGACACGTACACGAACACCATGCGCGGATTGAGCGCGACCACTGCGTTGGCGGCCGCCAGGGTCATGTCGTACGTCATCCGCGTGTAGTCAGGCTCGCTCATGCGCGAGGACGTCACGCCCACGCAAAAAAAGCAGGCGTCGAAGTCTTCCAGCTGCGCCGCCACGCTGGCGAAGTTGAACAGATCGGCATGCACCACATCGCGCAGCTTGGGGTGGCGCTGCCCGGTGGGCGTGCGCCCGATGGCCACGACCTGCTCCACGTCGGCGGCCTGCAGGCATTCACGCAACGCGCCCTGCCCGACCATGCCGGTGGCGCCAAATAACAGAACTCTCACGTCGTCTTCTCCTTGCCGCTCGCTTGCTTGCCGCCCCCTGGCCGCGCGCAAGGCCGCTATCTTACGCCCTTCCGATACATTCTTGCGCTACCGTTGCGCCGACGGGAAAAACAGCTGCTGGCCGCCCGGCCTGAAGCCGGCAATTCTGGCCTGCCCTTCGGCGGACGTGATCCAATCGATCAGCTGGCGCGCCCCGCGCTGGTTGACGCCCGGGTGGCGCGCCGGATTGACGGCGATGATCCCATAGGGATTGAACATCCTGGGGTCGCCCTGCACCAGGATCGCCAGCCCGGTTTTGTCCTTGTAGGTGGCGAAGGTGGCGCGGTCGGTCAGGGTGCAGGCTTGCAGCTCGGCCGCCATGGTAAGCACCTCGCCCATACCCAGGCCGGCCGACAGGTAGCGCGCCGGCGGCGGCAGCACGCCGGCGGCCTTCCAGTAGCTCTTTTCCATGTGGTCGGTGCCGGAATTGTCGCCGCGCGAGACGAAACGCACGTCGCTGGCCGCCAGCTTGCGCAGGGCGGCCACGATGTCGGTACCGCCTTTGATTCCCGCCCGGTCCGACGGCGGGCAAGCCAGCAGAAAATCGTTGTACATCACGTCGCGCCGGCCGACGCCATGGCCCTCGGCCACGAAGCGGTCCTCGGCGGCGCGCGCGTGCACCAGGACGGCGTCGACGTCGCCATTCTTCGCCAGCTCCAGCGCCTTGCCGCTGCCGACGGCAATCACGTGCACCTTCAGGCCTGCCCTGGCCTCGAACGGCGGCAGCAGCCAGGCCAGCAGGCCGGAATTGTCAGTGCTGGTGGTCGTCGACAGGCGCAGGACCTGGTCGGCGGCCAGGGCCAGCGGGGAGGCGAAGCAGAGCCAGAGGGCCAATGCGGTGTACCTGATCATTTGTATTCGAGCTTTCCATCACGTAGTTTAAGGCGCTGCACACCGGGCATGCCGATCAGGTCACGGTCGTGGCAGGCCATGACCACCGTGCTGCCGGCCGCGATCAGGGCCGGAATGAGGGCGATCACCTGCTCGCGCGCAGCGCCATCGAGGTTGGCAGTCGGTTCGTCGAGCAGCAGCAGCGCTGGCCGCAGCACCCAGGCGCGCGCCAGCGCCACGCGCTGCACCTCGCCGCCCGACAGGCGGGCCGGATCACTGCCATGCAGATGTTCGACGCCGGCCCATGCCATGGCCTGCGTAACCGCCTGCGCCGCCTGCGCTTTTCCGACGCCGCGCGCACGCAGGCCGTAGCCGATGTTGGCCGCCACGCTGGTCGAGAACATCACTGGATGCTGGTGCACATACACGATCGCCTCGCGCAGTAGTGACGGATACGGCGACAAGGCCAGCGCCTGCCCTTGCCAAGTCACGCCGGATGCCTCGCCGGGTTCAAGTCCGGCCAGCACGCGCAGCAGGCTGCTCTTGCCGGCGCCGTTGATCCCGGTGAGCACATAGGCGCGCGCCGCGTCGAGCACCACATCGTCAAGTTCGAACAGCACGCGTGCGCCGTGCGCCTTGCGCAGCTTGTCGATACGCAGCAAGGCACTCATGCGCCGGCTCCCGCGGTGCGCGTGTCGCCCTGCAGCAGCATCAGCGCGCCGTTCATCGCCAGCGCCAGCGCCACCAGCACGATGCCCAGCGCAATGCCCTGCGCGAACTCGCCCTTGCTTGTTTCGAGCGCGATGGCGGTGGTGATGGTGCGCGTTTCACCGGCGATATTCCCGCCTACCATAAGCGCGCAGCCGACTTCCGAAATCACGCGCCCGAAACCGCTGATCACCGCAGCCATGACGCCGAAGCGCACTTCATGCAGCACCGTGAACATGGTGCGCCAGCGCGACGCGCCCAGGGCAATCGCGGTTTCGGCGTAGCGCGGGTCGAGCGCCTGCACCGCCGCCAGTGTGAAAGCCACCAGCACCGGGGTGGCGATAATGCACTGGCCGAGCACAATGCCCGGCTGCGAAAACAGCCACTGCAGCGAACCCCACGGGCCGTGGCGCGACAGCAGCAAATACAGCAGAAGGCCAATCAGGACGGTCGGCAGCGACAAGGTGGCCTGCACCAGCCAGATGGCGATGCGGCGGCCCGGGAAGCGGTAGCTGGCAATCGCATAGCCGAGCAGTACCGCCGGCGGCGTCGCCAGCAGCAGGCCAAGCACGGTGGTCTTGAGCGAGATCCAGACGATGCCCCACAGCGCGGCGTCGCCCGACAGCAGCAGGGCGAATGCGGCGTGGGTGGCCTCGGGCAGCGACATCAGGACGGCAGCGGCTCGAAGTCGAGGCGACCATGGCCGGTCAGCAGCAGAAAGTGCTTGCCGGTGCAGCGCGCCAGCAGGGCCATGCCGATCCTGTCTGCGACCATGTGGCCCATCTGGGTGGTGCCGGAGCGCGACAGCAGGAAAGGAATGCCCATCTGCGCGCCCTTGATGACCATCTCCGACGTCAGTCGGCCTGTCGTGTAAAACACCTTGTCGGCTCCCGCCACGCCGTCGAGCCACATGCGCCCGGCGATGGCGTCGACCGCGTTGTGGCGGCCCACGTCCTCCACGAAATACAGCAGCTCGCCCGCGTTCGAGAACAGCGCGCAGCCGTGCACCGAGCCGGCCTGCTTGTAGATCGATTGCTGCGTGCGGATGGTGTCGACGATGCGGTACACGGTGGATTGCGCAATGCGCGCATCCGGTGGCAGCACGATCTGGTCGATATCGTCCATCAGGCCGCCGAAAACCGAGCCCTGGCCGCAGCCGGTGGTAACCACCTTCTTCGAGGTGCGCGCCTCGACATCGGCAATGCCGCCGCGCGTGACCACCGCCACCGCATCGACCGACCAGTCAACCTGCACCGAGACGATGTCGGCGATCGATGTCACCAGGCGCTGGTTGCGCAGGTAGCCCAGCGTGAGCGCTTCCGGCGCGCCGCCGAGCGTCATCAGCGTGACCAGCTCGCGCTTGTCCACATACACCGTCAGCGGCCGCTCGGCCGGGATGGCGATGGTGGAGAGGCGGCCGCGTTCATCGAGCACCTCGACCTCGTGGGTCAAGGCAGCGCGGGCGTCGCTCAGCTGCGGCAGCGTCATGGGATGCTCATCCCCGCCAGCACCTGGCCGCCGCCGAAACTGCCCTGCTGCTCCACCACACCGCCGAGCGCCACGCGGATGGCGCAGTATTTGAACTCGGGGATCTTGCCGAACGGGTCGAGCGCGGCATTGGTGAGGCGGTTGATGGCCGCTTCGTAATAGCAGAACGGCACAAAGATCGCGCCGCGCGGCGAGCTGTCGTCGGCGCGCGCGTACAGGGCCACTTCGCCGCGGCGCGAGGCGATGGTCACCACGTCGCCTGGTTTGCCGCCCAGCGCCGCCAGGTCGAGCGGGTGGACCAGCGCCACCGGATCGGGTTCGATCGCGTCCAGCACCGCCGTGCGGCGCGTCATGCTGCCGGTATGCCAGTGTTCGAGCTGGCGGCCGGTGATGAGCACCATCGGATACGCGGCGTCGGGGCGCTCGGCGGCCGGGATGATATCGGCCGGGACGAAACGCGCGCGGCCGGACTCGCGCGGGAACTGCTCGGTGAACACCACCGGCTGGCCCGGATCGCCCTCCTTCGTGCACGGATAGGTGACGGCGTGCTCGCGTTCCAGCCTGTCCCACGTGATGCCGCCGATGCTCGGCATGATGCGGCGCATTTCGTCGAACACTTCCGACACATGGCCGTACTGCCAGTCCAGCCCCAGGCGCGCGGCCATCTGCTGGATGATCCACAGATCCTGCCTGGCCTGGCCCGGCGGATCGATGGCCTGGCGCCCGATCTGCACCAGGCGGTCGGTGTTGGTGAAGCTGCCCGTCTTTTCGGGAAAGGCGCTGGCCGGGAAGATCACGTCGGCCAGGTAGGCGGTCTCGGTCAGGAAGATATCCTGCACCACCAGGTGATCGAGCGCGGCCAGCGAAGCGCGGGCGTGGTTGGCGTCGGGGTCGGACATGGCGGGGTTTTCGCCCATGATGTACATGCCGCGGATCTCGCCGCGCGGGATGGCGTGCATGATCTCGACCACCGTCAGGCCGGGCGCGGAGTCGAGCGGCATGCCCCAGGCCTGCTCGAACTTCGCCAGCGCCAGCGGGTTGTCGACCCGCTGGTAATCGGGAAACATCATCGGGATCAGCCCCGCGTCGGACGCGCCCTGCACATTGTTCTGGCCGCGCAGCGGATGCAGGCCGGTGCCGGGGCGGCCGATCTGCCCGGTCATCAGCGCCAGCGCGATCAGGCAGCGCGCGTTATCGGTCCCGTGGATGTGCTGCGAAATGCCCATGCCCCACAAGATCATCGATGCCTTCGAGGTGGCGTACAGGCGCGCCACGTAGCGGATGGTGTCGGCGTCGACGCCGCAGATCGGCGCCATCAGCTCGGGGCTGTAGCCGGCCACGTTCTGTTCCAGCTCCGCATAGCCGATGGTGCGGCTGGCGATGAAGTCCTGGTCGACCAGGCCTTCGGCCACGATCACGTGCATCATCGCGTTGAGCAGGGCCACGTCGGTATCGGGCTTGAACTGCAGGTAGCGGTGCGCGCTGCGCGCCAGGTCCGAGCGGCGCGGGTCGCACACCACCAGCTTGGTGCCGTTCCTGATGGCGTTCTTGATCCAGGTCGCCGCCACCGGATGGTTGACGGTCGGGTTGGCGCCGATGACGATCACCACCTCGGCCAGGGTCACGTCCATCACCGGGTTCGATACGGCGCCCGAGCCGATGCCCTCCAGCAGGGCCGCTACCGACGATGCGTGGCACAGGCGCGTGCAGTGGTCGACGTTGTTGCTGCCAAAGCCGGTACGTACCAGCTTCTGGAACAGATAGGCTTCTTCGTTGCTGCCCTTGGCCGAGCCGAAGCCGGCCAGCGCGCGCTTGCCGTAGGTGTCGCGGATGCGCGCCAGCGCGCCGCCTGCGGCATCGAGCGCTTCTTCCCAGGTGGCCTCGCGGAAGACGTCGAGCACGCGCGCCGGGTCCATGGTGAATTCGCCGCTCTTGGGCGCGGCGGCGCGGCGGATCAGCGGCACCGTCAGGCGGTGCGGATGGTGCGCATAATCGAAGCCATAACGGCCCTTCACGCACAGGCGTTCGCGGTTGGCCGGGCCATCGCGCCCCTCCACGAACAGGATTTTATTGTCCTTGATGTTGTAGGTCAGCTGGCAACCCACGCCGCAGTAGGGGCAGACCGAATCGACCTGCTTGTCCGGCACGGCCAGGGCGGCGTCGCGCGCCGGCATCAGGGCGCCGGTCGGGCAAGCCTGCACGCATTCGCCGCAGCCGACGCAGGTGGAGTCGCCCATCGGGTCATCCATGTCGAACACGATTTTCGCATGGTCGCCGCGCAAGGCCAGGCCGATCACGTCGTTGACCTGCTCGTCGCGGCAGGCGCGCACGCAGCGCGTGCACTGGATGCAGGCGTCGAGATTGACGGTGATGGCGGCGTGCGAGGCGTCGCGGGCCGGCTGGCTGCGCGCGGCGAAACGCGGCTGGCCGAGGGCCAGCTTGCGCGCCCAGAAATCGACTTCGTTGTGGCGCGTGTAAGCCCGCTCGGGCATGTCGGACTGCAGCAGTTCGAGCACCATCTTTTGCGCGGCCACCGCGCGCGCACTATCGGTAGTGACCTTCATGCCGGCAGCCGGATGGCGACAGCAGGACGGCGCCAGTACCCGTTCGCCGTCGATCTCCACCATGCACGCGCGGCAGTTCCCGGCCGTGTCCATGCCCGGTTTGTAGCACAGGCGCGGAATCTCGATGCCTTCGCGCGCGGCCACCTCGATCAGGGTTTCGTGGGCAAAGGCGCGTACCGGGCGGCCGTTGATTTCCAGCTCCACCGGCGCGCCCTGCAAGGCGGCCTGCTTGGTCCTGCTGATCGCATTCATGGCTTCACCAGTTCATGTGAAAAGTATTTGACGACGCAGTCGAACGGATTCGGCGCGGCCTGGCCAAGGCCGCAAATCGAGGCGTCGCGCATCACCTGCGACAGCTCGGCCAGCAGTGGCGTGTCCCATTGCGGCTGCTCGATCAGCGCCAGTGCCTTGGCAGTGCCGACGCGGCACGGCGTGCACTGCCCGCACGATTCGTCCTTGAAGAAGCGCAGCGTGTTGCGCGCGGCCGCCACCGCCGAATCCTGGTCCGACAGCACCACCACGGCGGCCGAACCGATGAAGCAGCCGTACGGCTGCAAGGTGTCGAAGTCGAGCGGGATCGCATTGAGCGCGGCGGGCAGGATGCCGCCGGATGCGCCGCCCGGCAGGTAAGCGTAAAACTGGTGGCCCGGCGCCATGCCGCCGCAGTATTCATCGATCAGTTCCTGCACGGTGATGCCGGCCGGGGCCAGCTTGACACCCGGTTCGCGTACCCTGCCGGAGATCGAAAACGAACGCAATCCCTTGCGGCCGTGGCGTCCCTGGCCGCTGAACCAGTCGGCGCCCTGCTCGACGATGGCGCGCACCCAGTGCAGGGTCTCGAAGTTGTGCTGCAGGGT
Organism: Massilia scottii; assembly: GCF_030846495.1. Lineage (NCBI taxonomy): Bacteria > Pseudomonadati > Pseudomonadota > Betaproteobacteria > Burkholderiales > Oxalobacteraceae > Massilia > Massilia scottii. The sequence goes on along the minus strand of NZ_JAVCWM010000007.1, from coordinate 6,354 downwards.
GGGCAGCCCGAACAGGCCGACCTGGGCCACGTACGGTGGACGCAGGCGCGGCATGCCGCGTTTGCCCTCGATCGATTCGATCATCGCCGATTCTTCGCCGCAGATGTAGGCGCCGGCGCCGCGGCGCAGGATCAATTCGGGCATGGACTGGAACGGCGGATCGGCGCGCAGGCGCGCCAGTTCGGTTTCCAGCATCGCGCGGCAGCCGTGGTATTCGTCGCGCAGGTAGATATAGATGGTATCGACGCCGGCCACCCAGGCCGCCACCAGCGCGCCTTCGAGGAAGCGGTGCGGGTCGCGTTCGAGGTAGTAGCGGTCCTTGAAGGTGCCCGGCTCGCCCTCGTCGATATTGATCGCCATCAGGCGCGGACCGGGCTCGTTGCGCACGATGCGCCATTTGCGCCCGGTCGGGAAACCGGCGCCGCCAAGGCCGCGCAGACTCGATGTCTCCATGGTCGTGATGAGCGCTTCGGCATCGCGCTGGCCGTCGTGGCATTCGCGCGCCAGGACGTAGCCGCCGGCGGCGCGGTAGCTGTCGTAGTCGATGTAGCCGGTGGGCGCGTGCCTGGTGTGGCCGTGCGCCACCGCGGCCGCCACCGTGTCGCAGCTGGCATGGGCGAGCGGGTGCTGGCCGACCACGGCTGCCGGGGCTTGCTCGCAGCGGCCGACGCAGGGCGCGGCGAGCACGCGCACGTCAGCGCCCAGGATGGCGGGCAGACGTTCGATCAGGTCGCGCGCGCCGGCCATGTCGCACGACAGGCCGTCGCACACGCGCACCGTCAACGCCGGCGGCGCGCTGTCGCTGTCGCGCATGACGCCTTCGCGCACGACGTCGAAGTGGTGATAGAAGGTGGCGACCTCGTAGACCTCGGCCTGGGCCAGCTTCATTTCCTGCGCCAGTGCCGCCAGATGGGCGTGCGACAGGCAGCCGAAGGCATCCTGGATCTTGTGCAGATGCTCGATGAGCAGGTCGCGCTGGCGCGATTGCACGCCCAGCAATGCCTGCACTTCCAGCAGCGCCTGCGGATCGACGCGGCGGCCCTTGGGCGCCTGGCGCTTGCGCTGGCGGCTGCTGCCCTGGGCCACGATTGGAATGACGGGATGATTCATCAATTAACCTTGTCAAAAACAGCATCGCGTTAAGATTTTACTCCCACGGCGCCGTCACGGATTCACATTTGGCGCAGCTCATGCCAGACCATGGCAGGTTCGAGCTTTTCCATGCAGTCGTGGTGGCCCAGCGGGCATTCACGCTGGCGGCAAGGCGAACAGGCCAGCCGCAGCGAGATCGAGCGCGCGATGTCGGAAAACGGCGGGGCGTGGTCCGGATCGGTCGGTCCGTACAGCGCAATCACCGGCCGGTTCAGCGCCGAGGCAATGTGCAGCAGTCCGGAATCGTTGGCCACCACCGCGGCCGCGCCGGCAATGAGCGAAATGGCTTCAGCCAGCGAGGTGGCGCCGGCCACGTTGTGGATGCCGTCGGTCCCGGTCAGGGCCGTGATCTCGGCGCAGGCCTCGCGGTCCTTGGGGGAGCCGAGCAAGGCGATGTGCGCGGACGGATCCTGCTCGCGCACCGATTGCGCCAGCGCGGCGAAGTGGCGCGCCGGCCAGCGCTTGGCGGCGCCGAATTCGGCGCCGGGGGCAAACACCACCAGCCGCCCTGCTCCGCCCATGCCGTGGCGCGCGCGCACCGCAAGAATCTGCTCCTGGCTGACCTGCATCGCCGGGCGCGGCACGTCGGCCCGCAGCGCGGCGCCCGGCGCGCCGGCCAGGGCGGCGTAAAACGGCACCATCGGACGTTTGGGCTTGTCGTCGTGATGCACGACGTTCAGCAGCCCGTAACGCATTTCACCCTTGTAGCCGACCCGGCGCGCAATCCCGGCCAGCCACGGGATCAGCGCGTACTTGATCGTATTGGGCAGCACGTAGGCGTCGACGTAGCCGCGCGCGCGCAGCACCTTGGCGTAGCGCCAGCGCTCGCCCAGCTGCAGCGCGCCGTGGCGGAACGGGGTTTCGAGCACGCTGTCGACTTCCGCCATGGCGCGCCAGGCCGGCGCCACCGAGGGCGGCGCCAGCACGTCGATCGGGCGCGCCGGATGCTGCTGCTTGAGCAGCTGCAGCAGCGGCTGGGCCATGACCGCGTCGCCAATCCAGTTCGGCGAGATGATCAGGGTGCGGCCAATGCTCATGCTTCCACCTTGTTGGCGAACTGCAGGCGGTACAGGTTGGCGTACATGCCGTCCAGCGCCAGCAGCTCGTCGTGGCGGCCCGCTTCGACAATCCGGCCCTGGTCGAGCACCACGATGCGGTCGGCGCGTTCGATGGTCGAGAGACGGTGCGCGATGACGAGCGTGGTGCGCCCTGCCATCAGGGTGTCGAGCGCGCCCTGCACCGCGCGTTCCGATTCGTTGTCGAGGGCGGAAGTGGCTTCGTCCAGGATCAGGATCGGCGCGTCCTTGTAGATGGCGCGCGCGATGGCCACGCGCTGGCGCTGGCCGCCCGACAGGCGCATGCCGTTTTCGCCGATCGGGGTATTGACGCCTTCCGGCAGGGCTGCGACCACGTCGTCCAGGTGGGCCGCCCTGATGGCCGCGGCCAGGCGCGCCAGGTCGACCCGTTCGGCGCCGTAGGCGATATTGGCGCCCAGGGTATCGTCGAACAGCACCACGTTCTGGCTGACCATGGCCAGCTGCGCGCGCAGGCTTTGCAGGGTGATGTCTTCATACGGCACGCCGTCGAGCAGAATGCGCCCGCCTTGCGGCGAATAAAAGCGCGTGACCAGGTTCACAAACGTCGATTTGCCGCCGCCCGACATGCCCACCAGGGCCACGGTCTGCCCCGGCAGCACGTCGAGCGTGACACCGTTAAGCGCCAGCGGGTTGTTGTCGGTGTAGCGGAACAGCACGTCCTGGAGCTGCAGGTGCCCGCGCGCGCGCTCGATGACGACCTTGCCCGGGTCGGCTTCGACCGGGGTGTCGATCATGGCGAACACCGTTTCGGCGGCGGCCATGCCGCGCTGCAGCGGGCCGTTCACGCCCACCAGGGACTTCAGGGGCGCGAGCAGCATCAGCATCATGGTAATAAAGCTGATGAATTCTCCCTGCGTCATCCCGGATGACATGGCGATGACGATCACCACCGATACCGCCAGCGCGGTGGCGCTCTGGGTGATCGGCACGGTGGCGGCGCTGGCGACGGTGATGCGCTGCGAGAAGCCGAGCAGCGCGCTGCTGCGCTGTTCGAAGCGTTCGCGCTCGTAACGCTCGCCGGCGAACACGCGGATCACCTGGTGCCCGCGCGCCGCTTCCTCGACCACCTGGGTCATCTCGGCGGTCACGCGCTGGTTGTCGCGGCTCAGGCGGCGCATGCGCTTGGCCGTGGTGCGCACGATGCCGGCGGTGACGGGCATGACCACCAGGGCGATCAGGGTCAGCTTCCAGTTGGTCCACATCAGCATCAGCAGCAGGCCAACGATGACGAGCGAGTCGCGCACGTAGGCGACGAACACGGAATTGATCATGTCGACCACCTGGCGCACGTCGCCGATGACGACGTTGATGATCTTGCCGGTCGATTCTTCGTGAAAGCGCGCCACGGGCAGGCGCAGCAAGCGGTCGAACACCATGCGCCGCAGGTCGTTGAGCACGCGGCTGATCACCCAGTTGTTCAGGTAGGCGGTGGAGAAGGTGAAGATGCCGCGCCCGATGAAAATCGACAGCAGCACCAGCGGCACCAGCCACAGGCTGAATTCGACCCGGTTCGGGCCGAAGCCTTTGTCGATCAGCAGTTGCAGCGCATAGCCGAGCGCCGGCTCGGTGACGGCGGTGCCGGCCATGGCCAGCAGCGACATCAGCGCGCGCGCGCGGTAAGGTTTGACGATAGCCAGCAGGCGCCGGACTATGACACTATTTTCCATCGTTTTCTTTCGCGTTCAGGCTACAAGCCATGTGCGGTTGCGGCATGCCGCCATCTTAAGACGCGGCCGGTACCGGAGGCCCGACATTCTCGCACAGGCGGTCCGCGTGCGGCCATAACAACATCGCGGAGACGATGTAAATACAAGCGAGGCGGCGCTTCGCCGCCTTCGCACCGGCGCGCTAGCCGTCCGCCAGAGGCGGTACTGTAAAATGGCGAACAAATTTCAGGGGGCCGGCGCCGCAAGGCGCTTGCCCCCGGTATCGCCACGCCCCAGGCGCGGCATGCACGACCCAGGTCGCTTAACAAGGCTATTGCTACGATGCAAGATTCTCCCGCTTTTCCGATCTCCCGGCTCGAGCGCGCGGTCCAGTACCTGCTCCTGCTCACGCTGTTCTGTGTGCCGTTCTCCACCTGGCTGACCAATGTCTTTGCCGGTTTGTGCGTGCTGTGCTTCGCCGGCGCGCTGGCCACCAGCGCCCCGCTGCGGGCCGCCGTGCGCACGCCGCCGGCGCTGCTGGCCCTCGGTTTGCTGGCGCTGCTGGCCATCGGCGCGAGCTGGTCGATCGGGCCGCAGGCCGACATCGTCTCGGCGCTGAAAAAATATGCGCGCCTGCTGGTGCTGCCCATCGCCGTGGCCACGAGCATGCGCGACCGCGCCATGCCGGCCCGCGCGCTGGCCGCGTTCCTCGGCGGCGCCACCGTGCTGGCCACCTCGAACTACCTGGTCTGGCACGACCTGATGCCGACCTCCAGGCTTGGCTGGTGGCGCATCGGCGACGCCAAGGATGCGTTCTCGTTCAAAAACCACATCACGATCGGCATCCTGCTCAGTTTTGCCACCGTGGTCAGCATGCTGGGCGCGACCTATGTGCAGGGCGCGCGGGCGCGCGTTGCGTGCCTGGTGGCCGGGGTGCTGTTCAGCGTGCCGATCATCTTCCTGAACCAGGGCCGGACCGGCTACGTCACCCTGTTCGTGGGCATGGTGGTGCTGTTCCTGCTGCGCGTGCGCTTCACGGTGCTGCGCACGATTTTCGGGGTGGGTGCCATCGTGCTGCTGTTCGTCGGCTTTTACGCCAGCTCGAACAACTTCAAGGCGCGCACCGATGACCTGATCACCGAAGTGCGCACCGACCAGAAACGCTCGCCCAACGGCCTGCGCATGAGTTACCTGAGGGCCGGCACCGGCATCATCGTGGCCCATCCGCTGGCAGGCCTGGGAACCGGGTCGTTCGCCGAAGTGTATGCGCCGACCGCGCGCCAGGACTGGCCGGAGGACAAACTGGCCGAAACGCGCCACCAGCCGCACAGCGAATTTTTGCTGATCGGCGCGCAGCTTGGCCTGCCCGGCCTGCTGCTGTATTTCGCCATGCTGGGCAGCCTGCTGCGCCCTGCCCTGGCCGTGCGCTCCTTCCATGCCGATGCGCTGGTGCTGCTATGGGCGATCTACGTGGTCAGTTCCTCGTTCAACAGCCTGTTATGGGATGTGACGGAAGCGTACTGGTTCCTGCTGCTGGCCGGCTCCCTGTATGCGAGCGCGCGCTTTTCCCGCCAGCCGGCCCAGGCCCCGGCCCCGGCCACCGGAACCTGACCATGCGGCAGGACGCACTCATTTCCATCATCATCGCCACCTACAACCGGCCGGACGCGCTGGAAGCGGTGGTCGAGGCGTGCTTCGCGCAGAGCGACCGCCACTTCGAGATCATCATCGCCGATGACGGCTCGGGCGATCCGACCCGGGACTGCGTCGCGCGCCTGCAACAGCGCGCGCCGGTACCGCTGCGCCACGCGTGGCAGCCGGACCAGGGCTTTCGCCTGGCGATGGCGCGCAACCAGGGCATCCTGGCCTCGCGCGGCGAATACATCCTGCTGCTCGATGGCGACTGCATTCCCCAGCACGACTTCGTTGCGCGCCACCGCATGCTGGCGCAGCCGGGCTTCATGGTCACCGGCAGCCGCATCCTGCTCGACGAAGCGTTCACCCAGCGCGTTCTGGCCGACCGGCGCGACCTGCACGCACTCGGGCTGGGCGAGAAGCTGGCGCTGCGCGCGCGTGGCCATATCAACAAGGTGCTGCAGCTGCTGTTCAAACTGCCGGACCTGGGCCGGGCGCAGAAGCGCTTTAGCTGGCGCCGCATCAAGGGCTGCAACATGGCGGCCTGGCGCGCCGACATCGAGGTGGTCAACGGCTTCGACGAAAGCTTCGAGGGCTGGGGACACGAGGATGCCGACTTCGTGGTGCGCCTGTTTAACGCCGGGATCCAGCGCAAGGATGGCGCTTTTGCCACGGAAGTGTTTCATCTCTGGCACCGCGAAAACGCGCGCGACGAAGCGTCGAGCAACCGCGCACTGGTGCGCCGGCGCGCCGACGAACGCACCGTGCGCGCCGCGCGCGGGCTGGCCTGACGCCGGATCGCCGGCGCGGCGCGCAATACGCTG